>NZ_JBHSDC010000022.1:377239-436591 GCF_042651445.1 Parasediminibacterium paludis
ATATATCTCTACCTCTGCACCTACCATCAATACAAGGGCGGGGCTCAGTGTAAGGGTAAGTTTGGCACCTTAACTTTTGACTGTAATGCTTAGGCTCGAAGCATCTAAAACAAATAATTATATCAACCAATATTATTCGAAAGCTTTTAGATTAAATGACGTGGTATAAAATAAGGTTAGTTGACTATACTTCATTGAACAAATCTTACTTAGAGATTTCTTCGGTATTCTATATCGTTTCAAGAACGTGTTTTGTTAATTCATTTTCAGTATTGCCTGTATTTAAGGTTGATGAAGGTTCAAATAGCATAACAGAAACTTCCTTTTCTGCAACAGGCCGATGTTCAGTTCCTTTTGGAACAATTAGGAATTCATTTTTATTGATAAGAATTGTCTTGTCTCTAAGTTCCATTTTTAAAACGCCTTCAATTACTAAAAACATTTCATCTTCGTTATCATGCTTGTGCCAAACAAATTCGCCATGAAACTTTGCAAGTTTTATATGCTGGCCGTTGAGTTCACCAACAATTTTTGGACTCCAATATTCAGAAAATAAATGTAGTTTTTCGGCAATACTTACTTTTTCCATTTTTCAAAATTATAATTGATCACTAACCGCAATATACATACTTGCTTTCATGGCAATAGCCTTCTACAACTTTGTTTCTCATTTGGAACTAAGTCTGCAAGCTTGTTAATGTCTGAAATTAGTTGCGAACTAACTGTCTATTCTATTACATATCACGTAACAATTTTTTCATTTTGGGTATAAGTTTTACATATAAATAGGTATTGTTTAAAAATATCGGGCTTAATTTGCAAAAATTTTGTGCAACCTAAAGTTTGTTGGCTTTAGCGATAATCAAACAATCATCAAAATCAGAAATCATCAATTAAAAATCATAAATAATTAATGGCTACTACACAACAACCTGCAATTTTAGTTCTGGCCGACGGGCACGTTTTTCATGGTAAAGCTTTTGGCTTCATAGATACTACCACAGGCGAAATTTGTTTTAACACTGGCATGACGGGCTATCAAGAAGTATTTACAGACCCAAGTTATGCTGGTCAGGTATTGATTATGAACAATGTACACGTGGGGAATTATGGTGTAAAGCCTATTGATGTAGAAAGTGATTCTGTGAAAATAAGCGGCTTAATAGCTAGAAATTTAGAAGAATTATTTAGCCGTTTTCAAGCGAGTGGCTCATTAGAAAAATACTTGGTTGAGAATAAAATAGTGGCCATTGAAGATATTGATACTAGGGCTTTAGTAGCGCATGTGCGTGAAAAAGGTGCGATGAACTGCATTATTTCATCAGATATTTTAGATGTAGAGCAGTTGAAAGCACAATTAGCAAGTTGCCCAGATATGGATGGTTTAGAACTTGCTAGTACTGTAAGCACAAAAGAAGAATATGAACTTGGCGATGTAAATGCTGCCATCAAAGTATCAGTACTAGATTTTGGTATAAAAAAGCACATTTTAAATTGCTTAGTTGATCGCGGCGCTCATGTACGTGTGCATCCTGCTAAAACGCCTTTTGCTCGTTTAAAGGAATTTAATCCTAACGGTTATTTCTTCTCAAACGGCCCAGGCGATCCTGCAGCTATGCCTTATGCCGTAGCTACTATTAAGGATATTTTGCAAGAAGATAAACCTGTGTTTGGTATTTGCTTAGGTCATCAATTATTGGCTTTGGCAAATGGTATACCTACTTTTAAAATGCACCACGGTCATAGAGGCTTAAATCATCCTGTAAAAAATATTATTACGGGCAAATGTGAAATTACTACTCAAAATCATGGTTTTGGTGTAGATCCCGAAGCAGTTAAAAACCACGATAATATTGAGGTGACGCACTTAAACCTTAATGATAACAGCATAGAAGGTATTCGTTTAAAAAATAAGCCTGCATTTAGCGTACAATATCACCCAGAAGCCACACCTGGCCCACACGATAGCCGTTATTTATTTGATGATTTTGTTGCCATGATGACCCATAAGACCAATTAATTATTAATAAAATGAGATGAAAGCCGCTTCAGTACATGAGGCGGCTTTTAAGTTTATGCTGAAAATTCGCGTAAAGGTTTATCTACGAATATTGTCATGTTAATAGGCGTTTGGATAACAGGAATTAAGCAAATAATAAGTAAAAAAGCATATGTAATAAGCCCGTTTATTAATTTAGAGCCATGAAAACCCTTATTCTTTATTTTAGACTTTTGAAAATTGCATTGAATGCTCAATAAAATTATAATTTCAGTTTGCTATGGTTTAGGAATAATGGTGCTGGTATTATTAACTAGTAATTGGTTTTTTTTACGAGCAATGAGCTATGAGACATTAATTTCTATAGCACTACACGAAATTCAAAGAGAAGATTTGCGTACTACTTTAATTAGTAAATATTTCCCTGTATCTAAATTTTTAGTATTACAAAAGTTGAGTTTTTTAATAACTATTCTATCTGGTGTAGCATTAATACTTTGTATTTGGTACAAAGCGCATATTATGCGGGTACTAACAAAAATTTCTACAAAATTTCATGGTCACTTTAAATTTTGGATTGAAGAACTGACTTCGAGTTCTAAAAAAAGTAGCATTATATTGCTCTGCCTACTATGTATCATTTTTGTAAGAAGTGTTCTAATATCTGATATATTCGCTTTGCAATACGATGAGGTTTGGAATTACAATTACTTCTTAAGTAAAAATGTGTTGTATTCCTTTGTTGCATACAACAATTATCCTTTGCATAATATTATTACAAGTGTATTGCTCAAGTTTTTACCCATTAATGCATTCACAATACGTTTAAGCGTCATATTATTTGGGCAATTTACCTGTGTATTGGTTTTTATTATCGTAAAAAAGATGTTTAGAGAGGATTGGCTTGCACTTTGTGGTGTAGTCATATTTTCCTGTTTACCTGTTTCAGTCTATTATATGCTGTATGCACGGGGTGTAATGGTTAATATGTTCTTTCTAGTATGTATTTATTATAGCGTAACAAGATTGGTTGAAAAACGATTAACATTTTTTCAAGTGCTTGGTATTTCATCGCTAAATGCCTTAGCTACTTACTCAATTTTGAGTCATATTTATTTCATTGTATTTAGTAGCATTGCTATGGTGCTATACCTTGTATTGCATAAGAAATATGCTTTACTACTGCAAGTTTTTTGCTACAGTTTTTTGTCTATTTTGTTAAGTGGAATTTTAATTTCTCCTTTTTTGTTAGGTACAGGCATTGGTTTCGGCCTAGATGCAAGCATAGCAAATACATCATATTTGGCGCTACATGATTTACCTTTTCATTGTTATTCTGAATTTTATGGAGGATGGTGGTATACTTTTTATATCCTGTTTTTACTTAATATAATATTACTATTCGTTGCTAGTGCCAAAAAATATCAATTCTTGATAATCATTAATTTAGTATTTATGGCTTCCATTTTTTTAATTAAATGGTTGACGCATATTTTCCCGCCCGAACGGGCTTTAACCTATTTAGTTCTCGTGCCTTTTTCTACAATAATTTTATTATGTAATATTTTGAGGACAAAAAAAATAATTACTATCTCGCTTGCTGTATGCTTTTCGGTTGCAAGTTTTTATCAAGCTTATACGGGCTCGTTTATGAATTGGAGTAAAGTTTTAGATAAAAGGGTAAAGCAACTATCTGACGTTTTAATGAAAAATAATATTGAAAGTGTATATAATTATTCCCCTACCTTTTATTATTTTGTGCCTGGCTTGGTTTATTATTATTCATTAAATCACAAACGGTTTAACTATTATACTTCTATAAAAGAAAGTACTAGATATAAGCCAATTTCTGAAGTAGATAAGGTAGATTGTATCGTTGTTTCAGGTACTACTTTGCCTTATCCTGCTATTTTTAAAGAAGGTGAGGATATTGTTTACAGCTTAAGTAAGTAAATTTTATGTTGGTGTATCATAATTACATACCATAAATAATATAAATAAGCGTAACATTTATTTTAATCTTTGCTTTCTTTAAAATCATCGTTTACATTTACAACTTATTAAATCCGCATGAACTTGAAGTCTTTGTTGGCAAAACCATTTGCCAGCTATATCCATAAAAAGATTATTAAAGAATCGCACACGGCTTTGCAAGACCAAGAAGCGATTTTCAAAAACCTGCTAAAAGTTGGCGGTAATACCGTGTTTGGTAAAGACCACCATTTTGAAAATATTCACTCTCACAGCGATTTCACTAAAGCTGTACCCATCAGAGATTATGAGCAAATCAAAGATTACATCGCTCTCATCAAAGAAGGTAAACACAACGTACTGTGGAAGGGCAAGCCTATTTATTTGGCCAAAACAAGCGGTACAACAAGCGGCGTAAAATATATACCCATTACCAAAGATTCTATACCCAACCACATTGATACTGCCCGTAATGCTTTACTGTGCTACATGGCAGAAACTGGTAACCATGCTTTTGTAAAAGGGAAAATGATTTTTTTAAGCGGCTCTCCCGAATTAGAACGTATTGCAGATATTCCAACGGGTCGCTTGAGCGGTATTGTTAATCATCATATACCAAAATATTTACGTACCAACCAATTACCTAGTTATACTACCAATTGTATTGACGATTGGGAAACAAAACTGGACGCTATTGTAGGCGAAACCATCAATCAAGATATGACACTGATAAGTGGCATACCACCATGGATGCAAATGTATTTTGACCGATTGGTAGAACGAAGCGGTAAAAAAATTAGCGAACTGTTTCCTAATTTTAGTGTGATGGTGCAAGGTGGGGTGAATTTTGAGCCTTACAAAGCCAAGCTGTTCGAAAGCATAGGTAAGCAATTAGATGTTATAGAATTGTATCCTGCTAGCGAAGGTTTCTTGGCATTTCAAGATACACAAAAAGCGCCAGGATTATTGTTAAATACCAACAGTGGTATCTTTTTTGAATTTGTGCCTGCGGCTGAAATTTTCAACGAGCAACCTACAAGGTTAACCTTAAAAGATGTACAACTAGGCGAAAATTATGCTTTAATCATCAATAGCAATGCTGGCTTGTGGGGCTATAACATTGGCGATACGGTAAAATTTGTAAGCCTAAACCCTTACAGAATTGTAGTAAGTGGTCGTATCAAGCATTTTATCTCTGCTTTTGGTGAGCATGTCATTGGCGAAGAAGTTGAATCTGCTTTGCTAAGCGCCTCAAAACAATTTGGTGTAAGTGTAACTGAATTTACTGTGGCACCACTGATACAACAAGGTAATGGCAAAAGCTACCATGAGTGGTTGATAGAATTTGAAACGCCACCTACCGATATGCAAGCTTTTTCATTGGCAGTTGATACCAATTTAAGAGCTAAAAACGTGTATTACGATGATTTGATTGGTGGTAATATTTTACAAACCCTTCAAATAGTACCTATTCGTAAGCAAGGTTTTATTGACTATATGAAGCATATTGGGAAGCTAGGCGGACAAAACAAAGTGCCGCGTTTAAGTAACGACAGGCAATTGGCAGATGATTTGAAAACATTCTTAACAGCTTCTTTACCTTAACGTTAATTTTATTGTATTTATATTGCACTCTAATGGTAAAACGCATCGCAATATTTGGTTCTACAGGCTCTATTGGTACACAAGCTTTAGACGTGATTTCTGCACATGCAGATAAGTTTTCGGCTGAAGTACTAACGGCTCAAAGCAACCACGAACTACTCATTCAGCAGGCTTTAAAATTTAATCCCAATTGCGTAGTTATTGGTGACGATAAAAAATACCACCTTGTTAAAGAGGCGCTAGCTAGTACAGATGTAAAAGTATTTGCTGGCGAAAAAGCCTTGGAAGAAGTAGCAGCCATGGATTGCTACGATATGATGCTAGCGGCAATTGTGGGCTTTGCAGGCTTAAAACCTACATTACAAGCCATAGAAAATGGGAAAGCCATTGCCTTGGCCAACAAAGAAACTTTAGTAGTGGCTGGCGATATTGTAATGCAAAAAGCACTCGAAAAACGTGTGGCTGTTATTCCTGTTGATAGCGAACACTCTGCTATTTTTCAATGCTTGGTGGGCGAGGGGCGCAATAAAATTGAGCAAATTATTTTAACCGCTAGTGGAGGTCCATTTTTAGGTCGTAAGCCCAACTATTTGGTCAATGTAAAACGTGACCACGCCTTACAACATCCTAATTGGGCCATGGGTGCAAAAATATCCATAGACTCTGCAACCCTTATGAACAAAGGGCTTGAGATGATTGAAGCCAAATGGTTGTTTAACTTAAAGCCAGACCAAATAAAAGTAATGGTGCATCCACAAAGCATCATTCACAGCATGGTGCAGTTTGAAGATGGTAGCGTAAAAGCACAAATGGGCTTGCCAGATATGAAGCTGCCTATTCAATATGCGATTGCTTTTCCACAACGTATACCAAGCGACTTCCCACGATATGATTTTAAAAAGCCAAACACGTTAACCTTTGAAGAGCCAGATTTACGTACTTTTAGAAACTTGGTACTCGCTACAGAAGCCTTGCACAAAGGCGGTAATATGCCATGTATTTTAAATGCAGCTAACGAAGTGGCAGTATATGCTTTTTTAAGAAATCGTATTGGCTTTTTAGATATGACAGAAGTGGTAGAGCAAGCTTTAAACAAGGTAGCATTTATAGAAAAACCTAGTTTGCAGCAGTATTACGAAAGCGACGGTGAAGCAAGAACATTTGCCGCTTCGCTGATTCAAATGTAGTGGTTGAGGGTATTCAGCATTTATATTTCAATGTTGCTTTACTTGCAAGTTTATACTGAGTTTGCGAAGTATCTACTGCAACGTTTCGTTCTTTTTTCAGCTTTTATCGAAGCAAAACAAATATTTAATAACAATAATTTTTGCTTTGCAAAAATTTTAAAATTTCCCCTTTCGGGGCTTGGGGTATGACATTATTAGCGATTGATTGGAGTAGCGTAATGGTACAGACGGGACAATTTATTTTGTCGTTCTCAATTTTGGTAGTACTACACGAATTAGGCCATTTTGTACCAGCTAGATTTTTTAAATGCCGTGTAGAAAAGTTTTACTTGTTCTTTAATCCTTATTTCAGCTTGTTTAAAATAAAGCGTGGCGAAACCGAATATGGTATTGGTTGGATACCTTTTGGCGGATTTGTAAAAATCTCAGGTATGGTAGATGAAAGTATGGATAAAGAACAGATGAAACTACCACCTAAAGACTATGAATTTAGAAGCAAACCAGCTTGGCAGCGCTTAATTATAATGGTGGGCGGTGTAATAGTAAATGTGGTGCTAGCTATTGTGATTTTTATTGGAATTACTGCTTATTGGGGCGATAAAATGCTGCCCATTAAAAGTATGCAATATGGTATTGCTACCAACGATTTGGCTAAAAAAGTAGGCTTAAAAGATGGTGATAATATTATTGCCATAGATAATCGTCCAGTAACCTATTTTGGCGATGAAACATCGGATGTGGTATTTAAAAATGCCAAAACGTTTACCGTAAAAAGAGATAGCCAAACTGTTACTATTGAATTGCCAAATGACTTAACTAAGCAGCTAACCAAAGATGGGGGTAATGCCGATTTTATTGGCGTACGCTTTCCTGCGGTGGTAGATTCTGTAGGTGCTTCAGCTAAGATAGTAGCTGGAACGATGCAAAAGGGTGACCGATTTATTAGTATTAATGGACAGTCTACTGTTTATTACAACGAAGTGGTAGCAATTGCAAAAAAATTGAAAAACGAAACCATTACCATTCGCTTTTTAAGAGGCAAGGATACAGTAACCACTAAGCTGACATTGAAGGATGGTAAACTTGGCTATTATACCAAATCGCCTGATCAATTTTTTTCATACGAAACGGTAAAATACACATTTGCCCAATCAATACCAGTTGGTATAAAACGCTGTAAGGAAACTTTAACTAAATATATCATAGGTATTAAGAAAATATTCACTGGCGAAGTAAATGCCAATGACAGCTTAGGTAGTGTTATTAGTATTGGCAAAACATTCCCTAAAATATGGATTTGGGAGCGTTTTTGGGAGCTTACAGCTATTTTTTCAATCATTCTAGCTTTTATGAACATCTTGCCAATTCCAGGTTTAGATGGTGGTCATGCGCTATTTTGTATTGTAGAAATGATTACGGGTCGTAAGCCAAGTGATAAGTTTATGGAATACGCCCAAATAGGTGGCATGGCACTGTTATTAAGCCTCATGGTGTACGCACTTGGTCTAGATGTTTGGCGCAACTTTATTAAGTAAAAGCCCCGTTTTATTGGCATAGATTATATACCCCTCATTTGAGGGGTTTTTTATTGCCCTAAAACGGAACATTTTTACATCGTTAAATATTCAGAAAGCCAACGCCTAAGCAGCGAAACAAATCCAATATTCTCAAAGCCCGTTTTTAAAAAGTACCCTATGAAAACAAGCTTTTTAAATGCAGAATTATAAAAAGATTCTATCCAATATCCTATATAAAAACCATTATTCAATAACCCTTAAAATCCAACGACGTATCCAATATCCTTGAACAAAACCAAAGGACACTTTTATTAGAAAATCCAAATTGTAGAAGAACTAAATGAACCAATTGATGAATTACGAAAGTTTAATATCCTAGAAAAGCTTAAACGTATTTTCCAATACCTAAAAAGCTCAAATTAAAAAAGTCCTTTGTCCAATATCCATTGAAAAACCATTTTTTTGAAAAACCAAATTCCAAAAAAGAAACGCATAACAAAGTCTCGTTTTAAAGTCCAACATCCTATTTGAAACTACTTAATTTTAAACCATGATTACAGTAGGTATAATAGAAGACGACCGCTCGCTGAGAAGAAACTTAGAGGCGTTTATTGAGCTCGAAAAAGATTTACTGATTACTTTTTCATGCAATAGCATGGAAGATTTTTTAGAAAAAAGAGCAACGCTCGATGAGCCATTTGTAGTATTCATAGACCTAGGCTTGCCTGGGATTTCTGGATTAGAAGGTATTACGTTTATCAGAGAAAAATGGGCCGATGTACATTTGGTAGTGATTACAGGTAATGATGAGGATGCAGTGATATTCGATTGCATTCAACGTGGTGCCAATGGCTATTTACTAAAGCCATTTAAAATAGATGAATTGCGCAAAAACATAGATATTATAAGAAGTGGTGGTGCGTTAATTACACCCGATGTGGCGATGAAATTATTTAGAAAAATTCACAAGCCACAAGAAAGATATGAAGACCATTTAACCAACCTTACCCCTAGAGAAACGGGCGTAGTAAACGAGTTGCTAAAAGGGCTTACTTACAAAGAGATTGCTATAGCATTAGGCATATCTGCCACTACGGTAAACGACCATTTAAAAAATGTGTATTTTAAAATGGGCGTGCGTACCAAATCTGAGTTGATAGCTAAAGTGTTGCGGAAATAATTACAGAAACTGAATGGATGTATCCAATACATATCAATATTTATTGCATAAACAAAAGCAGCAGCTCATATTTAATAGCCTAGCTGATGCCGTGTTAATAGAAACTGCTGATAGGCATATAGAGTTTGTGAATAATAGCTTTTGCCAATTATTTAAGCTAGCAATGTCTCCAGAAGAACTAGTAGGCAAGCCAAGTTCAAACAGCAGTTTTGCGCCTAGTTTTTTGTTTAAAAATCCTTCAAAATTTATTTACCGAGTTGAAGAAATTGTTGAAGAAGCCAAGCCTGTATCGCAGGAAAAAGTGGTGTTGTATGATGGTACTACTTACTTAAGAGATTATTTCCCATTAATTATTAATGAAGCCATTGTTGGTCATTTATGGCTTTACAAGCCGCTCACCATTTCACATTTAGCCAAAGCTGGTAACGTGCATTTGCTACCTGTGTTCGAAAAGGTGTTAGAAACAATTTCGGTACCTATTGCAATTTTTGATGCCGAAAAACGTTATCTTTTTATCAATAAAATAAGTTTGCCAAACGCAGATAAACGTAAACTAATTATTGGTAAAACATCGCTCGAGTATTGTAATTTTTACAATTTACCTGCCAATATCGCTTTGCAAGAAGCCGAATGCTTTAACCAAGCAATAAACCAACAAACTGCCGTACGTTTTGAAGAAGAGCGACTGGCAAAAAATGGTGATAGCACTTGGTGGCAGCATATTTTATATCCAATATCTATCGATGAAGATACCGTTACCTATGTCGTAAAATATAGTATCGATATTACTGCTACAAAACAAAGTGCGATAGTATTGCAGCAAACCATTGCAAGTTATACGCACGTATTGAACAATTTGACGGAAGTGGTAGTACTAGCTGATGACCAATTACGCATAGATTTTTTAAACAAAGTATGGGCAGATTTTGGTAACAATCCTGAATATGACAATTTATTTGGCTTAATAGGTATTAAAAACTATGAGTTTTATAAGCAAGCATTTGCAGTACTTGGTAACACTGCTAGCAATGCAAAAGGCAGATTACAACTTGCTCAAAAAGATGGCAGTAAAAAATGGTTCCAGTATCATGTAACAGAAGGCATAAAAAGCCCTACAAACGATAAAGGCATAGTGGCAATTTTAAACGATATTACCAACGAAGTACACCTCGAGGAAAACCTGCTTGAGGTGGTAAAGCGTGAAAAAGAGTTGAACGATTTAAAGTCGGCCTTTGTAAATATGGTATCGCACGAATTGCGAACACCATTAGCGGTAATATCTTCTGGTGCAGAAATTATACAAATGATGCTTGAAGTGGGTAAGCCCGCAAGCGACATTACACCATTTACCACACAAATTATTACTGAAGTAGAACGCATGACGGCTTTTACGAACGACTTACTTATGGTAAGTAAAATAGAAGCAGGCAAAATTGACTTTCATGCTGAACTTACCAACTTATTAAGTTTTATCAGCAAAATTGCTAGCAATGCTTATCAGCCTTGGAAAGATGGCAGACATTTATCCATTGCTACCAAAGGCCAAGCGCAACCACTACCTGTAGATACTAAAATGTTGCGCCACATTTTGCAAAATTTACTAGACAATGCTTTCAAATATTCTATCAACCAACCTGCGCCTACGTTGCGTGTACGCTACAGCAATAGTTATGTTACTATTTCAGTGGTAGATACTGGTATTGGTATTCACCAAGAAGATATTGTAAAACTCTTTGCGTCTTTTTCTCGTGGTAGAAATGTAGCCAACATTGCAGGCACAGGTATGGGCTTAGTTGTGGTAAAATATTTTGTGCAGCAACATGGTGGTAGCATTACCATAAAAAGTAAGTTAGATGCAGGTACCATTTTCTCTGTAAAATTGCCTTATAACAAAATATAATTTGCTCGCAGAATTTACAGAATATACTAAAAATATCTGCGTTTTCGGCGATTTCTGCGAGAGATATTTTCTAAACAGTAAGAAACATGAGTATACCCACCACTGTTTTAGTGATTGAAGACGAGGAAAACTTATTGCAAAATATCAGCTCAATACTTGGCTTATATGGCTTTAGAGTGCTACAAGCTAGTAATGGCGAGCAAGGCATTGCATTAGCTAATGAACTACCCAATATCATCATTTGTGACGTAATGATGGAAGGTTTAAATGGTTTTGATGTGATTACACAAGTGCGTAGCAACCCTGCTACTCAGCATATCCCTTTTATATTTTTGACTGCCTGGGCCGATGTAAATGACAAAGAAAAAGGTCTAGCCCTAGGCGCACAAGCCTATCTCACTAAACCCTTTGTAGCGAAAGATTTGGTAAAAGCCATCAATGAATTTGCGAGGTAAGGGTTTCCAACAATGAAACAAAGCAGACCAAGAATGCAGAGGTTCTATGCTGAGCATGAACCATTTGATGAGACATTGTACAAGGTACAAAGTTGTTGGTATCCAACGCTGCAGCAATCTACTCGACATTTGAACAAGGGAAAAAAGAAGCTAATTCTGTCAATTTCATTTTGAGAATTATCGTTTTTACTGTCTTTATTGCTGTCAAAAAACAATTCTGAAATACACGCTGAAATTTCCTATGCAGCAAATTTATTTTTCACAGTAGGAAATTATAATTTCCACGGCAGGAAATTATTCTCCCTTGCTTATAAAAAATAGGTTCTTTGTTTTTTGAGTTTAAAATACCTACTCTATAAGAAAAAACACAGCGCACAGAACGTAGAAGTACAATTAAATGAAGCTAAATTATAATGCATATGCCCTCCAGGCAAATCTACTATTAGCATAATCTACAGTACCAGTAATCTGCGATCAACTACAACAAAGTGCCGCTTAAAAACAACAAGGCCACACTAAAATAGATGACTAAACCTGTCACGTCAACCAACGTAGCTACAAATGGGGCAGAAGATACAGCCGGGTCAGCACCGAGTTTTTTAAGTACAATGGGTAGCATCGAGCCACTAAGCGTACCCCAAAGTACCACACCTAGCAAGCTGCAGCCTACGGTATTAGCAATCATTAACCAATGCGGCCCATACATCGCTGGAGAGATGCTGTGCCAAGCTACTACACGAACAAAACCTATCAGACCAAGTACCCCACCTAGCATCACGCCACTTAGTAATTCGCGTTTAAGTACCCGCCACCAATCTGCTAGACTGATGTCGCCCACAGCCATGGCTTGTATAATTAAGGTACTAGCTTGGCTACCGCTATTACCCCCGCTACTAATAATTAGTGGTACAAAAAGAGCAAGTACCACAGCTTTTTCTATCTCACCTTGAAAATAACCCATAGCAGTAGCAGTGAGCATTTCGCCTAAAAATAACACAACCAACCAGCCTATACGTTTGCGGAATAATTTGTGCATGGCAATGTCGAGATATGGCTCGTCTAAGGCTTCAGTACCACCAATCATTTGTATGTCTTCGCTAAACTCTTCGTTAGCCACCCAAAGCATATCATCTATGGTTACAATGCCAAGTAAAATGTTATTGTCGTCGGTTACGGGCAATGCGACACGGTTGTTCATTTTAAACACTTGGCTAGCATGTTCTTGGTCATCGTTTACGTTTAAGGCTACCACTCGTTCGTCCATCACTTCGCTCACCAACTTATCTGGCAAAGCCAAAATAACATCTCTAATTCTAATATCATCTATTAATTCGCCCGCCTCGTTAATCACGTAAATAACATCGATGGTTTCGCTGCTTTTCGCATTTTTACGAATGGTAACAAATACTTCTTCAATCGTGTTGTGTTCGTACACATACACATAGTCAGGCGTCATCAAGCGACCCACACTATCTTCGGGATAACCTAGGTGCGTAAGGGTAATTTTACGTTCTTCCGGGTCTAACAGTTTTATTAAATCGCGAATCACATTTTTGGGCAATTCCTCTAAAAAGTCTGTTCTATCATCTGCCGGTAATTCGTTAAGTAGTTCTGCCGTTTTAAAAGAGGGTAGCTCTTTTACAATATCTTTCTGTTGAGAGATATCGAGAATTTTAAACACACTAGCCGCCCTATGAATAGACATATTGCCAATAATATGTGCTTCATATTCTGGGTATTCGTTTATCAATTCAGCTACATCACTAATGTTCTGATCGTTTAAAAAGTCAGCAATTTGTAGCTTATCATCGGTAGCAATTACATTTTCAAATTGCTCCATGATGTCTTCATTTTCAAATTCTAAACTCATGGGCGCAATTTAAGTTGATTCGGGCATTTTTCATGATTGTATATTGTTATCAATCTATCACTTATTTTTACAACCATGATTTTACCTGACTTAGTAATAGCACCATCAAAAAAAGGTGGTAAGGGTGGCAAGGGCGTATTTACTACCAAGGCATTTAAAGTAGGCACCATTGTAGAAATTTCGCCAGTATTAGTATTTACGGGCAAAGAATATTTACACCTAGCAGAAACCATGCTGTACAATTATGTATTTGAATGGGGGCCAACACGCAAGAAAGCCGCATTGGCATTGGGTTATATTAGTATGTACAACCACAGTTACAGTGCCAATTGCGAGTATGAAATGGATTTTGATAATAATTTGATGACCATAAAAGTGGTAAAACCTATTAAAAAAGGTGAGGAGTTATTTATTAACTACAATGCCGAAGCAGATAATAAAAATAAGGTTTGGTTTGATGCGAAATAATTATCCCTAGCACTTAAGTGGGATTAATAAAGCATTAAAGATATTGAAAGAAAGCAATTCGTGTCATTCGTAAACATTCGTTTTAATTCACTTTTCATCATGAACATGACAACAATTATAGGTTTAGTAGCTGCCTTTTGCACCACTATATCCTTTTTACCGCAAGCAATTAAAACCATTCAAACGAAAGACACGAGTGGTATTTCACTGTCTATGTACTCCTTGTTTACGTTTGGAACTATTTTATGGTTTACTTATGGCATTATGAGTAATAGCGTGCCAGTGTATTTAGCCAATGGTATTACGCTTATTTTGGCCTTAATTATTTTGATTTATAAAGTAAGGTATAAATAGTAAGTCTGTTTACTTTTTAGTTGGATTTTCTCTAGGTTGTAATAGTCTAGCCACCAAACCCGTCCAACCAGTTTGGTGCGATGCACCTACGCCACGCCCACTATCCCCATGGAAATACTCGTAAAATAAAATGTAGTTATTAAAATTCGGGTCTTTTTGCAATTGCTCGTAATTACCATATACTGGTCTATTGCCATGTTCGTCTTTTAAAAATAGTTTAGATAATCGTTTTGATAGTTCATCGGCTACCTCATTTAGCGATAATAAGTTACCGCTGCCCTTTGGGCATTCTACTTTAAAATCATCCCCATAATAAAAGTGAAAACGTTGGAGACTTTCAATAATTAAAAAGTTTACAGGCATCCATACTGGGCCACGCCAATTGCTATTACCGCCAAATAAATCACTGTCACTTTCGCCCGGTACATAATTTACAGCAAAGCGTTTACCTTCTACAAAAAATTCATAAGGATGCTTATCGTGATATTTGGATACCGCACGAATACCATAATCGCTTAAAAACTCACTTTCGTCTAGCATTTTTTCTAAAATCTTCTTCATGCGGTGTCCCCTTAGCAAGCTTAGTAGATGTTTTTCGTCGTTGTTTTGCACATTCCAACGCGATACAAGACTTGCTAATTCAGGTTTATTATTATACAACCACTGCAAGCGTTTGGTGAAATCGGGCATTGCAGCTAGCAAGTCGTGGTCTAACACTTCTACCGCAAATAGCGGAATTAAACCTACCATGCTGCGTACTTTTAGTGGGGCACTTTTGCCATTGGGTAGCTGCAACACATCGTAGAAAAAGCCATCTATATCATCCCATAACCCATGCGCATTTGTACCCATATTATCCATGGCTTGCGCAATGTATAAAAAATGCTCAAAAAATTTGGTAGCCATGTCCTGATAAACGGGATTGTATCTAGCCAATTCAAGCGAAATGCGTAACATATTTAAGCTATACATAGCCATCCAGCTAGTGCCGTCTGCTTGTTCTATATAGCCACCAGTAGGTAAAGGGGCGCTTCTATCAAATACCCCAATATTATCTAAACCTAAAAAGCCGCCTTCAAAAATATTATTGCCTTCTTTGTCTTTTCGGTTTACCCACCAAGTAAAATTGAGTAATAATTTATGAAAAACGCTTTCTAAAAAAGCCACATCTGGTTTGCCTTTTTGTGCTTCATCTATTTTAAAAACCCTAAAAGCGCTCCAGGCATGCACAGGCGGATTAACATCACTAAAATTCCATTCGTAGGCTGGTAATTGCCCATTTGGATGCATATACCATTCTCTCGTGAGTAGCTTTAATTGTTTCTTGGCAAATGTGGCGTCAATTATGGCAAATGGTATACAGTGAAATGCCAAATCCCAAGAGGCGTACCAAGGATACTCCCATTTATCGGGCATAGAAATAATATCTGCATTATTTAAATGTTGCCAACTCGCATTTCTACCCTTCAATCTTTCAGAAGGTGGTTTGGGTTCGTTACTATCGCCCTGAAGCCACTTATTTACGTTGTAGTAATAAAATTGCTTACTCCAAATCATGCCAGCAAAAGCTTGGCGTTGCACTAATTTTTCGTCCTCGCTTGTAATATGTTTTTGAATATCTGCATAAAATACATTGGCCTCGTTGAGTCGTTCAGCAAAAATAGTATCAAAATCTTGAAATGGCGTAATAGCATGATTGGTGCTCAATCTTAGCTTGATAGTTGTAGAAGCATTTGCTTTAATGTTGATGTCATAGTTGGCAGCCGCTTTTGTACCATTGGCATTAATATTTATTGCTTCGTGATTGCCATGAACGATATAATCGTTGATGCCATCTTTAAAAAATGTACCAGTATTGGCTGTATTAAATACCTTTTTGTAATTGGTTTCGTTGTTGCAAAATAAAATGGGAGGGTTGCCTTCTACAAACAAAGTGTAGTCTCCTAAATGTTGGTGACTTATGGAAATGTTGCCATTGTTGGTACTCATCATTTGTGGTTTTGCATTATCATCGCCCCAAGTCCAAGTATTTCTAAACCAAATGGTTGGCAATACCTGAAGGTCGGCATCTGCATTACTACGGTTGTGTACAGTTATTTTTATTAATATATCGGTGGCATCGACCTTCGCATATTCTACAAAAACATCATAATATTTATCATCTTTAAAAACACCTGTATCAATAAGTTCAAATTCGGGCTGCGATTTATTTCTGCGTTTGTTTTCATTAATAAGTTGCTCGTAAGGGAAAGCTGCCTGTGGATATTTGTACAACATCTTCATATAACTATGCGATGGTGTTGCATCCAAGTAATAGTATAATTCTTTTACATCTTCGCCATGATTGCCCTCTGTGCCAGTTAAACCAAAATAACGTTCTTTAATAATCGGATCTTTTTTATTCCACAAGGCAATTGCAAAACATAGTAATTGTTGATCATCGCAAATACCCGCAATCCCTTCTTCGCCCCAGCGATAAGCTTTACTACGAGCTATATCATGGTTGGTATAGTGCCAAGCATCGCCATTTGCACTATAATCTTCACGTACGGTACCCCATTGTCTATCACTAATATAAGAGCCCCATTTTTTGCAATCTGGGGTTAGTAAACGTTCTTGTTCTTTGTTCATTGCTGCGTAAAAATTATCTGAATCTTAATTCAATGATTAAATGGTTTGCTGATTTGGGATTATCGTATTAAAGAGGATGCAACGGTTTGTCTATTTTTAGTATATCTAGAGATACAAAGTAATACCCCGAACTATGAAGAATAGCTATTTGCTTTGTCATCAAAGGACGCTGTATAGCGCTTTTTAAGGAGTAATTTAGGACAATCATTGCAACTGTATTGACCTATCCCGCATTAATCCATATTTGTACCTAAAATATTAAATATATGGTTTACTATTTTTTCTTCATCATGATAGTTTAAATTTAAAATTTAAATATACGATAAAGGATAATTCATGTGAATAAAAAATATATTTGAACATGAAATAAAATTTACAAAGCCTGAATGCTACCTTGTTAAAAAACTACGCCACCAATAGCCCGAGTTTTTTATGGTTCTCAGTTGGGTTTTAAAATCTACATGTACAAGCCCAAATCTAGCTTTATAGCCCTCGCTCCATTCAAAGTTATCCATCAAGGTCCAGGCGAAATAGCCTTTTACATTCACACCTTCTTGTTTGGCTTTAAGCATCGCTTGTAAATAATCTTGAAAATATTGAATACGATGTGCATCGTTAACAACGCCGTTTTTTAGCTCATCTTTAAAAAATGCGCCACCTTCACTCACAATAATTTCTTTTACACTGCCATATAACCAATATTTTTTTAATATTCTGTAGAAGCTATCTGCATTTATTTCCCAACCCATATCCGTTACGGGCACTTTTCTAGTTTTTGCGGTTACTTCGCTCAGTTGTACATAAGGTATCAAAGGGTTGTGTTTTACCGTTAGGGCAAAATAGTTTTGCACACCAATAAAATCGAAATTAAACGTCATTTTATCAGTATACTTCCAAGCCTTATTATGAAGTATGAGCTTATCTATTAATGGAAAATCAACATCATTTGGGTAACCACGACCAAGAGAGGGTTCAATAAATAATCTATTTAGTAAAATATCTGCTCGTTTTGCAGCTTGAATATCTAACTCTTTATTAGAGAAAGGCATTGCTTCGCTACACGAAAAGCTAGTGCCAATATGCGCTTTTGGCACCAAATGTCTTAATATTCTTCCGCCTTCGGCTTGCGCCATGACTGCATTGTGTACAGCAGGTAAAAAATATTCAAGTCCTATTTTGCCGGGTGCGTGTTTACCTATCATGTAACCCAAGCTGGTAAAGCCCATAGGTTCGTTTAGTACAATCCAATCTTTTACACGGTCGCCAAATTCTTCAGAACATACGGTTACAAAACGGCTAAACCATTTTAATAATTGATGGCTAGCCCAGCCCCCTTCTTTTTCTAAAGCTTGGGGCAAATCCCAATGATATAACGTTACATACGGTATTAAACCGAGCAATAAGCACTCATCAATAACTCGGTTGTAAAATGCAACACCTTCTTTATTTACTCTACCAATACCTTCTGGCAAAATGCGGCTCCACGAAATGGAAAAGCGAAAAACTTTAAAACCTAGTGCTTTTACAAGTAATAAATCATCTTTATAACGATGGTAAAAATCGCAGGCCGTAAACGGTTTATCGCCACCTTTTATTTTGCCTTGACGTCTTGCAAAACTGTCCCAAATAGATAAGCCTCGACCATCCACATTATAAGCACCTTCATTTTGCGCAGCCGCAATAGCAACCCCCCATAAAAAATCGTTTCCAAACTGTTTGGCCTGCATAATTATCTATTGGTATAACTTTCAAAGTTGCCACAAGCTATATTACCGTAAGATTAATTTTTAGGAAAAAATAGCGTGGGTTGTGAACTTTCGAAAATAGAAATTGTTACTAAAAAATTAATTAAACGTTTGTTTAGTTTTAAACAGTTGTTTAATTTTGCTCCGTCAAATTATCAAATTAATGGCTGTAGATAAGAAGCAACATATTATGAGTCATGCCATGCAACTCTTTGCTGATAAGGGTTTTGAAGCAACAAGTATTAGAGACTTAGCAAAAGTGGCCGATGTAAATGTGGCAATGGTGAATTACTATTTTGGTAGTAAAGAGAAGTTGATGGAAGCAATTATTGAAGAGAAAGCTGGATATATGAAGGACAGAATAGAAGAATTAAACGCTAATACTTCTATTTCTGAGATTGCCAAAGTAAATTTTTTGATAGAAGATTACGTGAACAGAATTGTGTCTAATCCAAATTTCCATAAACTATTGTACAAGGAGTTAATGGGTATTAATAGAGAAAGTTTGAATCAAACCTTAACCGAAACATTATCTAGAAACACAAAAAATTTTGCCAAGATTATTGAAAATGGGGTTAAGAAAAAGGTATTTAAGAAAGTAGATCCGGTATTAACGGTGGCGTCAATTGTGGGATCTATCACACAAATTATGATGTCGAAAAATATGTGTAATCAATTGATGGAAAAACCACACGATTACGAGCCATTTACAGATGATGCATTTAAGAAGCGATTGATAAAACACATTCAACAAATGATGCAATCGCACTTATTAATCAATCAATAATATCAAAACATAACAATTTAACTGATGGAACAAACACCAAATCAAAAAAAAAGATTTCCAGTTCGCCCAATTATTTTAGGCGTTGTATTATTAGTAGGTGGGTATTTTGGTTATAAGCAAATCAGTTTTGCTTTAACTCACGAAACCACCGACAATGCGCAAATTGAAACACAAATTACACCTGTATTACCACGTGTAGCAGGTTATGTAAAAAGTATTGCCGTAAAAGATTACGATAGTGTTGCTACTGGCCAACTTTTAGTAGAATTAGATGATGCTGAATTACAAAGTCAACTACAAGAATTAACTGCAGATTACGCCCAAGCAGAAGTAGATATTATTAATGCAAAAGCTGCTTTAAACAATGCTGTAGTATCACTAAAAGTAAACAAAGGCAACATTGATTTAAGCGATGTAAGACAAGCAAAAGCATTAGAAGATTATAACAGAGATAAAGCGTTGTATGCTGCTGAAGCGATTACCAAAAAACAATTAGATGATAGTAAGTTTAACTACGAAGCATCTTTAAAAACAACAGATAATACAAAAAACGATTTAGGTTCTGCGCAAAGTCGTATTGCCGTGCTTGAGTCATCTGTTAAAAAGGCTGAAGCTGCCATGGCGGTTAAACAAGCGAAAATTGATCAGGTAAAATTGAAATTGACTTACACAAAAGTATATGCACCACAAGCTGGTAAAATTGGCAAGAAAAATGTAAGCGAGGGTCAGTTTGTACAAGCTGGTACACCATTATTTTCTATTGTAAACGATACTACTTACTGGGTAGTTGCCAATTTTAAAGAAAACCAAATCGAGGCTTTAACACCAGGTAAGACGGTAGATTTACGTGTAGATGCCTATCCTGACGAAAAAATTACGGGTACGGTAGCAAGCCTTAGCGATGCAACAGGTGCAAAATTTGCCCTTTTACCGCCAGATAATAGCAGCGGAAACTTTGTGAAAGTAACCCAACGTGTACCCGTTAAAATTTGGATTAACGATGTGGCTAAATACAAAAATATATTACGCGCTGGATTAAGCGTATATGTAGTGGCAACAAAGAAATAACAAGCAATTTTTGATTTCTAATTTGAAATTTCTGAGCGAAAAGGAATAGCAAATCATAAATCACAAATCATAAATTATAAATCTAATGGCAACCCCTAAAGGATTTGCGAGAGCAATTATAGTTATTACCACCATCACGGCTGCTATCATGGAATTAGTTGATACTTCCATCGTAAACGTGGCTTTAAATGATATGAGTGGTAGTTTGGGTGTAAGCATTGAGGATATTAGTTGGGTAATTACATCTTATGCCATTGCCAACGTTATTATCATTCCGCTCACCAGTTTTTTAGCAGATTATTTCGGACGAAAAAATTATTATATCGTCTCAATGATCATATTCACGGTGGCTTCCTATATGTGTGGTCAATCGCACTCGTTACTTGAAATTATCATTTGGCGTTTTTTACAAGGTATCGGTGGTGGTGCTTTATTATCTACTTCTCAGGCTATTTTGTTCGATGCTTTTGAGCCAAAAGATAGACCAATGGCATCAGGCTTGTTTGGTATGGGTATCGTGCTTGGTCCTACCTTGGGTCCTACGCTTGGTGGCTATATTATAGACCACGCTTCTTGGCCTTTAATCTTCATGATTAATATTCCTATTGGTATTATCGCTACTGTTTTATCATTTTTATTTATTGGTAAAAAAGAGGGCGAAGGCAAGAAAAAAGATAGTATTAAAATTGATTATACAGGTATACTTTTATTAATGGCTGGTATCGGCTGCCTACAATTTGTATTAGAGCGTGGTGAAAGTGAAGATTGGTTTAGTAGCGAAATCATCCGAGTGTGTTCAGTTATAGCAGCTATTGGTTTAATAGCATTTATCTTTTACGAACTTAGTATCAAACAGCCAGCCGTCAACCTGCGAGTCATGGGCAACCGTAACTTGGCTTTTACCACGGTATTCACGTTTGTAGCAGGCTTTGGTTTATACACATCGGTATTCATTTATCCTGTATTAGCACAGCGTGTACTTGGGTTTACGGCCTACGAAACAGGTTCTTCTTTACTGTTACCTACATTAGCTGCCGTTGTTTTAATGCCTATTATTGGTAGGTTAATGAGTAAAGGTGTTTCGCCCATACCTTTTGTAATACTGGGTTATATCTTGTTTTCTGTGTACAGCTTTATGAGTGCAGGTGTTAGCCCAGATGTTGGTAAAAATGATTTCTTTTTGCCGCTCTTAGTGCGTGCTACAGGTATTGCATTTTGTCAGCTACCGCTTATTAACCAAGCAGTGGTGGGCTTGCAGCCAAAAGATTATGCCACAGGTATTAGTTTAAACAATATGATTCGTCAGTTGGGTGGTGCTTTTGGTATTGCAATGGCCAATAACTATGTGTCTAATCGTTATGCCAACCACCGTAGCGACCTAGTTAGTGCTATGCCCAATGGTTCGCCTGCTTTAACCGAACGATTAAATACTATTGCGCAAGGCATTATTGCTCGTACAGGCGATGCTGCAACTGCCGCTGGCAAAGCATTAGGTATTTTAAACGGTACAGTTGAGCGTCAAGCATATTATTTGGCTTATCTCGATACATTTCGTTTAATTGGTATTTTCTTCTTAATTGTATTGCCTTTGGTAGCCTTTTTAAAGGTGAAAAAGAAAACCAAAGAAGAAGCTGCTGCAGCTATGAAAGCGGCATCAGAAGCGCATTAAATATTGATGTAACAAGCTTTTGTGCTGCTATGAAGCATCGTTGCGTCGCACACTTGTACGGTTCGATACATTATTGAACGTTACTGTAGCGTAGCTATTAACAAAGAACACAGAACAACAACAATACAACAGAACTAAAAATCATACACAATGAAAAAAATAGTCCTTATCGCACTCTTTACAAGCCTTGCTGCTAGTGGCCTACAAGCACAAGTGCAGGCAAATAGCGAGTTAAAGAGTTTGATTAATAAGTCCTTTACTTATTATCCCAAAGTGAAGGAAATAGAAAATACCGTTGCCACAGCCAAGCAAAAACTAGATGTGGTAAGCATTAATACACCTGTTGTAGACGGTAACTTATCTTACCGTTTCATAGAGCCTAAAATTCAAATTCCTATCGGTGCTGAAAGCTTTCAATTTGCGCCGATACACAATGTCGATGCAAATGTGGCTGCCAATTATTTGCTATATGATTTCGGTCGCTTAAAAGCCAATATCGAAAAAGCCAAAGCAGATATTTTATTAGCTGAACACAATGTAGACGCCGTTAAATACCAATTGGCAACACAAGTATCTACTATTTATTATAATATCATTTATTTGCAGCATGCAATTGCGATTCAAGATAGTGTATTACATTTTTTAGCCGAAAACAAAACGGTTATCGATAACAAATATCAAAATGGTGACGCTTTAAAGTTTGACCAACTAAACATCAAAGCACAAATAGATGCCGAAGAAAACCGCAAAGTAGATTTACAAAATAGCTTACAAAAACAACAAAACTTACTAGCTTATACCACAGGTTCAAAGCAATCTAGTGGTAATATATTCGACTTTGAAGTGGCTTTAAAAGATGTTGATGCTGCTTTAGCCGAAACTAAGGCAAATAATATTGATTATGTTCTAGCAAAAGATAAAATTAAACAAGCCCTTAGCGATGTGGCTATTAGCAAACTTGGCGATAAACCAACCGTAAGTGTTGGCGCGGACGCTGGTTTTAAAAATGGCTATGTACCCAATGTAGGTGAAATTCGTTTTAACTACAATGCAGGCGTCGCTTTGCGTATTCCTATTTACGAAGGTGGCAAAACCAAAAAGCAAGTGAAATTATCTGAAACCTTAGTAAAGCAAAATGAATTAAACATTGAAACGCTTAACAATAATTATAAAAAAGACCTTGAACAAGCGTTAACCGATGTACAATCTAACCTAGAGCGTATTAAAAATACAGAAGGTCAAATTGAACAAGCTAAATACGCACAAACCATTGCGGCGACGCGTTTTAAAAATGGTGTAGGTACCAATTTAGAGTTAACCAACGCTAGTACCAATGTACAACGCGCTGAATTAACCAAGTTGCAATACCAATACCAACTGTGTTTAGCAAAAGTTGAATTAGCAAAATTGATAGGATATAAATATTGGTAAGGCATAAAGAATATTAAAGATTGGTTGTGTTTGATTGGTAATTAGGGTTGCAGTGATGCAACCCTTTTTTATTTTATACAGCTTTGTTTTATTTTGTAATGATTGTTTTGGAGCAATGATTTGTGGGACAATAGTATGTTTTTCAGTAATTTCGTAGTAGCAAAGTTTTTTATAGTTACGTTTTGTAGCCATATCTATCTTGAAACATCTGTTGCTTGCCATTAAAGATTTAAAAAAAAATTGGGATTATCGTTTTAATGTGTTTTTTTTACACATTCTATATAAGATATGACAACTTTAATTGTTGTATCTTGTATTTTCTAACGATTGTCTGACACAGAAAACCTTTAGCAATGGCGTTACAACTAACCTTTAAACTTCGATATCGTACTCAGTTTGGTCAAACTTTATATATAACAGGTAATCACGAATTATTAGGCAATCTTTCCCTCGACAGAGCCGTGCCAATGCAGTACCAAGATGATAATTTTTGGTCGGTAAATTTTACAGAAACGCAATTAGCCAATATTGATGCATTAATTACTTATAATTATGTTCTTAAAAACAGTGACGGTAGTACTGTAACCGATTGGGGCAACGATAAAACATTTAACCCTGCCACATTTACTACTAGTGATGTTGTAATGATGGATACTTGGAACCATGCAGGCTATTTTGAAAACGCATTTTATACAGTGCCCTTTCAAAACGTATTGTTAAAAGCCAATTACACGGATATTGCTATTAAAGCACCCAAAAAAATAACCCATATTTTTAAAGCAAAAGCACCTTTACTAGCTAAAGGTCAAACACTTTGCCTCATTGGAAACGACAAGCTTTTGGGTAAATGGGATACTTCTAAACCCATTTTGATGCGCAGGGCAGAAGGTGATGCCTATTACGAAGTAGCGATTGATTTATCTACCGCTACTTTTCCATTAAGTTACAAATATGGTGTTTATAATACCGAGCAAAAACAATTTGCTTATTACGAAGGCGGTAGCAACAGATTGCTATTTAATGAGGCTTCTAAAAGCAGACAAACCATTGTAAACGATGGCTTTGCTGTATTGACTAATAATCAATGGAAAGGTGCAGGTGTAGCTATTCCTGTATTTAGTTTAAAATCTAACAAAAGCTTTGGTGTAGGTGAATTTACCGATATGCATTTGCTGGTAGATTGGGCCAAGAAAATTGGCTTAAAGCTCATCCAAATTTTACCAATTAACGATACAACAGCTACTTACAAGTGGATGGACTCTTATCCCTATGCGGCTATTTCTGCATTTGCATTGCATCCTATTTATTTGAATGTATCACAAGTAGCCGACGCAGCCAATCAGGCTATTGTTGCGGCTTATGAAGAACAACGCAAGCAAATCAATTATTTAGCTGAGTTAGATTACGAAGCGGTAATGGCTGCTAAAACTTCTATCATCAAACAATTGTATCCGCTACAAAAAGCAGCCACTTTTAAAAGTGCAGCATACCAAGCTTTTTTTGAGCAAAACAAACATTGGCTAGTGCCCTATGCTAGTTTTTGTTACTATCGTGACCAATATGGTTCACCCGTATTTACACAATGGCCCGCCAATAACCAATTTGTACAAGCAGAAATAGATGCTTTGGTAGCTGAAGACGCGCCTACTTACGATGCATTAGCCATCCATTATTTTATACAGTTTCATTTGCACCAGCAATTAAAAGCTGCTACACAATACGCCCACCAAAATGGGGTGGTAGTTAAGGGCGATATTGCCATTGGTATTTACCGCGATAGTGTAGATGCTTGGCAACAGCCCGATCTATTTCATATGGAATTACAAGCAGGTGCGCCACCAGACGATTTTGCCATTAAGGGGCAAAATTGGGGCTTTCCTACCTACAATTGGCAGCGCATGAAGCAAGATGGCTTTGCTTGGTGGAAGCAGCGCTTTGAGCAAATGAGCCATTATTTTGATGCGTTTCGTATAGACCATATTCTTGGCTTCTTCCGCATTTGGAGCATTCCATTACATGCTGTTGAAGGCATTATGGGCTATTTTGTACCCGCTTTTCCAATACATAAAAATGAGTTTCACGAGCGTGGTATTTGGTTCGATTTGCAACGCTATACCAAACCACTCATCAACGAAGGCACATTATGGGATATTTGCGGCCATAACAACGACTACATTAAAGAGAACTTTTTGGATTTTGATGGCTTTGGCAACTATTCTTTAAAACCTGAGTTTGATACCCAACGTAAAGTAGAACAATATTTTGCTACGCAAGAAGCATCGCATTATAACCTAGTGATTAAGCAACATTTGTACGACTTAATCAGCAACGTGATTTTATTTGAGGTGGAAGGCAGCAATGGCGAGCAATTTCATTTCCGTTTTTCAATGGGGCAAACCACATCTTTTAAACAATTGGCTAGCGATACACAGGCAAAACTCAATGACTTGTATATCAACTATTTCTTCCGCCGCCAAGATGCATTTTGGAAAGAAGAAGCCCTGCAAAAATTACCAGCTTTAAAACGAACCACTAATATGCTTATTTGTGGCGAAGATTTAGGTTTGGTGCCAGATTGTGTATCGGATGTGATGAAACAATTAGGCTTGCTAAGTTTAGAAATTCAGCGCATGCCTAAAGACCCTAAAACCGAATTTTTTCACCCCAACGATGCGCCATATCTCAGCGTCGTTACCCCATCTACACACGATATGAGCACCATTCGTGGTTGGTGGGAAGAAGACAAACCGCGCATTCAAAAATTCTTCAACCACGAGCTAGGGCAGTGGGGTATTGCCCCTACATTTTGTAGCGGTTGGCTCAACAAAGCCATCATCAACCAGCACTTGTATTCGCCAGCGATGTGGAGCATTTTTCAATTGCAAGATTTGCTAGGCATCAACGAAGGCATTCGCAGACAAAACCCCAATGACGAGCGCATTAATGTGCCAGCCATCACACCGTTTTATTGGCGTTACAGAATGCATTTATCACTAGAAGATTTGTTGAACAGTCACCATTTCAACGAAGAACTTTCCAATAGCTTACAGCAAAGTGGTAGGGCATAAGAGCGAAGTTTTTGTGTAAGCAGCAATTGAAAATTCGGTTATAAGTAAATTCTACAACACTTGAATCTACGACTGAAATACTATCTATTATGAGTAAAACTTTAAAATCGCTACTGTTTGTGGGTACTGTTTTCTTTTTATTTATATCGGTTGTCACTATTTCAAGAATTTACAGTAATAAGCAGTTAGAACAAAAGCAGAAGATTCTTTATAAAGCATTAGGTAATCTACATTTTAAAGGAAAAGTCATTAATATTTCGTTGATAGATAGATATTCCAAGAAGTATTCTATGCTTTGCATTAAACTAGATTATAGCAATCGAGAGAGTATCTACTATTTTGAAAATGATTATTTCTTAAAAATAAAAAATGGTATAGCGACCTTGCCAGACGGATTATTTCTTTCTGATAGTAAAATTATTGATTACGTAGAAGTAGATATGAATAGTGAAAAAAAAGAAATACTGCATTACAAAGATGGTAGTGTAGAAGAATATGGCTATTTTGTTAATGCAGGTTGGCTTTATGAGTCCGATGTCAATATTTGTAATTGAGATAATTAATTAAAGTGTTTTTTTAAATTGCGAACGTTTGCTATAAGTTTATAAAATTCTACTCTCAAAATATCAAAGTCTATCGTCAAACTATTAAAGTGTACTAACAATTAACTAAAGTGCGGTGACAAACTATTAAAGTGTACTGACAATTAATTAAAGTGCAGTGACAAACTATAAAAGTGTACTTGTAAACTATTAAAGTCTGCTTTTAAATCACTTACACACTTATTAGGATACTCCCACTTATTTGGATACTCCAAATTATCTGCTTATAATTCATTTAATTCGGTCAAATTCGTGCCTTCAAGAACATAAAATTCGTGCAATTGGTGTAATGTATTTAATTCGTGCTATGAAACTCTATTATAGCAAACACGAACTTCCTTTTCAATATCCATTTACCATTTCTAATGGTCGTACCAAAACGCACCAACCCACTTTGGTGGTAGCATTACAATTAGGCAATTTTATGGGCTTTGGCGAAGCGCCTGCCATTACTTATTACAATATTACAGTGGATGAGATGATCGCCGATATGGAAGCTAAAAAGCCATTTATCGAAAAATTTGCGTTGACCGAACCGCAACGTTATTGGCATTATTTACACCATTTATTTCCAAAAAATCCCTTTTTGGTATGTGCTTTAGACATGGCATGTTGGGATTTATTTGGTAAAATGAAAGGCAAATTGTTGTACGAATTATGGGAAACAACCTGGGAAAACACGCCACTAACCGACTATACCATTGGCATAGATACCATTGAGAAAATGGTAGAAAAAATGCAAGCAAAACCTTGGCCTATTTACAAAATAAAGCTTGGAACAGACGAAGATATTGCCATTATGCAAGCCCTACGACAACATACCAACGCAAGGTTTAGAATAGATGCCAATGCAGGCTGGACGCTTCAAGAAGCCTTGCATAAAATTCCATTATTGAAAGATTTAGGTGTTGAATACATAGAACAACCACTAGAAAAGGACAATTGGGATGGCATGAAGATTTTGTATGAGCAATCGCCTTTGCCACTATTTGCCGATGAAAGTTGTGTGTTTGAACAAGATGTAGAAAAATGTGCAGGTCATTTTCATGGCATCAATATCAAACTTACCAAATGCAGTGGCATCACACCCGCTTTACGCATGATAGAACAAGCTAGAAAATTAGGCTTAGAAATAATGATGGGTAGCATGAATGAGTGTACTATCGGTTCGGCAGCCATTGCCAATTTTTTACCGCAACTAGACCATGTAGATATGGATGGCCCATTGCTGCAAACTGAAGATTTAGCTACTGGCATTGAATTTAATTTTGGTGAAGTAAGATTATTAGGTAAGGCAGGTTTGGGTATTCAAGTAACTATTTAGTGTGTTTTAGAAGCTGTTTACCGATTCTGCTATTTGTGGCACGGTTTAGGAACCATGATTATCAAAATTAGATTATCATGAAAAAAATCATCGTTGTTATGACAGTTGCACTAGCATTGTTCGCAACATCATCAAGTAAAGCACAAGTAAGATTTAATTTAGGCGTTAATATTGGTTCTCAGCCTTTGTGGGGGCCTGTTGGCTACGACCATGTAGAGTATTACTATCTGCCCGATATTGAGGCGTATTACAACGTTCCCAGACAGCAATATGTGTATCGGAATAGCAGTCGTTGGATATTTTCTAATAGGTTACCAGCTCGCTATTCAAATTACGATGTAGAAAGAGGGTACAAAGTGGTCATGAACGAGCAGCGCCCTTTTGAACATTTCGATAATGATAGAGCTAAATATCAACAATTTAAAGGCTACAGAGAACACCAAGATGTGATTAGAAATAGCAATGATTCTAAATATTTTGTGGTAAAAGGTCATCCGAGGTATAATGAAAACAACAGAAATGGCGATAAACACGATGGCAAAGAAGGGCATCAAAATAATGACAATCGTAGAGACCGCGATCATAATTAATTTTTTAGCATAAAATGCATCAAAAGCAAAAAAGATACAGTCAATCGTATCTTTTTTGTTTTTTGGCTATGATAGCAGCAATTTCGTAGTCGAGTTTAAGCGTTATGACACCAGAAAGAAGTGAAAAATTATTGAAAGTTTTAAGCCAAAGGCAAACGAATTTAACGGTGGTACTTGAAAATGTACAAGATCCTCGGAACATTACAGCCGTCATGCGTACCTGCGAGGCAGTAGGTATTCAAGATATTTTCATCATTAATACCAAGCAACCACGCTTTGAAAAGTTTGGATTCAAAAGTGGCAGTAGTAGTAGTAAATGGCTTACCATACACCAGTTTGATAGTATTGCAGACTGTTTTAAAGAACTGCGCACCAAATTTGAAGTTATTTTAACCACACATTTATCTGCAAAAGCAATCGATCTTTATAGTATCGATTTTACCCAAAGTATTGCACTTGTTTTTGGCAATGAACACAGCGGTGTGAGTGATGAAGCAAACGATTTGGCAGATGGTAATTTTATCATTCCACAAATGGGTATTATACAAAGCTTAAACATTTCAGTAGCTTGCGCTGTAAGTATTTATGAAGCTTATCGGCAAAAAACTAATGCTGGGCATTATCAACAATCAAGTATGCCAGAACCTCAAATGCGCGCATTACGTAAGCAATGGGGTTTTGATAAGAATACATAATTTAACCAGAAAACAATGAAAAAGATAAACTTATTCTTAAGCATCGCTTTGCTAATAAGCGTAATGAGTTTTGGGCAAACCATTAAAAAGGTAAAAATCAATGATGTGCTTAAAATGGCTGATACTGCTATAAGCCCTTTGGTCATTAATTTCTGGGCTACTTGGTGTGCACCCTGTGTTAATGAATTAAAATGGTTTGAGAAAACAGTGGACGAATACAAGGACAAAAATGTAAAGGTGTTATTAGTGAGTCTAGATTATGGAGAGGATTATCCGAATGGTATAGCCAAATTTGCCAAAAACAAAGGTTACAAAGCGCCAATTGTGTGGCTAAATGAAGCAGATGCGTCGATGTTTTGCCCTAAAATTGATAAAAAATGGCAAGGAACCATACCTGTAACGTTGATGGTAAACAATGGCAAAGGTTACCGTGAATTTTATGACCATCAATTACCTGAAGGGCAACTGCGAATAGCATTGAATAAATTAGTTGAATAAAGGTTAAAGTGATTAGTGATACTTTTTATCAATATGATACTTTTTTATTGAATAGATTTTGGGACTTTTAAGCTTTTTGTATTTTTTCCTTTCCTGCAAATGCAATACAGATAAGGGTTTTGTGAAAAATGAAAAAAAATGTTGAAAAATCTTTTAAAAAAAAGTGCAAAGGATTTTGAAAAATAAACTTTTCTCCTACCTTTGCAATCCCGAAAAAAACGGAAGTATCTTTAAATAATTCAAAAGCCGAAATAGCTCAGCTGGTAGAGCAACTGATTTGTAATCAGTAGGTCGCTGGTTCGATTCCAGTTTTCGGCTCTTTGTTTGGGTAGATGGCCGAGTGGTTAAAGGCGACAGACTGTAAATCTGTTCTCTCACGAGTACGTAGGTTCGAACCCTACTCTGCCCACAGTTCTTTGAGTTTCAGATTTGAAATTTCAGATTTGAAATATTAATTAGCGGAAGTAGCTCATTTGGTAGAGCGGTAGCCTTCCAAGCTTCAGGTGGCCAGTTCGAGCCTGGTCTTCCGCTCAATTTTAAGTCATAGTCATCGGGTTGCCGGTCATTTTGTTGGTGATTTTGACATCCTGAACTAAGACTTTGAAAAAAGCCTTTGTAGCTCAGGGGTAGAGCACTTCCTTGGTAGGGAAGAGGTCGTGAGTTCGATTCTCATCAACGGCTCGATAGTCTTATGGGTAACGGTTTGTTGAGTTGGTATTTGGGGTGTGCAATAAGATAGCAAGTGCGAAAGCACAAAATAATACAGTTTGTGGTTTCTGACCATGAACTTTTACTTTTAAAAACACAAAATAAAAAACAAATAAAATGGCAAAAGAGAGCTTCTTGAGGGACAAACCTCACGTTAACATTGGTACCATTGGCCACGTGGATCACGGTAAAACTACTTTAACAGCGGCCATTACAAATATCTTGTCAAAAAAAGGTATGGGTAACGTTGCTAAAAAATATGATGAAATTGATGGGGCTCCTGAGGAAAGAGAACGTGGTATTACCATTAATACCGCACACGTTGAATATCAAACTGATAACCGTCACTATGCGCACGTTGACTGTCCAGGTCACGCTGACTATGTAAAAAATATGATTACTGGTGCTGCTCAAATGGATGGTGCGATCTTAGTAGTTGCTGCTACTGATGGCCCTATGCCTCAAACTAGAGAGCACATTCTTCTTGCTCGTCAGGTAGGTGTACCAAGTATGGTTGTTTTCATGAATAAAGTTGACTTAGTTGACGACCCTGAGTTGTTAGAACTAGTTGAAATGGAAATTCGTGAATTATTAACTAAGAATGGTTTTGATGGTGATAACACTCCAATCATTCAAGGTTCAGCAACAGGTGCTTTAGCTGAAGAACCAACTTGGGTTGCTAAAGTTGAAGAATTAATGGCTGCTGTTGATAGCTATATTCCACTTCCTCCACGTCCAATTGATATGCCTTTCTTGATGAGTGTTGAGGACGTATTCTCAATTACTGGTCGTGGTACTGTTGCAACTGGTCGTATCGAGCGTGGTATCATCAAAGTTGGTGAACCAGTTGAGATTGTAGGTTTAATGGAAACTGCACTTACTTCTACTTGTACAGGTGTTGAGATGTTTAAAAAATTACTTGACGAAGGTCAAGCTGGTGATAATGCAGGTTTATTATTACGTGGTATTGAGAAAAAAGATATCCGTCGTGGTATGGTAATCTGTAAACCAAAATCAATCACTCCGCATACTGAATTTAAAGGTGAGGTTTACGTATTATCAAAAGATGAAGGTGGTCGTCACACACCATTCTTTAACAAATATCGTCCTCAATTTTACTTCCGTACTACTGACGTAACTGGTGAAGTAGTATTACCAGAAGGAACTGAAATGGTAATGCCAGGTGATAACGTTAGCATTACTGTAAAACTTATCCAACCAATTGCGATGGAGAAAGGTTTGAAATTCGCTATCCGTGAAGGTGGTAGAACAGTAGGTGCTGGTCAAGTTACTGAAATTATAAAATAAGCTAGCTAAATAGGCAATGGCTTTAGTAAATAGTCTATATTTACAACATTAAACTAAAAGCTGTTAGCAAGTTGCTAATAGCTTTTAGCTTTCTACGGGCATGGTGCAACGGTAGCATGCAGGTCTCCAAAACCTTTGATCTGGGTTCGAATCCTAGTGCCCGTGCTGATTAAATTAAGCTTCAAAAGCTAAACCCATTAATCAAGACACAATGAATAAAGTATCAGCATATTTCAGAGATAGTTACCACGAATTAGTAGAAAAGGTAACCTGGCCTACTTGGTTACAACTTCAACAAAGTACATTAATTGTTCTTGCAGGAACAGTATTAATTACCGCGATGGTTGGAATTATGGATTTCAGTAGCAACCAGTTATTGAAGCTGATTTACTCATTATTTAAGTAAAAAACAATGGAAGAAGAAGTAGTTCAAAAGCCAGTGGAAGTTCCAGTAGAGTTAGATAATACTAAGTACTACGCACTTCGTGTTGTAAGCGGCAAAGAACGTAGTGTTAAAGAATATTTAGATAAAGATATTAGTCGTAATAGTTGGACGCATATTGTTAAGCAAGTTTTTTTACCGACTGAAAAAATATATAAAGTTCAGGCAGGAAAGAAATTAATGCGTGAAAAGAATTTGTACCCAGGTTATATTTTCCTTGAAGTATTTAATGGTAAATTAACAGATGATATTGTTCAGCACATCAGCAATATTAGCAATGTTATGCATTTCTTAACCGATGGTAAAGGTAGTAAAGGCAATATCATTTCATTAAGAAAGAGCGAAGTAAACAAGATGCTTGGTAAAGTTGATGAAATGAACGACCAAGGTGGTACAATGAGTGAACCTTTTATCATAGGCGAGACTATCAAAATCATTGAAGGGCCGTTTAATGATTTCAACGGTGTTATTGAAGAGGTTAACGATGATAAAAAGAAACTGAAAGTAACAGTAAAAATCTTTGGTAGAAGCACACCTGTAGAACTTAACTACATGCAAGTAGAAAAATTATCTTAAGAAAATCTGTCTTGCAAATACTTAAAGCTATTGTGAAAACAATAGCTTTTTTATTGCTGTCATGTTCAAATCAACAGTACCTTTAGGGCATTATGGGTGAGTATCATATCGGCGATGCAATTAAAGGCATGGTAAATAAAAGTAATTTACGCAACGGTGTTAGAGCCGTGCAAATAGAAGAAGTATGGGAACAATTGATGGGAAAAACCATATCTAAATATACAGATAAAATTAAAATAGTTAACCAAACACTATTTATTACAACGCACATTGGTCCTTTAAAAAATGAGTTATCTTTTCAAAAAGTTCAAATTATACAACGCATCAATGAAGCTTTTGGCGAGAAAGTGATACGAGAAGTAGTCATTAATTAAGGTTTTTTCTTCGAGGATTTAGCAGGTAGTTGTTCCTTTTCCTTATTTTTCTGGGATTGTTCGTCTAGTATTTTCTGATTAATATTGCCATTGTCATCGTACAAAGGCTTTTCAAGAGGTGCATTGCCATTTCCAAGAATTTGGTTATCTAGCTTAGAAATATGTTGCCACTTACCATTTGACCATCTAAAAGCTTCGTAGGTGCCGTCGGGTATTAATGTGTATTTATTTTGAATTTCGTTCGACTCGCTTGTTAAATGATCAAAGATAATCATTTGTGTATCCTCGTCATAGTTTAAACGAGCTTTTGCTTCTTTTTTGTATTCTAAGTTAAATCGATAAGCAGGTTGGGCCGGTTTTATACTATCAACTTGATATTGAAAGTACTTGCCGCCAAATTGTGGTTTACCTTCAGTATTAAATGTTAGTATTTCAATCCATTTTTTGTTGCTCCTAGCATTATTATCGTCGTAGCCAAGCAGTGTGTATATTTTTTTATTATTAAATGTGTTGAGAAGAATCTTATAATAAATTGCGCCAATCCAATGTTGATTGTCTCTCAATGAATCGTTGGGTGCTTTTGTGAAATCTGAATAATCGAACAATGGAATTAACTTTAAACTACCGTCGTCTGTGCGCATTTGAATGGCGCCACGTTGACGGTTATATTCAAAATCTCTTACTACTTGCCAAGTGAATATTCTAAATGTGCTATCTGGTGCGTAAAGCTTAGATATGGTTTGTAACGAATCGAATGGATAATAAAATGAATTGGTAATTTTTAACGCTTGCACAAAACCTCTGGTGAAAAAACTATCAGCCCTAAATCTATCAATCCATTCATTTTCAGTAATCATCGCTTTGCCGTATTCTTTAATATTGGCTTCTGCTTTCTGTAATTGCTTCACATTATCTTTACTGATAGTTTGGGCACATAACTGGATAGTAACTGCTAGAAGCAAGCATGACAATGCGTATTTCATTGGTATAATAATATGAAACTGAAAGTTACAATTCTGTTGACCAACTTGACAGTCAACCCCAACTTTTAAGAATAAATTATAAAGCTTTTGCGAAGCCAATTAAATCATCAAAGCGTAAATCGATTAAAGGATGAGGATTTGACACTTCTGGATCTGTTGTGGCGACAAATACGGTTTTCATGCCCGCATTTTTACCAAAAGCCATATCTGATACGCGGTTACCAACCATAATACTTTTCGAAAAATCTATTTGTGGAAAATCGGCTTTTGCTTGCAACGCCATGCCAATTTGTGGCTTACGATTTATAGATTCTCTATCTTGATCTGGTGCGTAATAAAAACCATCTATTTTTCCACCCTCGTTGGCTATTTCTTTAGCCATATTGTTCAAAATCACTTTTAAGCCTTCATCCGTTAATAAGCCTAATCCAATACAACGCTGATTAGTGGCAATCACAATCAAACCAAATTTTTCAGTAAAAATTTTAATCGCTTCTTTAGCGCCTTTCATAAACCTAAATTCTTCCCAACTTAAAATATATTCATATTTCGTTACAGATTCTTCATTTATTACACCGTCTCTATCTAAAAATAAAGTCCAAGTTTTATCTATCGCAGTTAAATCAATCATAAGCTTTGAAACACAAAATAATAATTTATTATACTAATTCGTGGATACAGTTTTGTTTAGTTAATATTTTTTAGCCAAATACTTTTTCTTCTACCAATTCACAAATGATATGTCCTATTAGAATATGGCTCTCTTGAATACGAGGGGTTGTTGTTGATGGTACATTAAACAAATAATCACTTACTACTTTCATATTTCCTCCTGTTGCGCCGGTAAGTCCTATTGTTACAATACCACGCTCTCTCGCTACTTCAAATGCCTTAATAATGTTTGCTGAATTACCAGAAGTACTAAAACCCAAAATCACATCCCCTTTTACACCAATACCATCTAGTAATCTTGCATAAATTACATCATAACTATAGTCGTTAGCAACAGCTGTTAAATAAGAGGTGTTGCAATGCAACGCTTCAGCGGGCAGCGCTTTTCTATTTTTATAGAACCTACCGCTAAATTCTGCAGCTAAATGTTGTGCATCGGCTGCACTGCCGCCATTACCACAAAACAAGACCTTATTGCCAGCATTAAAGGCATCGGTAATCACGTCTACCACTTTTTCAAGCGTAGCTAAGATAGTAGCATCTTGTAGCAACTGTTGCTTTACATCAATGGATACTTGTATTAAACTTTTTATTTTGTCTTGCATATCTTCTTTAAATTTCAAATGGCATATCTCCAATTAATTGGTTGTCCATGTAGTTAAGCCATGTTGTGTAAGCTGGTATTGTTTTACTTCGCCACCAAATTTTTGTAATGCGTCAATAACCTTATAGCGATGATTACCAGGGCAGTAAAACGTCATGAAGCCACCACCACCAGCACCACTAATCTTACCGCCAGTGGCGCCTGCTTTTTTAGCAGCGCTGTAAATATCTTCAATTAAGTGGTTGCTAATACTTTTGGCCATCAAACGTTTTTGCTCAAAACCATAATCTAAAATTTCTCCGATTTCGTGTAGGCGACCTTTTAATAAAGCCTCTTTCATCATGGTAGATTGCTCTTTTAAATGGTGCATGGCTTCTACCGATTTATTATCTTTTGCTACCACATTACGCTGCTGTTCCTTAATAATAGTAGCACTTTCACGACTAGTGGCAGTATAATATAATACTAAATTATGTTCTAATTCATTTAAGTATTCTTGGCGAATTCTTAATGGATTAACAATAACATTGTCACCATAGAATTCCATGAAATTAACCCCACCAAATGTTGCTGCATATTGGTCTTGTTTGCCACCACTCAATTGTAAATCGTTGCGCTCTATTTCGTAAGCATAATGAGCAATATCGTAATCGCCCAAGGGTAATTTCAACATCTCCACAAAAGCACCAATAATAGCTACCACAAGGGTAGAGGATGTGCCCAAACCACTGCCCGCAGGCGCATCAACAAAAGTACTGAGCTTAAAGCTAGTTAAAGGCAAGCCATAGTCTTTTTGTATGCGGTTGTATACCCCCTTTAATAAATCGAGCTTACCGTTTATTGGCAACGCATTGGTCCACTCAAAACGCGCTTCCTCTTTTCTATCTAGTGCTTGAAGAATGATATGATCGCCTTCTATAGGCTCTATTGAAGCGTGTGCATAGAGCGATAATGTAGCGTTTAAAATAGCACCGCCAAACTCATCGCTATAGGGGCTTACATCTGTTCCGCCGCCAGCTAACCCAATCCTTAAAGGCGCTTTACTTCGATAAATCATTGTATATTATTTGTCTGAACCTAGATTTTTGTGATTAAAAGAATCTGTTTTAATCCGTCTAAATCTGTGTTATCAGCGTTCCTATTTTCCAGCAAGACCAATAATAGCATTTGCCAAAATTTGCCAGCTATATTTTTTCTTTTCGTTGCGAAGATGCGGTAAAAAATGCGCTTCGCCTAACGTATATAATTCTTGTATTTTCTCAGCTATTGCTGCTGCATTAGGCTCAGCAATAATACCCACTTTGCCATTTGGCACAAGGCTAGGCAAGCCACCTACATTGGTTACAAGCATTGGTTTTTCAAAATGATAGGCAAGGGGCGTTACACCACTTTGGGTGGCATTTCTATACGGCTGAATAACAAAATCGGCGGCACTCAGGTAAAACCTTACTTCACTGTCATTAATAAAATCTGTTCGTAACAATAACTGTTCTTTAATACCTAGTTCAGCTATTAAATCGTCATATGGCTTTCTATCTTCATAAAACTCGCCTGCAACTAATAATTTTATCTGTTGACTGTTGACAGTTGACCGTTGACTTAAAATAGCCATTGCATGTAACAAAATATCCAAACCTTTATAATGTCTTATAAACCCGAAGAATAAAATAATCGGTGCGTCAATTGGTAAACCTAGATGTTGTCTTGCTACTTTTTTATCAATGGCTTCGCCAAAATTATCGTACAACGGATGCACAATTTGCTGAGCAGGCTTGCTCGTAAACGTACTTAAGTCTTTCAATACTTTTTCGCTCATGGTTATAAATGCATCAATGGGCTTGAAAAAGTATCTTGTAAAAATGGTATCCCCAGGTCGCTTTTCATGTGGAATCACATTGTCTGCAATACAAATCACTTTGGTAAAACGGTTGCCTTTTACCAAACGCAAAATAGTACCTAAACATGGCCCCATTACGGGTAGCCAATAGCGAACTACTATAATATTTGGCTGTAGTTGTTTAAGTTCCCTACCAATTTTTAGCCAGTTAAAAGGGTTCATCGAATGGATGCACACTTTTATGTTAATATCTGTTGGCGCTGGCTCACTTGAATATTGCGTGGTTCCAGGAAATAAAAAATCTGGATATTGTAAAGAGAATGTATAAATAGTGGTATCGTAGCCTTGGTACTGAAACTGCCTAGCCAAGCGTTCGTTGAAAGAGGCCAAACCGCCACGCAAAGGGTGTGCTGGGCCGATGATAATTACTTTACTCATTATTTGTTGTAGTTGTAATTAACTGAAGACCTGTGATATATTTAAAATGTTTCTCATTAAGGGTGGCTAGTGGATAATTATAATAAATAGCAGTAGCACCGATTAATAAGTCCTGAAAAGCAAGTCTTTTATTTATTTTAATAAGCTGTTTTTGCGTATCTACTGCTTGCTGATTTAATTGGTAGTTGTAGTCAAGTATCGTAATATTTTCTAAAATTAATTCCCAAAAACTATTTTGTTGTGCTGTATTACCAATCAAAATTTCAAAATGTGTAACTACTGAAATAGCTATTCTTTCATTGGTAGACAACACTTGGCTCAAAAGAGAATTATTTTTGTTAGTCTTTCTGAAATAATCAATAAAAACTGAAGTGTCTAGTAGTATCATTATTTCGAAACCGTTGATAAGATTTTTCTATTCTTTTTCCAAATTTTTAGTTGCGCTTCAGTCCAAGTAATATTTTTCAAAGCATCTAAAATAGCAGCATTTGATTTTTTTACAGGATTATTATCTTGTTTAGTTGAAATAGTATTTGTTTTCATATCCTAATCTTTTTTCAAATTTAACTAATTCCTAGCTTCTCTTCTATTAAATACACATTTCTTTCCGCTGCATTACGTGTTATTAATTCTGCGATAAAACCTGTTACAAACAATTGCACACCAATAATCATGAACGTAAGTGCGATATAAAAGAATGGCTTATTGGTTAATGAAAATTCTCTATCTATGAGTTTAGATATAATTAAATAGCCACTTGTAGCGAAGCCAAGTATAAAAGCGAGTGTACCGTACAATCCAAAAAAATGCATGGGTCTTTTACCAAATTTGTTTAAGAAAGTAATGGTCATTAAGTCTAAAAAACCATTAATAAATCTTTCCCAACCAAACTTTGTGACGCCATATTTTCTGGCACGGTGTTCCACCACTTTTTCACCTATTTTCTTAAAGCCAGCCCACTTTGCCAATACTGGTATATAACGGTGCATTTCACCAAATACTTCAATGCTTTTTACTACTTTTTTACGGTAGGCTTTTAAGCCACAGTTAAAGTCGTGCAGGTAAATACCCGAGCTCTGCCTTGCAGCCGCATTAAATAGTTTTGAAGGGATGTTTTTGGTGAATGTATTGTCAAATCGCTTTTGTTTCCAACCGCTTACGATATCGTATTTTTCTTCAATAATCATGCGTCGTAGTGCTGGTATTTCATCAGGACTATCCTGCATATCCGCATCCATGGTAATAACCACCTCACCTTGAGCGGCTTTAAAACCCTCATTTAGTGCAGCACTTTTACCATAGTTTCGTTGAAACTTAATACCCTTAAGCGCAGGATTTTTTGCTGCTAGTTGTAAAATCACTTCCCAGCTATCGTCGGTGCTACCATCGTCAACTAAAATGACTTCATAACTTAGTTGATGTGCCGTAACCACACGTTCTATCCACGCACACAATTCTGGAAGCGATTCGTCTTCGTTTAGTAAGGGGATAACAATAGAAACATCCATAAAAAACAAATTCTATTAAGCGAAAGGTGAAGCTTCAGGATTCTTTTTAGCAATGGCTGCACCAATTAAAGAGGCAATAAGACCTACAATTAAGTATATAAACAAAGCCCCGCCAACAGCAAAAGGAATGAAGAGCCTTTGGGTCATAGCTATTCCTGCATCAACTTGCTCTGGCGACATTTTCTTTTCAACCATATTTTTTCTAGCTTCTTCAATCGATAAATCTACAATGTCTGGCATTATAAATTTTATTGCTATAAAAGTATATACCACAAATAAGGCAGTTGCTGCAGCAGAAGTTTTAAAACCATCTGCAAAAGCATTACCAAATGTTACATTGCCATTTTTTTGTTTGGCATAATAAATAGCTGAATAGGCAATAGCAACCGCGTATAACACTAAACCTATTGAACTAAGTGCTTTATTTTGGCTTTGGCCAGTAAAATAAATTGCTAAACCGAAAACAATTAATACCAATGCTATTAAAGTGCCTTTTAAAGCAGGTGATGTTACTTTCGTTTCCATGTGTTGTGTGTTTTGATTGGGGAAATGAGTTATTTGTTCAAATGTAACTGCGATTTATGAATAATTCCAATCACTTCACCTTTTAAAGCACTATTTAATAATGGCGAATTGGCCGATTTGCTTTTATTAGTAGCTTTTGTAAGTGTTGTTTCGCCAGTTCTACTAAAAATAGTAAGCTCGGCACAAGCACCTTCTTCAATGGTCATAGCTGGCAAACTGAATATTTGCCTTGCACGATGGCTAAATAAATGGCTTAGTTGTGCATTAGATAAACTTGGCAACAGTTGATTCACTACTGCGAAAGCCGTTTGCAAGCCAATCATACCGTGTTTGGCATATTCAAATTCACAGGTTTTGCTATCCCAGTTTTGTGGTAGATGGTGCGTTGCGATGCAATCAATATGGCCATCGATAACGGCTTGTCTCAATGCCATCATATCGGCTCTAGCACGTAACGGTGGATTGGTTTTTAAATTGGTATCGTAATCTACCAAATCGTCATCGCAGTACAATAAATGGTAAGGCGTTACACTACAAGTTACTTGCAAGCCTCTAGCTTTAGCAGCAGCAATTAAAGCCACACTATTCGCAGTAGTAATACCAGTAATGTGTAATTTACTATCGGTGTATTCCAATAAATCAATATCTCTTTTAATCATCAATTCCTCTGCAATCGCAGGGATACCTGGCAAGCCTAGTTGTGTAGAAACAATGCCTTCATTAACCAAGCCAAAAGAACCAATGCTTTTATCGTGTGGCAATTGAATAATAACACCGTCAAAAGCTTTAATGTATTGCAATGCTTTTAACAATAAACCAGAAGATTGAATCGCTTGCAAACCATCGCTAAAAGCCACAGCGCCACTCAAGCGCATATCATACATTTCGCCAAGCTCTTTACCTTCAATTTGCTTGGTTACAGCGCCCAAAGGCTGTACGGTGATTGGCAATGTTTTAGACTTCTCTACCACAAAAGCAACTTCTGTTTTAGAGGTAACCACAGGTTGGGTGTTGGGTAAGGTAAACACACGTGTAAAACCACCCGCCGCTGCCGCTGCAGCACCTGTTACCAACGTTTCGCGGTATTCGAAACCAGGTTCACAAAAATGCGAAAATACGTCTACCCAGCCGCTACTTACAATAGCCTCTTCCGCTTTAAGGATGGTGGTAGCGCTATCAGTAACGTCAATAGTATCAGCTATTTGTGTAATAATACCATCTACTATTAATATATCTTTCACTTGGCCATCGTATGGCGAGTTGGTATTGGCAATAAATACTTGTTGAAGAAGAACCCTCATGTAGAATCTAAAAATTTGGTGCAATATAGTTTGAAATTGACAACGTTTTTATATTTGCCACGCTCATTACTAAACGGGACGTAGCGCAGCCCGGTAGCGCACACGTCTGGGGGGCGTGGAGTCGCAGGTTCAAATCCTGTCGTCCCGACATCTAAACTCACTATAGACATAGCACCTGCTAGGGATAGCAGGTGCTATTATATGGTAAGATAGGGAAGACGAAATTTTTTAATGGATAACTTTTTTCAAATATTATTTACAGGTACCTTAATGATAAAAGAACCATCCGTAAACTTTAGATAAACGTTCTTTGATATCAACATTGAGTGGAAATACATGTCGCCATTCATAGTTGTGATTTGCCTTCAAATATTATTCACAGATACCTAAAAGAATAAAAGAACCATCTGTAAACTTTAGATTAACGTTCTTTGATACCTACCAAGCTCATGGAAGCTTGCTCGGTACACATGTTGTGATTTGCCTTCAAATATTATTCACAGATACCTAAAAGAATAGAAGAACCATCTGTAAACTTTAGATTAACGTTCTTTGATACCAACTGGAAAGCTTTGCGGGCTATAGCTTTAGCAGTTGTGATTTGCTTTCAAACTTTAGATTAACGTTCTTTGATACCAACATTGTCTGGATTCTTCTTGTCTGCTCTTTTGTTGTGATTTGCTTTCAAACTTTAGATTAACGTTCTTTGATACCAACTACCATCTAAAAATCTTACAGGCGTTGAATGTTGTGATTTGCTTTCAAACTTTAGATTAACGTTCTTTGATACCAACCGTAGAATTTATATAGCACATTTTCGTTGCGTTGTGATTTGCTTTCAAACTTTAGATTAACGTTCTTTGATACCAACTATTTCAACAATCACAGGTGTTTTAGCTAAGTTGTGATTTGCTTTCAAACTTTAGATTAACGTTCTTTGATACCAACCAATACTTCTTTTCTTATTAGCAAGCTCAAGTTGTGATTTGCTTTCAAACTTTAGATTAACGTTCTTTGATACCAACCTTCCATTTCTGAAAGTTTAGCCTTAGCTTGTTGTGATTTGCTTTCAAACTTTAGATTAACGTTCTTTGATACCAACATTGTATGTATAGATTAAATAATTCAGTATGTTGTGATTTGCTTTCAAACTTTAGATTAACGTTCTTTGATACCAACTGACCGAAAATACACTAGAATTTTGACCCTGTTGTGATTTGCTTTCAAACTTTAGATTAACGTTCTTTGATACCAACTACCAAGGTGCTGTACCTGCGTTTAAATAAGTTGTGATTTGCTTTCAAACTTTAGATTAACGTTCTTTGATACCAACGCTTTTGCCTTAAACCGTTTGGCCGCTGCAGTTGTGATTTGCTTTCAAACTTTAGATTAACGTTCTTTGATACCAACTTGGGATATTCTTGCAAGCCCAACTAATTTGTTGTGATTTGCTTTCAAACTTTAGATTAACGTTCTTTGATACCAACGTTCTTCACTTAACCCACCGTCTATATATAGTTGTGATTTGCTTTCAAACTTTAGATTAACGTTCTTTGATACCAACATTTTACAGAAAGCGGATGAACTAAGCAAGGTTGTGATTTGCTTTCAAACTTTAGATTAACGTTCTTTGATACCAACTTAACGCCTGCTTGACTTGTAAAGAAATCAAGTTGTGATTTGCTTTCAAACTTTAGATTAACGTTCTTTGATACCAACATTTGCTTTTACCGCTACTTGGCTCGCCAAGTTGTGATTTGCTTTCAAACTTTAGATTAACGTTCTTTGATACCAACTACCACATAGTGACGATCGGTATCCCACTCGTTGTGATTTGCTTTCAAACTTTAGATTAACGTTCTTTGATACCAACGTTAAAAATTGCGGTTTTTACCATGTAGAAGTTGTGATTTGCTTTCAAACTTTAGATTAACGTTCTTTGATACCAACTTATCAATGCTGCCAATACTATCAACAAAGGTTGTGATTTGCTTTCAAACTTTAGATTAACGTTCTTTGATACCAACCCAGGTTATAGAGCGAGTGCGAAAAGATTAGTTGTGATTTGCTTTCAAACTTTAGATTAACGTTCTTTGATACCAACTATTCAATACCATTTCAAAGTAGATCCTGAGTTGTGATTTGCTTTCAAACTTTAGATTAACGTTCTTTGATACCAACCCAGGTTATAGAGCGAGTGCGAAAAGATTAGTTGTGATTTGCTTTCAAACTTTAGATTAACGTTCTTTGATACCAACTAGCCATTCCCTTGGTGCTACTTGTATTTGGTTGTGATTTGCTTTCAAACTTTAGATTAACGTTCTTTGATACCAACGTCACTTCTGTCACTATAGCTTGATTACTTGTTGTGATTTGCTTTCAAACTTTAGATTAACGTTCTTTGATACCAACAGAAATAAACGAATGCCAGGAAGTTACTTTGTTGTGATTTGCTTTCAAACTTTAGATTAACGTTCTTTGATACCAACATTTTGTAAAGCTATATTGACACTTGGACGGTTGTGATTTGCTTTCAAACTTTAGATTAACGTTCTTTGATACCAACAGATGCCATCACGGCGGCGTTTACGGGCTTGTTGTGATTTGCTTTCAAACTTTAGATTAACGTTCTTTGATACCAACAATATTGCATACAGCTCTCTGTCTGTATCGGTTGTGATTTGCTTTCAAACTTTAGATTAACGTTCTTTGATACCAACTTGTAACGCAGTTGCAAGCTGCAGGTATTAGTTGTGATTTGCTTTCAAACTTTAGATTAACGTTCTTTGATACCAACTGCCTATATGATGGGCGTGGTCGTTTGCATGTTGTGATTTGCTTTCAAACTTTAGATTAACGTTCTTTGATACCAACTGTAATGATGTAGCCGCAGGTGCAGAAGTGTTGTGATTTGCTTTCAAACTTTAGATTAACGTTCTTTGATACCAACGACCACTAGATAATAAAGTATGTGTACCTAGTTGTGATTTGCTTTCAAACTTTAGATTAACGTTCTTTGATACCAACTGGAGATTGTGGAGGAGGACAACTATTATAGTTGTGATTTGCTTTCAAACTTTAGATTAACGTTCTTTGATACCAACGCAATGCACCAGCAGTATTAGCGCAAAACGGTTGTGATTTGCTTTCAAACTTTAGATTAACGTTCTTTGATACCAACGTAAATGTGGCTTTGCGTGATGGCCTATTAGTTGTGATTTGCTTTCAAACTTTAGATTAACGTTCTTTGATACCAACGCTATCAATAGAAATACAGATAGTATTGCAGTTGTGATTTGCTTTCAAACTTTAGATTAACGTTCTTTGATACCAACCTTCAATATCTTTTGCTACCCAGTGATAAGGTTGTGATTTGCTTTCAAACTTTAGATTAACGTTCTTTGATACCAACAGACTTAGCTGAAACGTAGTGGTATCAATGCTTTTGCTGGTTTCTTAGAAATGAAAATTTACTAAAAAGCCGTTCTGAAAACACTTCAGAACGGCTTTTTGTCATTCTGACGAAGGAAGAATCTGCTAGGCGTAGTACCGATGTTCAGCAATTTACTCACAATCTCAGCTTTGCAACATTGCTAGGCAGTTCCTTCGTGCCTCAGGATGACAACTTCGTTGAGCGTTTCTTCGTAGGCTCAGCATCACAGTTTAGAATGACAAACCAATATCACCATTTAAAAAGCGCCATTCTGGGTTAGTAGTATTTATGAGGGCTTCTTTTTTACTTCTTAGCCATCCTTTTATTTCTTTTTCTCTAGCTATGGCATGTTGTATATACTCAAAACGTTCATAGTAAAGTAAGTGGTAGGCGTTGTATTTACCAGCAAAAGATTTGTGGGTAAAGGGCTGTGAATTGGTATAGTGTTGCTGTAACCTTGCTTGTAGATTATTAGTTACGCCTGTATACAATACTGTTTTGTTTTTATTGGTTACGATGTATACGTAATAGTTATGTGTACCTATGGGTTTCATATTATTGTCATTTTTGTCATTCTGACGCAGGAAGAATCTGTTTGGCTTTGTACTGATTTCAGCAATTTTCTCACATGCTCGGTATTGTTCCATTGTTCGGCAGATCCTTCGTGCCTCAGGATGACAGCTTCGCTGTTTAAAACAATTCTAACTGTTGCGGTACATCCATTGCTAAGGCGGGCTTCTTCCCTTGGTATATTTTCATCATGCCAAATTGTTTGTCAGTAATAGTCATAATGCCTACATGACCTTTTTCGGGTAGTAGCTTCTGTACTCTCTTTATGTGTGCGGTAGCGTTTTCCATACTAGGGCAGTGCCTTACATAAATAGAAAACTGAAACATAGCGAAGCCATCTTCTAGAATTTTCTTTCTAAAATCGCTAGCCGCTTTGCGGTCTTTTTTTGTATCGGTCGGTAAGTCGAAAAATACGAGTACCCACATAATGCGATAGGCGTTTAGGCGTTCTTGTTTCATAACGATATCATTCTGAGGAACGAAGAATCTATATGGCTATGTACTGCTGATTGGCAGTTCCTTCCCAAGCTCAGGAAGACAATGGCAGTTCTGGATACAGTATCTTCCTTTGCTCACCTGCAAAACATTTGGCTAGCGAGGCTGCGGTGCGCTGTGTAGCTACAAGTAGGGGGCTTTTATTGCCGTCTAGTAAAACATCGGTATTTAATACTTGCAATAGTCTTGTTTTAAAGTCTTGCGTTAGAATGTCTACAATACTTGTTTCATCTACAATCGTTCTTACCACTACATCTACAAATGGGCGATAAGGTTCCATAATATCATCTGCAAGGCAATAGGCATTGTAACGGTTGCGGTGAAAAATACCAAACGTGGGTAGCAAGCCTGCACCCACAATAGCCCTAGCCATGGCAGCTCTTAATATGGCATAGCCATAATTAAGTAGGTTATTAGGTGGTACACCATCTCGCCGCCTAAAAAATAGCCATGCTGGGGGAAACAAATTTTGCCAATAGTAGGCTGCCGCAGTAGCTTCATTATTATTACTATCGCCGCTTAATACACTACCTGCTAGCCCTAGCAACACTTTATCATTATAGCCCCATTGCTTAAATACCGCTGCTTGATTGTTAATTTTTGCCTTTACTGTTTGTTGCCACAGTTGTTTTTTTAGTGGCTCGCTCGCATCTATTTGGCATCTAAAGCGTTCGCTTTGTACCGTATTGCCCTCTAGTGGTAGTAACATACCTGTAGGATGGTGGGTATCATTACAGGTTATTACGGCTACATTGTTACTTACCAATTGGTCTAGCAAATAATGCGTAATACTTATTTGCTGATGTTCTAGCACTAGTATGCCTATGTCTTCTATCGGTACAGAACGGTCAGGCTTATTTTCTTGGCCTTTTACATGGCTACAGCTTACCACTAGCTGACTATTAGCACATTTTAAGTGGCAAGGGCTGCCTATGTGTAGGGTGCGTTTTATCATATTATATCACTATTAAAAAACCTCCTTTGGTTTGTTAAAAAAGCAAAGGAGGTTTTGGTGAAATCCTAAGGAGGTTTCTAGTAAAAGCAAAGGAAGTTTTTAAACATGGGTAAAAGCCTCTTATTTTACTATGCTTTTTGATAGTCTAAAGTGGCTAACATTTTTCAGGTCGCTACCTGGTCTAAACAAAATTTTCGCTGCTTTTATCACAGCAGCCGTTACTTCATCATCAGTGTCTTTACCTTCTGATGATAGTGACAAAGCAAATGAGCCAAAATCGCCCAACCTTAGAGTTTTGCCATTGCTTAATTCTTCTACTAAAATTTGTAATTGTAAGTCTAGCACAGCCAAAATATCGCCGCTATTAACTGTACTCATCGCAGCAATGCGTTTGCTTTTTTGCTTCAATGTAATTTCTCCCTCGCTAGCAATGGTAGCATACGATTTTTTTGGGTCATCTTTCTTTGGCGGATTGATCTTCTTCATCACTTTGTACTTAACTGCCATAACATTTGTGTTTTAATGTTTAAAAATTGGTGTTATTTATAAAATAGGCGGATTGTGCCATCTGGTTTTGTTTCAAAATCTTTGCCTTCAAGCAAAAAATTAAAACTAATTGGACTAAGTAAAAGACGAGGATATTGCTTTTCTAATTCAAATTTGGAAAAACCATTTTTCCCTCTAACTCCATATGTTTCTTTGGGAAAAGCGTTAGATAACTGCTCGTCACTTCTTGCTTCGAGATGATGCTGAAATTGGATTTGCCCTGAGGTTTTACTGAATAATCGTTTAATAACATATAATCGTTTGCCCAATTCTTTTTGGTCACCTTTTAAATCAAAAATTTCATTCTTATTGTATGAATAAAATAATACTTTTTGTTTCGCTTTAATAACTGTCAGATTTAGTTTTGTAGCACCTTTTAGAATAAAATCTTCAAATAGTTTCCCAGAATCAGTAGCAGAATTCATTGAGTGGATTTTAGAAGCATCTAAAAGATTAAGCATTTTAAAGGCTCTATTTTTACCGCCATCAGTGTAATAACCGTAAGCATAATTTTCTTCATTTTTTGCCCAATAATCTTTTTTATAATCTTTGCTTGAAAGATGGCTTTGCTTTTTAATAGCTAGTGGGTCGGTTACATCATTTGCAAAACATCTTACATGCCTGATGGCGTGGGCTTTCTCGCCATTCTTTTTCAACATCCAAATAGATTGGTCTTCTTTTAGCGTTTTATCTAAATTCCTACCATTCATTTGTTTGATGAAAATCGCTTTTACATGTGGGTCAACTATATTTTCAATTTTTAAATCTTTATCAACAAGTTCCCTTTTCACAAATTTAAACCCGTCATTTTTTTCAATGTATTTCCAATTACCCTCTTCATCTTTTTGGGGATAATTGTTTTTATCTCTTTCTACAACTTTTATCTTACCATAAAAACTATCTAAATGCAATTGTCCTCTAACGCTATCTCCTTTACTCCACTTTTCTTTTGGGTTTCCTTGTTCATCTTTTAAATAAACTTTTCTACCCCTTACCCTAACTCTTTTACTACTTGGCGTAAGGGCTTGGTCTTTTGAAATAGTGTTAATTAAAATATTGCTTTCTATTTCTTCAATATGGCTTGGTTTAAAACCATAGTAAGGCGATTCAGTGTATTGATGCCTATACTTTTCAAATTGCTCGTAACTCTTTTTTAGTATATCTTCTCTTTTTGCATCAATAGGAATTAAGGTAAGTATAGCAGCATCTTTTGCATGGTGGCTATGTTTACTGCGGTCTTTCTTTTCATCTTTCTGTTGTATGCCATAAACCCTTCTAAATTCTGCTGTTATGCTTCCTTTCTGTACTTTAACTTTATTGAACACCGTTTTTAAATAGTGATAGGCGTATTTCGAAATGATTTGCGTATCAGTTAATTGGCTGTTTTTGAAGCCGCTTTTTACTTCAGTCATGGTAAAGCGGTTTACTTTGTTTTGCCAGTATTCTAATTCAAAACGCCACAAATGCCTCTGTTTAATTGCTTTATCTTTTGCATCTTTATCAGCAGCTTGCTTTGATTTCTTTACCCAATAATCAATGTTGATTTTAATTGACTCAACTTTTTCAATCCATTTTTGAAGTCGTGGTTTAATAGCTGAATATGTTTTGCCATTGATGGTTACAGCATCAGTATAGTTTGGTAATTCGGCAGGGAATTTATTTTTCTTAATATTTCTATTGTAATCAAAATCGCAGATAGTGAGATTAGCCAACGAATTATCAAATGAAATACTTCTAGGAATAGTATGCTCAAAGTCGGTGTTGTTCTCAGAAAATAAGTCTGTTATGCTAATCATTCTTCCTGTATAAATACATTGGCATTGCTGCTCTTTCCAAAGCCTGTATTTTTCAATCATTTCTTTTGCTGCTGCGACTTGTTTATACACTTTTGATTTGGTGTTAGTCCACTCATGTTTAGAGTACTCGCCTTTACCATCATTGATGATTTCGTCATCCATTTGTTCAAACCATAAACGAAATTTGTCAATGTCCTCATTGCTATTTGGGTCAGCTTTACCAGATGGGAACTCCTTTAACAGCTCTACGATTGCATTGGCAAACTCTTTATTTTCTTCTTGCCTTTGCCTTTGGTAAGTTTCAATTGCCCAACGCATATTTGCATCATTAAGGTCACGAGCTATTTCGACAGTTACTTTGGTTTCTTCATCAATTTGTTCAGTTATAATTAGATAGTTAATCAGCTTGCGTAATTCATATAGTGTACGCATTGCCATTGGATTTTTAAAAGCACTTGTTTTAGGGCTTTCTAATAAAGTAAGATTGGCTTTATATTGTTCGTAATATTTTTGTTTAGCGTGTGGGTATATTTGTATTTGAGATGGGTGATATAGTTTATTCAACTGCTTTTCATCCAAATCAAAATTGTCCTTAAGTATATTTTTAAGTGTTTCTAATAAGTGTGGTAGTTTCTTAAAACTTCGTGTAGAATCTAAGAAGAACGATTGATATTCAGATCCAACTTTATTAACGACAGCAAGCTTTTCGTCATCATTTAGTTCATCCCATGTCTTTATTCCATAAGTATTAATACAAGCTTTTAGAACATCTTGCTTATCATCTTCTTTTAAAGAGTAAGCATAATCTCTCTCTGCAAATTTTAGTGTATTGTCCAGCGATTTATACGCTGCAATTAAGCCATTTGCGATCGTTAATATTTTCTTCTCATCCCTGTTTTGTTGTATAAAAACCCCAATTGATTCGGTTAAGTTTTGCTTGTTTTCATCCCAAATCTCTTTACCTAAAACATCTGGCATTTTTGCTAACAAAACAGCTTCTGTGTAAATAAACCCTTGTTGTAAAAAAGGCACAATCTTATTGATGGCATTTAAACTAAGCATTGAATATGCAACAGGCATTTTGTACCATAGTGCTACAAACTTTTCCGCTTTGTTGTCAAGCTTAAGTTTTTCAATTGCAAAATTTCTTACCTCGTCTTCGTCATCAAAAGAGAATAATACATGCCATATATCTTCAATGGTGTAAACTGTTTTTTTTTCCTTACTATTTTGATTAGGTGTGCGATTTATTTTTAATTCTAGCCATCCCTCACCAAAAATATCTTTAAGTCTAGCACTTATGGGACTTGCTGAAACATTGGTTTTGTCTTTATAGTTCAATTCCCATTTAACGTTGCCATTGATTTTTTCAATGAGTTTTCTTATTTCAGTAAAGTCAAAATCGGCTACTGATATTCTGAAGTATTTTTCCTGATAAATTTTTTCTCGTACTTCAAACGGAATTTTCTGCCACCTACTTTCTTTTTCATCTTTTAAGCGATATTCTATTGTATTTAAAAAAGACCAAGCTCTAAAAGCTTCAAAAGATGGGTGGCTAGTAGGACATCTGAATTTAGTTGGTTCTAGTGTACATTTTCCAACACTTCCTTTTTGTGAGCGTAGAGGACGTTGCCAAAAGATGGCGGACTTATTAATATCCTTTTTGAACAACTCAGAAAAAGACAAGCCTTGAAAATCAAAAATGCTTTTTACTTCTAGTTGTAATTGTTTACGAATGACATGTTGGTGTAAGTTTTTACGTATACGAATACCTAACTTTTCTTCCATTGCAAAAGCAGAGCCTACAGTTGTAACATTATGTTTTGCTTGTAAATCTTCAATAAATTTTGCTCTTTTCTTTTCAGCACCTACATAATCTTCTTCGTTTGTGTTTTCATCTTTGTCTTGTACTTTTTTGCTGCTTTTAAATGCACGGTGCTGTGCAATGTGATACAATGCTCTGCCAATTTTGTACCGGCCTTCTTTATTTGTTGTATCAACTTTTTCAGTTGCTAGTTCTAATCTTAATTGGTAAGGGCTTGTATAGTCAGGTTTGCCGTCTCCATCAAAATCTAATTTTATCCAGTTGTTAAAATGCACCTCTGTTAATGGGTAAACTCTGCCTTTACCTTTTTCATACTTTCTCCATAGGTTCAATCCATCTAAAGAAAGTGGGCAATAGTCGTTCTCTATCAATATTTCTAAAGTAGCCCAAAGTTTATATTTATGTGCTTGGTATCTTCTTCTCAATGAACGGTTTTTGGTTCGTTCTGCAGCCCTCGAAAACTCAATTCCTTTTACTTCTCCAACTCCTTTGTCAAAAGTTAATACTCCATACTTTTCAAATTGGTTATCAACAAGCATTGTATTTCTTAAAGCCCATCCAAGTGAGTTCGTCCCTAAATCAAGTCCTAATATTTTTTCCATAATTGTTGTTTATAAATTTAAGTTTCATATTTTTGAATCTGAAAGACTTATCACAATAAGGCTATAAGCCGAAGAGTTCTCAGTCCTGCGTACCCCGTGGGGCTTTTTTATACCTTTACCTTTTCCACTTCTCACAACCACACAGCACATAACTACGCCATTTAGTATCAAGGCTTGTCTATCATCTTCAGAAATATTTTAAGGGGGGGAGTACTAAAATAATAGTTTTATTGATATGTTCAAATTTTTTGAATATCTTTTTCTATGTATCAATAAAAAAGCGTTAATCATAACATGTACAATTAACGCTGATATAAGAGTTGGCTTTCTTCGTTTTTCTTACCATTCCGCCCTTGCACTTGGGCTCACATTTAAATCAGTAAAATCTCCTGCTAAGTATTTGTAGTAGCCCGTGATAGCAATCATACCCGCATTATCGGTGCAATATTCAAAAGCGGGTATATGGGTTTTCCAGCCCTTCTTTTTTCCCATGTCTTGCAAAGCTTGGCGCAAGCCGCTATTGGCACTTACACCACCGGCAATAGCAATGTTTTTGACACCTATTTGCTGTACGGCTTTGTTCAGTTTCTTTAACAAGATGGTGATAATGCTATGTTGTATAGACGCACACAAATCATGCAAGTTGGCTGCAATAAAACCTGTTTCTTGCTTTTGTAAAAAATATAAAATAGACGTTTTTAAACCGCTAAAACTGAAATTTAATTCAGGTATCTGTGGCTCGGCAAATTTAAATGCGAGCGGATTGCCCAGTTTGGCATATTGGTCTATCAATGGACCGCCAGGGTAGGGTAAGCCTAATAACTTGGCGCTTTTGTCAAAGGCTTCTCCCGCCGCATCATCAATGGTTTGCCCAATAACGGTCTGCGCTAATGGTGATGTGGCTAAGACAATTTGTGTGTGCCCCCCACTTACTGTTAAACACAAAAAAGGGAACGCGATGGGCGCACTGACAGTACCATCGGGTAGGGGCTGGGGGATCATATTGGCCAACACATGCGCTTGCATATGATGCACAGCAATCAAGGGTTTGTTTAGGGCTAAAGACAAGCTTTTGGCAAACTGTGTACCTACTAGCAAGCAGCCAATTAAGCCCGGTGCTTGTGTAAAAGCAATCGCATCTATAGCCGATAATGGGCAATGGGCAGCCGCCAAAGCGCTATCTACTACTGGCACAATGTTCTGCATATGCGCTCTGCTAGCCAATTCTGGCACTACGCCCCCATATGCCTCATGCACAGATTGGTTGGCAATAATATTAGACAAAATCTTACCATCTACACACACAGAGGCAGAGGTTTCATCGCAGGAAGATTCGATAGCTAATATGGTTACAGGTTTCAAGTTTCCAGTTACTAGTGAGTTGCAAAAGTAAGCGTTCCATTACTAGAAACTAGTAACCAGTAACTGGCTCTTTATTTCGTTCTTATTGCCACTACAGGATCCATCTTGGCGGCTATTCTTGCAGGAATAATACCAGACAAAATGCCTAAGAAAATGCATAGCGACAGCGCCAATATCACAATATTTGGGGCGATATATATTGGAAAAGGTAAAAAACTACTTAATATTTGAGTTAAAATCCACACAAAAGCCAAGCCAATTAACCCACCTAAAATACATAAAAAGGCGCTCTCTAATAAAAACTCAGTGAGGATGGTTCTGCTTTTGGCGCCAATGGCTTTTTTCAAACCTATTTGGCTTGTTCTTTCTCTCACAGTTACAAACATGATATTGGCCACACCAAATGCGCCCACTACCAAGCTTAAGCCAGCAATAGCCCAGCCACCAAGGTTGATAGACCCAAATAGTGCCTCGGTATTTTCAGCAAAAGAGCTAATATCATTTAAACTAAAATTATCTTCTACCGACGGACTCAAGCGTCTGATTTGTCTTACCACACCTGTTAATTCTTCTTGTAATGCCTTAGTAGTAATCCCATCCTTGCCTTGTATTAATATCGATGGCTGCGATTTATCAGCCTCGTAAATACTGGTAAAATATTTATAGGAGGTAATGGCGGCATTATCAAAATCGAAAATATTTACCAAGGATTGCCCTTGTTTTTTCAGAACTCCTACAATCTCTAGTTTTCTACCATTGTAAGTGAGTTCTTTGCCTACAGCTATCTCTGGTTTGCCATACAATTGTGTAGCTATTTCACTGCCAACCACCACTGTTGGGGTGCCTCTGTCAAATTCGCCACTTGAAAGATATCTGCCATGATCGGTTTCCAACGATTGTATTTTGCTAAAATCTTCCGAAGTGCCAAAAAATGAAATCCCGCTTAGTTGATTGTCTTTATAACTCGCATTGCCATTGCCTCTACATAAAAAAGCAATATTACCTGTAAGATAAGATTTGGCTTTAATAAACTGCATTTCTTCATATTTAGGTACGGGCCTGTTAGCATATTTCCACCAAGGGTAGTCGTTACCGCCGCCATATTGCCATTTGTCTAAATATAAACTATTAGAGCCAATCGATTTTAAATCGCCCTGCACTTTGCGCTTTAAGCTGTCTACGGTAGCTAATACACCGATGATACAAAATATACCAAACGTAATGCCTAGTAGCGATAAACTGGTGCGTAATTTATTGGCTTTCAACTCCTGAAAAGCCATCTTAAAACTGTTCCAAAGTATGGTGAGTAATTTCAGCATGTTGTAAAAGTAATTAATGAGCCGCATTTATACTTGCTAAGTTTTTTAAAACGGTAGGAAGGCTTTTGTAACCAGCCTTTGTTTAATAATGTAGCTTCGTTGCGTCGCACACTGCATCGCTTAGTACGCTGCTCAACATTTACCCATTACATTTACCCCATGAATTGTACCTTAACCATTGTTCGTTACCCGAAGTATGTTGGCTGGGCTGGTTTTTTATCGATGGCAGTGTTTCATGTTCCATTATTTCTCAGTAAACAAATCAGCTTTTACAAGTTAATGGGCTGTGGTAAAAACGGCACCTTCGATAAATCACCCGATTGGCGCCAATGGGCAGTTTTGGTAGTTAATAGTCAATGGTCAATAGCCAGTGGTGAAGAGGTAAAAGGCAAGGAGGTAAAAGGCAAGGAGACAGAAAGCCAAGACGCAAGTAACAAGTGCCAAGAACCAAGAGCAAAAAACGGAGAACTAAGAACAGAAAACCATGAACATAACACCCAAAACGCCAAACCCCAAATTCCAAACTTTCTCAGCGCTTGGTTTAAGTTCTTTCGTGCAGAAGTATTAACCATTGTATTACAGCCAATAGAAGGCCATGGTACTTGGGATGGCAAAGCCGTATTTGGCAAACTACCCAAACAAACAGATTATGATGGTGTAATTGCAGTTTTAACAAGAGCTACCATTCGCTTAAGCAAGCTGCAAAACTTTTGGACAAATGTAGATGCAGTAGCTAGCCAAATGTTGACTGCTAAAGGTTTTATCACTTCTTTTGGCATAGGTGAAGTACCATTTATAAAGCAAGCAACCTTTAGCGTTTGGGATAGCAAAGCCGATATGAAAAACTTTGCTTACAACTTGCACCAACACAAAGATGTAATTCGTAAAACCCACAAAGAAGATTGGTATAGCGAAGATATGTTTACACGTTTTATTCCCATTGCCTGTTATGGAACTATTAACGGTAGCAATCCTTTAGCAGGAAAACTGTAAATTGCCTCCACTTTATGCAGCACTGCACTACCATATCGTTTTCAACAGCTCACTTTGCATGGATGTATCGTGGCCTTAATTCAATGCCCGATTACTGACGAAGATGTTAGTTGGTAGTTTAGGGTTCTTTATTTTGTGTTATTGTCAATCTACCACTGACAATTCACAACTCACAATTCACAATTCACCTTATGTCAAACATATCTGTTACCTCAGAAGTAGGTACGCTTAAACGTTTATTAGTACATAGCCCAGATAGCGGCTTGGGTAAAGTAGTGCCTTCAAAAGCGCAAGATTGGTTATTTGAAGATATTGTACATCTTGAAACCATTCGTAAAAATGAGTACGATTATTATACTAAAATTTTACTCTATTTTCTTGACCCAGAAAAGATAAAAGGCAAGTTGGCTGAAATAGATAGTGAAGCCAATGACAGGGCTTTTTATAAACCCGAAAACGACCAGTTTTTTAAAAGCGATAAAGTAATAGAGTTACAATGGCTACTCGCTGAAATTTTAGAAGATGCCAATATTAAAACCGAGTTGGTATCCTCTGTTTGTGCCATAGAAGGCTGCACCTATTTAACCCAAAAAATACTCTTACAGTATACTGCTAAAGAACTCGCTAAAACCTTTGTGTCTGGCACTTCTAGCGAAAAGCAGTTGTTATTTGCGCCTATTCCAAATTTTATTTTTACAAGAGATATAGGCATTACGATTAATAATTATGTACTACTGAACAAGCCTGCCAAAAAAGCTCGTACAAGAGAAGCGTTGTTGGCAAAATATATCTTCTTCAATCACCCATTATTTGCAGATTATAAAGACAATATTATTGAGCTAAGCGATAGTCAGTACAGCTTTTTATTGCCAAAAGAAGATGACGATAAAAAAGTAACGCTTGAAGGCGGTGATATTATGGTGGTAAGTGATAAACATTTATTGGTAGGCGTTAGCGAACGTACCTCTTCTGAAGCGGCGGTAAAAATTACCAATACCATGTTTGAGAAAGGTATTGTAGACAAAGTAACCATTGTAAAAATTCCTAAAAAACGCGATTACATGCACATTGACACTGTGTTTACGCAGGTAAAACGCAATGTATGGGTGATGCTAGGCAATTTTTCTCGTAAGGCGGTAAAGCACGAAGATGAAAATGCTATTGAGCGTATTTTGGAAATAAAGAAAGAAGAGAAAATTAAGATACTACAGTTTCATAAAAAATGCCCTGATAATCCTATCAGTTTTGATAGCTTGGAAGATTTATTGATAGACATCAGCAAGACTGATTTGCATTGTGAGGAAGAAGTAAAAATCATCTTTAGTGGTAACAACGAGTTTCCTTACAGCGCCAGAGAACAATGGACAGATAGTTGCAATTTATTAGCGCTAAAAGAAGGTGTGGTATTGGGTTATGATAGAAACGATAAAACCACACAAGCCTTTAAAGACAATGGTTTTAGCGTTATTTATGCCAAAGATTTAATAGCCCAACTAGAAGCAAGAACTATGGATGTAAATACCATTACAGACACGGTTATTCTTATGCCTTCAGCAGAACTGTCAAGAGCAAGAGGTGGTTTTCATTGTATGAGTATGCCGTTGTTGAGGGAGGGGTTGTGAGTTAATAGTCGATAGTCCACTGTCCATGGTCTATGGTCTGTCGTCCATCAACTTTTTTCAAGGTCTATTTTAAATCATTCCTCTCATTCCTCTCATTCAAATCATTTTAATCATAATTATATGACTTCTAATATACTCATGATACGCCCTGTACAATTTGCTTATAACGCTGAAACGGCTGTGAACAACAGTTTTCAGGTAGCAAGCAACGATGCATCGGTGCAAGAAAAAGCCTTACAAGAGTTTGATGCTTTTGTAGCCAAATTGCAAGCGCATGGTATTGATGTGACTGTTGTGCAAGACACGGCAGAACCACACACACCCGATTCTATTTTCCCCAATAATTGGATATCCTTTCACAGCAATGGCAGCATTTGTTTATACCCCATGTTTGCCGTAAACCGTAGGCAAGAAAGAAAGCAGCATGTGTTAGATGCTATCGATGAAAAATTTGTAGTAGATAGTACTATTGATTTCACGGGTAGCGAAGCCAATCATCTGTTTTTGGAAGGCACAGGTAGTATGGTGCTTGATAGAGAGAAGCAAATTGCTTATGCTTGTTTATCACCGAGAACCGATAAGGGTTTACTAGAATTATTTTGCAAGCAATTTGATTACACACCCGTTGCTTTTATCGCCAATGATGAAAATGGCAGCCCCATTTATCATACCAATGTGATGATGTGTGTGGCTGATCAATTTGTGGTGATATGTTTGGCTAGTATTACTAATGATACTGAGAAAAATCAGGTGGTACAATCAATAGAAAATAGCGGCAAAACCATTATTGATATTAGTTTTCACCAAATGAATCATTTTGCAGGCAATATGCTACAAGTGTGTAACCAACAAGGCAACGCTTTTTTGGTCATGAGTAGTCAGGCTTACCACAGTTTAACATCTGAACAAATAGCAACCATTGAAAGCTATCAACCCATCATACATGCAGATATTGCCACTATAGAAACCAATGGCGGCGGCAGCGCTAGATGCATGATGGCGGAAGTATTTCTTACAACAAGACTGTAGGTACCCGCTCTTCGACTTGTTCCGCAAGGGCAAGTCGAAGTATAAATAAAAGGCATTTCTGATGCCATAATCCGAAACACTGATAGAATCGCAAGGATTTTTTGAAACTAAATGGTACTATATACCTCAAAATCCTGTGAGGGCAGGTATTGCAGTAAAAGCAGAAGAATATTTGTATAGCAGCGCTTGCGACTATTAAGGTAATAGAAAAGGGCTGTTGGCATTAAGTGATAGGTAGCATAAGGTAGATGACACATCTGCTTTAACGCAACTTCGGATGCCGTAAACGAACATTCCGAAGAGCGGGCTGGTTTTTGCAGTCGTAAAATCTGGTACTTTGTACAACGATAATTACTCAAAAAATTTTGCCTGATTTATTTGGTTTTTTACACAGTTCGTGTTGTGGGCAGTTGTTCTTTCACCTTGTCCAATATAGTTCTAATAATTCGTTTGCCGTTTTCGGTATTTTTTGTCTGTCTTCTTTACTTTGTCCACTAACAGATTGCAATTTGTCTTTTAGATCAAGATAAATAGGGTGTTTGATACTTGAAAGTAAAAGTCCAGCTTTATTAAGTTCTTCTGTAATTTCTCTTTTTAGATTTTCTTTGTCAGTCTGTAAGTTGTCTATGTAGTCAAAACCACATTGAATAATTGAGTTCGATTTTAGGATTGCAAATTGTTTGTCTAAAAATGGAAGTCCATATTTTTTAAAGTCGTTAAAAATTTCTTTTACTGTTTTTGATGTTGTTTCAACTTGTCCATTGTGAAAATAATATGAGTCTTGAATACTTAAAGCACTTGAATTATGTTTTAATGCTTTTAAGTCTTGATGTGGGTTTATAAGTCCCTGTAAGCTCCCCTAAAATCCGCTACATTCAAAAGTATAAAATTCTCCGTTTTCAGTTTTTATAGGAT
>NZ_JBHSDC010000023.1:0-3400 GCF_042651445.1 Parasediminibacterium paludis
ACTTTATTTCTATTTAAACCAAATAATTTTTATTCTATTCAGTAAATGTATTTTTTACCAGTCTTAGTACTATAACCACCTGATTTACAACCAATTATACCGCTTCCTTAACCCCCAAGAACTACCCCGCCTTCCGAACGGGCGGCAAAGATAACAACACCAATCATACCACCAAATTTAATTTAACGAAGTTTCTATTTTTTTTAAAATATTGCGCAAATGGTTGAGACAGGCATTTTATAAACCATTTTAATGACATACTCACAAATGGATTTTATTGATAGATGCGGGAACATTATTCAAGCTTTATTGGTGCAAAGGAAATCACTAAACTAAATAAAAAAGATGCGATAAAAATTGTCTACCCAAAACGATCTGATTACAAATTACAATACTTTAAAGAAAAGCATGTAGTCATCATTGATTTACTTTAAATGCCTATTATAAAACTGGTTTAATTCTTTTTAAGTAGTGTATCGATAAGTGAAGCAAGTACTGTAGGATTAAAAGGTTTTACAACAAACGCCGCAGCACCAGCTTTTGTACAACGAATTTTTTGCACTTCACTATCATCACCACAAAGTACGACGAATGGTATAGCTTGATATAAAGGATTTGCCTTTAGAATTTCCAGTAATTGAAAGCCGTCTAATTCGGGCGTATGTAGGTCTGAAATAATAAGCTGTGGCATAAAACCGCTTTGCAATATATTTAATGCTTCACTACCGTTATCGGCTACAGCAGTGCAGTACTGCTGTTTTAAAAACATATTGAGTATGGTTTGCGAAAAGCTATCATCTTCTACAATAAGTACGTTTGCTTTTTCGGTGTTCAGTTCGCCCATCATGGTGCTTTTGTATTTTCAATATTAGGGCTAAGCAAAGTTGTTATCTTATATTAACAAAGGTTCACAATATTAATGTGTCTTAAATTAGTTTGTCCATTGTAATGAAATAGTGAATGTAGTACCTTCATTCGGTACAGAATCTATATGCATTGTACCATGAAGGTCGTCAACCAAGCGCTTTACCAGTGCAAGACCAAAACCAAAACCAGCTTCACCGTCAGTACCATCTGAAGTATGTTTATTCCCAGATAATATCTGTTTAACAGCATCATTATTTAATCCAACACCTGTATCAGCTACTTTAATGGTTAGTATTTGCTGGCGAGCACTATTCGACAAGCCAAGCATAACACTAACGCTACCATTTGCTGGTGTAAACTTAATGGCGTTGGTAATTAAATTACCCGTAATCTGCAATAATTTATTTTTTGGAAAAGGCATATCTACACTTTCTGGCACAAGGCTAACAGTGTAGTTAATAGCTTTATTTTTGGCCTGCGGCAGATATAAACGCTCCAATTTTTGCTTAAAAGTTTCAAGGCTAAAATCATCTGCAGAAGCTTCTCTTGATTTTGTGTTTATTTGTTTATCTTCTGAGTTCAATATTTCGGTAGCAAGGTCTAATAAAGAAGTGCCTGCTTTTTGAATCATATTTATAAACTCAAGCACGTCGCTAAGTTTATTATTCTCGCCTTGCATGCTAATAATCTGCGTAAGGCTGATAATGCCGCCTAATGGGCCTCTGATATCGTGGGCAACTTTTTTCCGCAATTCTTCTTTAGCAGTAGCTTGCGCTTTTAGTTCCTGTATCGTTTTTAATGCTACCAAACGGTTAACGACTTCTTTCCCAACAATTTTTAAAAGCTCAATTTTTTCTGGAGATAAATCTTTAACCGTTTTATCCATAACACACAAAGCACCAAGGTTATAGCCTTGTTCTGTAGTTAATGGTACACCAAAATAGTAGTCCAATTTTGGATCGCTAACCACGTAGGCTTTATCCTTAAAACGCTCATCTTTTGACAGCTCTTTTACTTCAAAATAATCATTTGTAGTAATGGTATATTGACACACTGATTCTGTTCTTTCCATTTGCTCTATCGGCAAGCCATGATTACTTACAGACCATTGCGTATATGAGTCTATCAAATTAACAAGCGATACCTCCGTTTTTGCAATTTTAGCTGCAAGGAGCACCAAGTCTTTAAACACATGCGATACTTCGGTATAATCTACATCAAATTCGCTCAATGCCCAAAGGCGCTCTTCTTCGTTTGCTGGTATTGGATATTTCAACTTAATATTCATTTTATAAAATGGATACGGTTTTTTTAATTACTAGCTTAAGATGCTACTACAAATCAACGTTGATTTTGCAAAGTATTTATCAAATATAACGAAAAGGGTTGGGGATTTATTTTTTTGTAAAGATGCTTACAAATAATTGCGTTTGCCTACAAAGTGGACATGCCTACCTTGAGTACGAACTTTTGGATTAAAGATATGAACGCTATTTTGAAATTTTAGGAAATTGATTCTGAAAATATGAAAAATAAAACGGATTGGATAACCAATATATATATATACAAGTTTCCATTCGAACGAAATTCTAATGGATCATATCCATATTTCCAAAGATGCCAACTCATATTAACTGATGTAGCTATTATTTAATTTATATGCAACATTAATTAAGTTCATTTGGGGCAACGCAAGATTATCTAGGGATTTAAACGGAATGGAAGTAAGGCAAGGCTTGATAAATCTTCGTAATCTGCAACCGTGGGACCATTTTTAATTAAAGCTTTCTAAAATATTGGATAAATATTGAAACAAATAAAAGTGTAACAAAGTTAATAATTTAAAATCGTATTAGAGGTAAAGGCTTTCAGGTAAAAGAAGATTAAGATATCTGAAATTTACACTCTAACCAATTATAAAGTCATAATTTAACCATAAATAATCACCAATAATGATCTCTAAACTCTGTAATGTTTTAAATGACTATTATTCTCAATTTAGCCAAGGTATCATTGATAAGCCAATCAATATCAGACCAATAAAATGGGATGATGTTTTACTTAATGACACCCTTATTTTTCTAAATGAGCAGGATGAAAATAAACACGCTAGCCTGTTAGTTACAGTAAAGCATTTAGAAGCCGAAAGAAGCTTGCTTGTAAAGAAATTAGAATTTCAAAATGCTAGCCTTATCACGGAACAGAAAAACGAATACATCAATAGTATTGAAGCGTTGATGCACAAAGGTTCTTTCGCTTCTAAATACATGTTCACGCTCACTCTTGATTGTGAAATAGTTTATACTAATAAACACCTTATAAATGGCAACCTATTTAAGAAGTTTATAAATGTCAGTTAGTCTTTATCTAGACTAGCTTTATAACAGGTTTCGATAGAATTTTATCAAACTGTAAGCTCCCCTAAAATCCGCTACATTCAAAAGTATAAAATTCTCCGTTTTCAGTTTTTTATAGGATTTGGATTTTAAGGTATTCAGCTGGTGGTACATAGCCAAGCGAAGCATGAGGTCTT
>NZ_JBHSDC010000024.1:0-63411 GCF_042651445.1 Parasediminibacterium paludis
ATATCGGTCATTTAAAGTTAACATTTTTGTCAACTTTTAAATGAGCGAGATTCAGGGGAGCTTACAGAAATTCCTTGCCGCCTGTATTTAATTGAGTTACTAAAGAGTTTATTTCATCTCGAAAGTTATAAACAACAAAAAGGGGGAATTTGAACACATAGATTTTATTAGTTCAATTTCTTTGGGGTCAATATTGCCATCACAAGCCATACAACAAAATGCTGTATTGAGTAATAATTTATCAAGTGTTATTGTGTCCATAATGTATAATTTTAACGTTTAAACCCAATAGGATTTCTTTTATTAAAAACATCTTCACCAGATTCCATAACAGTTTTTAATGTTTCATATTTTTTCAGTTCAGATAAGTTTACTGTTGGCTTGTTGTTTTTAATGGTGTATTCTAATGTTTCCATAGAAATTCTGCTTTTATCCTTCAATGCTTTTCTTGATGCTTCATTAACTAATAACTCTATGTCAGCAGAAACAAAATTTTCTGTAAGTTGTCCTAATTTATCATAATCAATACCAAAATCTAGTACCTCTTTGCGTTGTTTAAGGTACATTTCAAACATAGATTTTCTTGCTTCAAAGTCTGGTGGTGGCAAATAAACTTTTTTGTCTAATCTACCTGCTCTAAGTATAGCTGGGTCTATTTTTTCAGGACGATTGGAAGCCCCTATAATAAAAATTCCTTTTGCACCACAGTCATTCATTTGTGCAAGAAATTCATTAACAGCATTGGCGTGCATTTGGTGTAGGTCTCCTTCTCTGCTTGGCACTAAAGCATCTAATTCATCTATAAAAATTATAGTAGGTGCTTTTTCTTCTGCCTCTTTAAACATAGCAGCAATATTTTCTTGCGTTGCATTTACAAATTTGCTTTGCAAACTTGATGGTTTTATATCAATGAAATTGAAACCAACTTCTTCGGATAATCTTTTTGAGAAAAAAGTTTTACCACAACCAGGGGGGCCATAAAGCAACATACCATTGGGTATGGATATTCCATATCTTTCATATTCTTTTGGATTACGCAAAGCATCGATTACATCAAGCTGTAATTGGTCTTTTAGTTCTTTCATTCCTGCAATTGCGTCAAATCCTTTTCCTTTTGGTTTAACAGAAAATTGTTTGGTATTAGCATCTTCTTTATCTGATTTTTGAATTTCGACTTTATCAACATCTTCAATTTCTATATCACCGTTTAATGCTTGTAAAAATTCATCTGCTGACTTAAATCTAATTTCTGTATTAGGATGTAATGCTTTCTTAATTACATTATTAATGTAGGGTTCATAATCAAATATTTTATCTTCTATATCTTTAAAAGATAAAGGCTTTTTTCTTTGTTCTATAATGACTTCTTCTATTTTTAATTTGGCTGCTTGATACTTAGCTAAATCTTTATACCAAGGTAGTAATTGAAATAACAAATGATACAGTAGCACACCAACAGAAAACAAATCGGATTGTGGTGAGTAAATATTATTGAAACATTCAGTTGCTATGTACCAATGATTAAGCCCTTCTTTATTGAATGTTTTAGAGGATTGATGAAACAAACGAGCATAACCAAAGTCAATGAGTTTAGGGATTGGTGTTATGCTTGATAAATCAAGCATAACATTTTGAAGTGTAACTTCATTATGTATTACTGGTTCTTTTTGAGAATGCAAATATTTTAAAGCATTTAAAATACCTGACACAAATAATTTAGCATCATACAACGATGAAATATTTTCTCTTGCTATTCTTTCTGCTAGTGTTTCGCCAGCAATAAAGTTTAGAACAAGATAGCTAAATTTTTTGTTGTCTATAATTAACTCACCACTGTCTTTATAAGCTACAATGTTTGGATGTGATATTGTTTTAAGTATTTCTATTTCTAACAAATTACCGTCTCCATCAAATGCAGTTCTATGAAGTTTTGAATAATTGAATAACTTTAGAAAATAAAGTTTCCCATCATTACCTTTCACTCTATAAGTTTCTGCATTAATAGCTTGCTTAATGAAAAGTACAACGGTGTAACCATTTACAACCTGTGATTTAGTTAATGTACTTTGCATAGATAATTCCTTGTGTAATTATTATAAATTATTACGCTTATTAACGCAAGCAATAAATTGAGCCTTAAAGTCATCCAAAGAAATTTCAATAGCCTCTGGGTAAAGGCTTTTAATAGTTTCTCCTTCGTTTAAGTCGCACCTATCAACTTGTTCACAACCACAAGACATATCATAACAAACTAATTGAAAACAATTTTCTCCATACTCGTGTGCGATTAACCGCTGCATTGCTTCACACATATAAAACTCATCCGATGTTTGTAGTATATTATCAAGCTGTTTATTTCCTGTTGTACTCATTATAAAATTTATCTGTTAGTTAATTTCATTTTTCTTTCTTCGTTTTCAGGTGTTGTTGCCATTTCATCTCTGACTTGGCTTAATACATTCTCTAATTGCTCCTCTGATGGATTATTAGGAATCATCTGTAATCCTTTATTTATAATGGTTCTTGCTTTATTTCTGTCTTTCCATTGAATATCATTGAACTCATCATCAAACTCTTTAATCCATCGCATTAATAGTGCTGCACCTGCTGCAATTCTTATTAAAGTATGTATTAGCCCATTTAAGTCGTCTAAAACAGCTTTCCCCTCATATACATCGGGGTTTTTAACCAATTTTTCAATCTTTCCGTTTAATTCCTCTTTGTTTGCATTAACCATATTCCAGTTAATTCTTTCATCTTCATCATTTGCTTTGACTCTATCAATCAAATCTTCTAATCTATAATAGTTTTCTTTTAATTCTTTTTCTACTCTTGACCATTCTGTTTCTTCTGTTACTTTATCTAAATGTCTTAATTGCTCTCTTAAATTACTTAATACTTCAAGCCTACCAGCATCACTACCACCTTTATTTTCTAATTTTTCTTCAACTACTTTTAACTCCGCTTTGATTTGCTGGGCATTAACTTTTTCGGCTTGGCGTTTTGCTTTTACAATTTCATTACGAATACTATTTGCATCTAATGCTGATTTAGTTTCAAACTTAACAGGAATTTCTTCTGTATGATTCAGGTAAGGAAAAAATGCAGATAGCGTTGCACCCTCTGACCTGTTGATTTTTAAAGTAATTTCAACATCACTTCCTTCTGGCAATAAAGCAGGAATATCTTCTCCACTAATAATTACATCAAAAATATGTTCGCTATAAATTGCCCTTGTATGCTTTGCATTATAGTCACCCTGATAGATAGGGATAACTATACTATCTGCTGCAATACCTGGTCTGATGGGCTTTTGTGTTTTTAAAGAATTATATACACCCGTTAAGCCATTTGGTGGGATTTCTTTGTTTTTTTCAAGACCATTAATGGGCATAAAAACATCCTGTTCTAAAACACTATCAAATATTTCAATGCCTATGTAGTAAGGCAATGTGGCTTGCCCAACATTGAAACCTTGTAAAATATTAAATGTATTTGGCTGACTATCTAAATTGTTCCCTTGTTCGTCATAAATAGAAATTTCAAAAGAATTAGAAGCACCAGCATTTAGTTGTACATCGAATAAGGTTGCTCTTTCAGTTATTTGTTTTTTACCACTTGCCCAAGCTTTATCACCACGTGAAATAATTGCAAAAACCTTATCAGGTATAGTTCCTATTGTTTTATCTTTTAAAATTTTTAAGCTAACCATTTCATCCAATTCAACTGTTGTAGCTTCATACTTAACATCTAATTGAATTTTTGTTTTATCTCTTGTTTGTTCAATTACTTGTTCAGAAATACTAATTGTAGATGCAAAAGAAGCTGCACCAGTAGCTACGCAAGTTATTGGGTCTATAGAAGTATTAACCTTATCAGTTATTTGTTCTTTCAGCATTTTTCTTAATACTGGTGAGTAAGTAGGGCCACCAACAAGAAGCAATGTTGTAAGCTGAGAACCTTTTAAATTGTTACGTTTTAATAGGTCTTTGCAAATATTAATTGCTTTTTGAAAAATGGGACCGACTACATTTTGCATCGTTTCCTGAGTAATATTTATATCCAAGGAAGGCTCTTCGCCATTTTCATCTTCAAATGGCAATTCCCCTAAATTTGTTAAAATGTTGTACGATTCTTTAAAAGACATTTGGATCTTACAATCTTCGGCATAAAATTTAACAGAGTTCCTTAAGATCTCCTTTTTTGAAGTATCAGATAAAATATCATTGATAGAAAAATTTGACTCTAAATAAGGTAGAATAATTTCATCCAATATAGCCTCATCAATGTTTTTACCCCCTAACCAATTGTCGCCCTCAGTATCAATTACCTTCATTATTCCATCCTCCACCTTTACTAAAGCTGCATCAAAAGTTCCACCACCAAAATCGAAAACAAGCCAAATGCCGTCTTTATTAACAGCATCAATACCGTAAGCCATTGATGCAGCTATTGGTTCTTGCAATAATTCTATATGTTCAAAGCCAGCTAATTTACCTGCCTTTATTGTAGCATCTTTTTGAACCATTGTAAACTTTGCAGGAACTGTAATAACAATAGATTTTATACTTTCATCTGTTATAAATGATTTTAGTTTCATAACTACTTCAGCAGATAACTCTTCTGAACTAAAATTTCTGTTCATATTGGAACTGTAATACGAAGTATCTGTGCCCATTGTACGCTTAAACTCCAAATAAGAATTTGTAGATTCTTGCTTTTGCGATTTTAAAGCCCGAAGCTTATCCATTTTTAGAGTATTATAAGCGGGGTCACCAACTAGAATGTCTTGTTTTTTATTTACACTCACACAAGAAGGTATGGTATCTTTTAATGTATCTGATTTTTTAATTATCGCTTTGCCATTTTCTATTCTTGCAATAGCAGAATTAGTTGTCCCTAAATCAATACCGTAGTCAATTTTTGTACGCATTTTTTTAAATATTTTTTTTATTTAGTACCTACCGAAACTTCAACTTGGGCAGCTTGTATCATAATGCCTCTGAAATTTACTTGTGGTTTAATGATTTTAGTGATCATTTCTTTTCCTTTCTCAAGATTGTCATCTTCTACCATATTGGCAATCATTTTATCTCTCTTATCAAAAGGCTTGTTTAATAATTCAGGCATCTCATAGCCATTTGCAGCAAAGTTGTCTTCTATTCTCTTAACTGATGCACCAAGCTGTTTTAAGCCTTTGGTATTTGCATCCATATTAGAAAGGTTTTTATTAATTCTCATTATTTCATCTGCTACTTTTAGTGCTAATGAATGGTCGGCTTCTTCTGTATTACTTGCTGCTGCTGTGTTTCGTTCTGCTTGTACTATTTTCAATTGTGTTTCTAAAACTTCAGTTAATTTGGTATCAAGTTTTATTCCCTCTTCTTCAAGGACTTTTTTTGTTTTAGAAATTTGTTCTTCAACATCTGATTTGCCTGTTTTAATGCGTTTGCCTAAAAGAAAATAAACAACGCCAGAGAGTAAAACTGTAGCTAAAAAAGCAATAACCCAATAAAGAGTGCTTTTGCTTAACGAGTTGTCTAAAGTTTGAATTTTTTGATTTATACTGCTTTCGGTATTGCTGATTTTTATCCCTAACTGCCGATTAGCTCCTGCAATTTCATTGCTGTTTACTACTGTTTGCTTTTGTAAACTATCAATTAAAGATGCGTTTAGCTGAGTTACTTTACTTACCGTTTCTATACGATTTGTAAGCTCTGCATTTAGCGACTTTAACTTTGTTTCTAATGCTTTGATACTTTTTAAGGTGTCAACACTTTGAGAAAAAACACTAAGTGACACAAATGCAAATAGTAATGTTGTTGTTATTTTCATTGTTTTAGTCTTTAAATTTTGAACCAATAACTGCACCTATGATAGCACCAACTACAGCACCACCACCTTCGCCAGCAGCTGCACCTATCACCAAACCTACTAAACCTAAAATCCACCAAGCATTATCACCAAAATTAAAATCGCTCTGCCGATTTGTTTTGCTTTGACTTGTAGAAGATTTATTTGTGCTTGATGTGCTACCTGAATTAGATGGTGCGGAATAAGATGAAGTGCTGACCTGTAATTGGTCACAAAGCCCACGTAATGACTCTTTGTTTTTGTTATAGCGGTTAATTCTAAAATCATACTCCATATCTAGAGTGCCTATCGAATTACTTACATCCCAAGCTTCTTTTAGTTTCATCTTCAGAACATCAAAACAGACCCTTTTTTCATGTTGGGAATACACAGTTTGAACTTTTTTAAGAATAAAATCCTGTACCCGATTTACTTCTTCTATTATATAGCTTTGGGCTTGTGATGCCACTCTTGTTGATAGTTTCAAATAAAGTTCATCAGAATTTCCCAATACGTCTTTAATATTATTTAACTTGTATCTACAACGATTTATCAAAGATTGAGCATTTTCAATAGTTTCTTGTTTATTATCAAATTCCTCAAAAACTGCTACCAGTGATTCTAGGTCAGCCTTAATTTGATTCAGCTTATCTCTCTCTGGCTTTTCATCAATCCATTCTTGTAAATTGTTGGTATTTTCTTCACAACGTTGTTTTGCAAAGCTACCCACAGCTAAAGATTTAGCTTTTCTAAATAAACTCATTGAAGCATTGCTTGGGTCGGTACTTTTTTCTCTGTAATAAGTAAAATAATCAATACCACATTGCAATACCTCTTCAGAAACCTTATCTGATATGGCAGCAAATTTTGAATTGCTTAACCCTAATGTGGACTTTAGTTGTGCTAAACTAACAGAGCATTCCTGAAATAATGAAATACCTATATCATTTGCTGCTGCTTTATTTGCTTTTCGTTGCTCTCTTGCTTCATCAATCTTTTTTTCAATTTGTTGAATTGGCTTTTGTGCAAGCTCTTTTAAGAAATCTTCTTTGCCAGAAAACTCAATTTTACTAATGATGTCTAAAAATTTATCGAAAGAGTATTGTTCTGTTTTTTCTAATTCAAATTGAATTTGAGATAAGAAATATTTTTGTAAATCCTCTTTTTTAGGTTTGTATGTTATCCCTACTATTTTTTTAACAAATTCATTGAGCAAATCACTTTCGAGAAATTTTAATTTTAAAACAATGCCTTCTTCTAATGCACTTATAACATAGGGAACTCTTGAAAATGCAATTTTTAATTTATAAGTAGAGGCATTTATAAAAGCTGAGTAATTTTTATTTGTAACATCGTTTACATCAGTAAGCTTTGACCAAATGTTTAATGCATCTAAAGGATTATCATCTTTTAAAGCATCGAAAGCTGGCTCGTCGGTTATTTCATTGCCATTAATAAACCAAAATAATGCAGCATTTATTTTGTCGCTTTCTAAATTAAGCTTTGAAGCTGCATCCTCAACGCTAGAAACTGTTCTACTTAACTTTCCAAGTATTGGTAAACTAAAGTCATCATCTGGTTCTTGTTCTGCACCAATAAACTGTATCAACCTTGTAGTTTGGCGTTGCTGCTCCCTTGCAGAAGCACCAGCAAGTAGACCTAAAATTCTATAAGGGTTAGTTAAAATCAAATTCATAAAATATTAATTCTTAATGCTGTAAAATAACTTTTAATTTTTTTCATTAGTAAAATAACTATCCTCTCTTTTTTCTAACTCCTTATTAACTTCTTCAAGCAATTGTTGCTCCGTTGGTAAATATAATTTGTATTGGCTTGCTATTATGTTTTTTGCATTTTCTGGTAATGTAAATTTTACTACAGCATCGTTTTTATCGGCACATAATAGAATACCAATTGTTGAATTTTCGGTTGGTAATTTTTCTATTCTATCGTAATAGTTTACATACATCTGTAATTGACCTATATCTTGATGTGTTAGCTTGGTAGTTTTAATTTCGATAATTACAAAGCATTGTAGCAACCGATTATAAAAAACTAAGTCCACAAAAAACTCATCACCCTCGATATGTATTCTTTTTTGGCGTGCCACGAATGAAAAGCCATTGCCTATTTCTAATAGAAAATCTTGAAGGTGTGTGATAATGGCTTGTTCTAAATCTTTTTCGTAGTAAGATGCCTCTCGTTTTAAACCCATAAACTCTAAATACATTGGGTCTTTGATTATCTCTTTAGCATCGGATGGTAGTTTCTCATTTTTTGCTACAGCTAAAACACTTTCTTTATCGTTGCTCAATAAAAGCCTTTCGTATAGACTGCTATTGATTTGGCGTTCTAATTGTCGAGTTGTCCAATTGTTTTTTACTGCTTCGGCTATATAAAATTGTCTTTGGTCTTGATTATCAAGGCGTATAAGTGTTTTGTATTGTGTCCAACTCAATTGCGAACGCAGTGCGTTCGCAATTGGAAATGTGCGATAAAACTGGCGAAATAGTTCTATTTGGCGTTTGGAATAACCACTACCATAGTCGGGTTCTAATTGTTGGGCAATATATTTTGTTAGGTATTCACCATATTCGGCTCTATCTTTTCCTTGTTGCTCTTCTTCAAAAATACGTTTGCCAATGTTCCAATACATCAAAGTTCTTTCTGTATCAACCGCTCTAATTGCCTTGTCTTGTGCATTGGCAATAATTGCTTTTATATCTGGTATTATTGACTGATTGATGAGCACAGAAAGAAAGTTAATTGTGGTAATAGTATGGTATTTGTGTACAAAGTAAACTAAACAGCGTTAAAAGTAATGAATTTACATATATATATGCAAGTTGCCAATCGAAAATAGTAAGTTGTAGAATTATTCCTCATTTAAGGCTACAAATTTTCATTTAACAAGAACCAAAGGCCGTGGCAGACATGTTTAATGTTGCCTGCTGTGATATCGTCCCAGAAAAGCAGCATGTCATCTACAAATTTGGCAATATCGGTGCCTTCATCATCTATAAAGGCAATGATATACGCGAGTGTTTCGGCAAGTTTTTCATAATCTTACCGCTTTATTAAAAAATCAAACTCGAAAAAAGGGGTGTTTAAAAAGTTGGTTCATGATGTACATATACAAGACTGCTACATTAGATATTGTAGAGGTATTGATCCTCTTAGCAAACTTCCTAATATGCAAGATTATTACAAGCAAAATCTTAAAAAATCCAAATAGTACCAATACAAATCTTAAAGTGTTTTTGGTCGTGGCCCCTTTATGATTGAAGTATAAAATGAATATACGCCTTATCAGTTAGTTTACCGCCACCTAAGTTGTTATCCTCACAACCCATTTCCGCTCAAACTTAAGGACTGTCCCCAAAAATACCACATCAACGAAGCAGCCAACAAATGTTTTGTGAATTTAGCTGTAATTTCAATTCTTAAACGACAATAATGCCTATCAAGTACTTATGCTTTTTACTCATTCTAACTTGCACTGTTAATCGAGTGACAGCCCAAGACACCCTTAAACAACCAATCAATAAAGAAGTAGATACCGAATTAGACTATCGTAAGGATGGCAATGGTTATTTATTGGTTTTAAAGAGCGGACAGCCAGTAATTGCAAGTTTAAACGCATTCATGGCCAAAGAAAAACTACCAGGTGCCAGCATTACTGCTATTGGCGCTGTGAAAGCGGTAACAGTAGCCTACTACAATATCGACGAAAAGCGATACGTATACCAAACGTTCAACCCATCCATGGAAGTGATCTCTTTAACAGGCAATTTGGGATATTTTGAGAACAAACCCATTGTACACAGCCATATTGCGTTGGCAGGTCCAGACTATAAACTATATGGTGGTCATTTAAAAGAAGCAACCGTCTCCTTAATTTTAGAAATATTTATTACCCCTACCACCAAGCCCATCACCCGTGAATGGAACAAAGATTTTCCAGAAATAAGAACCATGACGCCTATGAAGGAGTAGCAAGATTGGGGTAAAGAAAGCTAGCGCAGTTGCTCTGCCTCTCTTTACATGAGGCTTTGCTAAGCTTTTACTAGCTTTCTTGCATTTTCGAACATAAATTAAATTGGCATTTGCTATTCACTAGCGAATCATGGTTACAAGCCAACCAGTTTACCACACTTTTCCATAACACCATCATTATTTTATAAACCCATACATGCATACTTAGTACCAAGTACCACCCCATTTTTACATGCAATCAGCCATCATCATCAACCATTATTGATAATAACTGTTATAAATATTTGATAGTTAAATTCAATTCCTATTCCTAGCAACCTAAAAAATAGAAGCGTGATATTCTCATCCAATATAATATCTGTGGTAAACCACTTTTAAAATCACATTTTGAGCGCTAAGCGCTAACATAATCAATCACGCAACCGCCTACGATACTTATGAAAACAAACAGATGGAACCATACTTTTCGAGCTTTTCGCAGCCGAAACTATACCCTATTTTTTTGCGGCCAATCTTTGTCTTTAATAGGCACTTGGATGCAGCGAACAGCCGTAAGTTGGCTTATCTATTCCTTAACACATTCTGCGCTGATGTTGGGTTTGTCCATCTTTGCATCGCAATTTCCATCCCTTGTTTTTTCATTACTTGGCGGCATTGTATCTGATAGATATCACCGCTACAAAATATTATTAATTACCCAAACAGCTTCCATGCTGCAGGCGGTTTTACTCGCCGTTTTAACCCTTACCAACCATGCTGCCGTATGGCAAATTTTAGCCCTCAGTGTGTTACTAGGTATCATCAATTCGTTTGACGTGCCTGCGAGACAACCTTTAATACATGAGTTGGTAAGCAATAAAGAAGATGTACCCAATGCCCTAGCACTCAATTTTTCGATGGTGAATATTGCAAGGCTTGTAGGGCCTGCGCTGTCGGGTATCGTACTTGGCAGTTTTGGGGCAGGTATTTGCTTTTTACTAAATGCTGTCAGTTTTGTGGCAGTCATTCTCTCATTATTATTAATCAAACTGCCCCCTTATCAAAAAAAGGTGGTGCAAACCAATATGCAATCCCAATTTGTAGAAGGCATTAATTACTTAAAAAAAACGCCCCAAATTGCCGTAGTAATTGTACTCATCTCATTGGTTAGCTTGCTAGTATTGCCTTATGATACCTTACTACCTGTGTTTGCCAAAGTGGTCTTTAATGGCGGTGCCACCACTTTTGGTTTTATCAGCAGTTTTATTGGTCTAGGGGCTATTGTTGCTACTTTATTTCTAGCTTCGTTTAAACAAACTAGCAAAAGCCAACAAAAAGCACTGTGGGTAAATATTACGCTTTTGGGTGTGGGTTTGATATTGTTCTCCCATATCGCTTATTTTCCTATAGCGATGTTGTTTGCGGCTTTGTCTGGCTTTGGAGGCATGTCACAAAATACAATTTGCCTCACCATCATACAAATGCATACAGACGAAGTGATGCGGGGCAGAGTGATGAGTTATGTAGCAATGGCCTATTTTGGCATGCTACCCTTAGGGAGTTTGATTATTGGCGCAGTATCCCAAAAAATTGGCGCCGATAACACCATGCTAGGCCAAGGCATCATCGCATTGGTAATAGCGGGCATGTTGTATTGGTATTTACAACAAACAAGAAACCAACAACAACCAACAACTACCGAAATGATGGTATAACTATTTTATAAATGTATCATCAACCATAGACCGTAAATAATAACAAAGCAAAAGTGACCGATTGGCAATCAATTGTTTTGTAAATGGGTATTTTTGACTAATAAATGAATGAACGATGGCAAACAACACACACCATACCGCCCTTTTAGTCATGGATATGCAAACGGCCATCTTGGGCATGCTACCAAATACAAGCACTATTCTAGATAATGTAGCGGCGGCAATAGCCCATGCACGTAGCCAAAACATACCTGTGATTTACGTAGTGGTGGGCTTTAGACAGGGTACCCCAGAAATAAGTAGCTTTAATAAAGGATTTGCTGCTAATAAAGACCGCTTTGCAAACACCGATATGGGCGCTTTTACCACCATACACCCAGCAGTAGCGCCTGTAGAAAGCGATATTGTAGTCACCAAGCGCCGTGTGAGTGCTTTTACTGGTAGCGACTTAGAAGTGGTATTAAGGGCGCAAGGCATACAGCACCTAGTGCTTACGGGCATTGCTACCAGCGGCGTGGTTTTGTCTACTGTACGAGAAGCTGCCGATAAGGATTACCAGTTGACCGTATTGTCTAATGGCTGCGCAGATGGCGATGAAGCCGTGCACCACCTACTCACTACCAAGGTTTTTCCACGCCAAGCTGAAGTATTATCGCTAGAAGAATGGCTTGCAAAATAGATGGTATCGATTAATAAAACACTGTGCGAGGGATTTAACAGACTTTCGTCTGAATAATCCCTATTTATGCACTAAAATTTGCTTTACAGGAGCCGCAATCGGGTGATTGGCGGTAAAAGTAAAACCTAGCAAAGCAGCAATGGTTTGGGCATATTGCTGTTGATAAATTTGACTGGCATCTTTCATTTCACCTTTTGCCGCAATATCAGGCCCTATAGCCATCAAATAGGTTTCGTCAGAGTGTGCGGTGCGAGCGCCGTGGTTGGTCCACTCAGTACCATTGCCTCTACCATGGTCTGGCATTACCAACATATCCGTTTTACCTTTGTAAAAAGGGTCTGCCTGAATGGTTTTCCAAATATCAGCAATCATGGCGTCTGCATAGTGGGCCGCATCAAGATAATCGCCATATTCGCCAGCATGTGCAAAATCATCATTATCACCAAGGTCTATATACAAAATCCTTGGATGGTTGGCCAATAAATAAGCTTTAGCAAGCATATACGTACCAACATCTAGTCGCTCACCTTTGCCAAATACATCTGGAAGCAAGTGCTGCCAGGTATTGGCTTCCTGTTGAAGCGGAGTAAGCTGATTGCCCATAACATCTTCTCTATCAATGTTTACTGGCATATGGTTACGATTCCGATTAAGTATGCGAGCAACCGCATCCCATGAAGCAAAAGTGGCAATTTTGCCAGTAAAATCAGGCTGTGCATTAATAAATTCAAGCACATTCGTATTTGGATTGTCGGGATAGTCGTTGGAATTGATGGCCGTATCGCAATAACCAGTAAAAATCTCATTTCTACCAGGATAAGAGAACCAGTATGAATTTTGCACATTAACATAGTTACCATAGTCTCTATTACCATACAATTGTCCTTCACTCGCAATGGTTTGCCATGTAAAAGGCATCAATTTTTTGCGCCTTTCTTCAGCATTGGCAGCCCAATATTTGGTGATAGTCCAATTATAATCGCCGCGATTATACTTTCTGTTAAATAAAATACTAGAATCTGCTCCCTGATAAAGCTCTTTCCAGCGATACCCGTCCATTACAAAAATGATGAGGTTCTTTGCTTGAGTAGGTTGCTGCGCTTTAATGGTTACCGATACAGATTGTAGTAAACAAAAAGAAAAGAAGGCGATTATTACTTGTTTCATGCGGTAAAACTAGCGGTATAACCTATCCTATTTCCTTGGTTCAGGTTAAGGAATATTTAAGTTACTGTAACGCTTTTGTGATGCAATTGGCACAAGTCTTTACTTTTAACCTCGCCACCAACAGACGTTTTAGTTTTGGATAATAAATAAATAATACGTTCAATATGTTACGTACTTTTTTGGGTCGCTATTTCAAAATTGAGGCTGACGCAAGCACCTAAAAGCTAAACTATTCAATCGATCAATCAGACCAAAACTAACCGCCAAAAAGGATTGATACTGCTAATTGGTTTAATCAAAAGCTTGCTCTATCTCCTAAGCAATTAACAAAACCTGCTAAACCTAATCGTTGTGCTAGCAAATTGACAAGTGGCGCTTGCTATGTTCAAAAATTTGGCTTTCTTTAAAGCATGAAACAACTGCTATTACTACTCTTAATCTGCCAGCAAGCTTTGGCGCAAGCACCCAAAGACGTACCAACCTCTACCAAAAGGGAATATATCATTAGCAACTTTAAAACAGAAAGCGGTACTATTTTGCCGCAGGCACATATTATTTATGGCACTTATGGGCATCTGAATGCTGCTAAAGACAATGTGGTATTGCTACCATCCCACTATATGGCCACTTACCGTGGCTACGAATGGCTAATAGGCCCTGGCAAAGCCTTAGATACTACCCAATTGTTTTTGGTGGCTACCGAATTGTTTGGCAATGGCCGCAGTTCGTCGCCAAGTAATACACCCGAACCTTTTCATGGTCCACGTTTCCCCATGATGACGATTCGTGACAATGTAGCAGCGGTACACCAACTATTGGTAGAGGAATTACATATTACCCATCTGAAAGCCATTATAGGCTTTTCGATGGGGGCGCAACAGGCATTTCAGTGGGCAGTGAGCTATCCAGATTTTGCTAGTAAAATTGTAGCCACTTCGGGTACGTCTAAAACCTATGGGCATGGTGTGGTGCGACTAGAAGGCCAAATTGCCGCATTAACAGCAGATGAGGCGTTTAAAAATGGCGATTATACCGCCCCACCCAAAAAAGGGATTGAAGCATTTTCAGTAGTGTGGACGGGTTGGTTGTACTCTCAAGAATGGTGGCGCAAAGAGCTTTGGAAAACCAATGCACCCGCAGGCACTACGTTTGAACAAGTGCTCAATCGCTACCGCACCAACTTTATACCCGGTGCAGATGCCAATGATTTGATTTTGCAAATGCGCACTTGGCAGCACCACGATATTGGTGCTACGCCCGGCTTTGATGGCAACGTAGAAAAAGCATTAGCAGCCATAAAAGTGCCGTTTTTGTACATGCCTTCTGAAACAGATTTGTACTTTCCTTTGAGCGATGCCAAATACGAAGCGGGTTTTATGCATACAGGTACCTTATTGCCCATTCCCTCATTATGGGGGCATACTGCTGGCGCTGCCAGCAACCCCGCCGATGCTAAATTTTTAAACACACAGATAGCAGCTTTTTTAAAGTTGAATTAGAGGGGATTTGCAATCATTTTAGATGAGGTTAGATCAAGATAATTCATCCACTAAATGGTAGTTTCGAACCAAGCTCACGGATATGGGATTTTTAAATGAATAAGCTATATATAAATATAATTTTTTGCTTTCTTTTAATCCACAAAGCAAAACAGTTTTGAGCGATTGATTGGTTGCACATCTAATAAGTATTTCAGAGTATTTTCAATATCATAAACCATTAAGCATGTTACAGTGATTTCAGTACTATCAACAAACACTATTTTACAAAACCGGTATTGACCAAAAGAATGTTTCCCGGAATTATATACAGTTGACTTTATAGTACAAAGACAGGAAATGTCGCTTATTTTATTAATAGTATCTTTGCCTTTCTTATTAAAACTAAGCACACCTTTTTCCTTATCGATTATTAAGATACAATTCTTATTCTCTCGAAAATAGTTTATATGTAAAAGAATAGTTGGAAGTGTATCTATAATAAAGAAAACAAGAAAAGGTATTATAATAAAAAAGGTAATTAAATTGAAATATAAAACGAAAATCGTCAATAAAAAAGGGACAATAAAGGCATTAGCAAGCAGCCGCAATTGTTGCTTTAATGTAATTTTAAACTCGTTCATTAGTATAAATTTTAAAATATCTATTGCCGTGTAATCATATCGTTCATCATCTTGACTCGATACGTCATGCTTTCCAGCACCCTTTATTGCCAAATTTCTTTTCTTTCACCAAATATAGGTGCCTTTCACTATATCGCCTTGATGAGAATATCTAGGTACAACGAAGCAAGTAATAGGCATCATTGAAGCAGCCATCCTTCGTTCATCCTTCGTACTTAAAGTATGGCTAAGGTATACTTGAGCTATACCCGAAGTATGGATAGTGTATGAGGAGTGTATGAGATGAATATGAAATCCACAGTCATAAACTTAAGGAAATAAATAGCAACTTAATGCATGAAATTATAATAATGCTTGATACCAGTCAATCAGCATCTGACTTATATAAAGCAACCTTGGCAGGATGGTGATAACAACAGATGATTAATACGCCTAACCATGTTAGTATCGAACTAAGACATTACTAGTTTGTAAGTAATACAAACTTTACCATGCCTAAAAGCAATCCCAATAAATCGTATCTTCCTACAAAGCTTTGCCTTGTTTGTAACCGACCATTCACTTGGCGCAAAAAATGGGCTAAAAATTGGGAAGAAGTCAAATATTGCAGTGATAAATGTAGAAATAGCAAGCCCCAAAGCCCTAAAGGGGAATTAAAATAAGTAACCATGCTAGACAATAATTTTAATACCGATTCTTTACAAGACGCCCCTTTAGGAGGCGGGGGCATTGTTAGGAGGCAACTGCTCACCTATACCGATAAAGGTTTGTATTGCCAGCAAGGCGGCTTTTATATTGATCCTTGGGGAGCAGTCGATAAAGCCATTATTACCCATGCGCATAGCGATCATGCACGTTGGGGTAGCCAACATTATTTATGCCATCATCTTACCAAACCTTTGCTGCAACTACGTTTGGGTAATAATAATTACCAAAGTATCGCTTGGGGCGAAGCGGTATATATCAATGGCGTAAAAATTTCATTACATCCCGCAGGGCATATTATTGGCTCATCACAAATACGGATTGAATATAACGGCGAGGTTTGGGTAGTTAGCGGTGATTATAAAACCGAGAACGATGGTTTAAGTGGTGCATTTGAAGCCATACAATGCCACACATTTATCACTGAAAGTACCTTTGGTTTACCAATTTATAAATGGCAGCCACAAGCCATGATTTACCAACAAATTCAGCAATGGATTATCGACAATCAAGCCAATAATACGAGTTCAGTACTAATAGCTTATAGTCTTGGCAAAGCCCAACGTGTTATTGAAGCAGCATCTGCTGTTACCGACAATATTTATGTACATGGCGCTATTTGGAACACACATGAAACTTTGTTAAGTATGGGTATTCATTTACCCACTGTAAAAAGAGTGACCACAGAAACCACAAAAGCCGAACTAAAAAATGCTGTTATCATTGCCCCACCGAGCGCAGATGGGACACCTTGGATGAAAAAGTTTCAACCTTACAAAGTAGGTGTATGCAGTGGCTGGATGCAAGTAAGAGGGAATGCAAGAAGACGCAATGTAGATGCAGGTTTTAGCCTAAGCGACCATGCTGATTGGCCAGGTTTATTACAAGCCATTAAAGCGACAAAAGCAGAACGGGTATTGGTAACACATGGTTTTCAAGCCGCACTTAGTAGATACTTAACAGAAACAGGTATTGAAGCCTACGAAATTAACATGCCATTAATGCCTAAAGCCTCTGAAGAGGAATAAGCCCCTAATCCCTAAAGGGAAATAAAACGAAACGCTATGGATATTGAAAATAAGACAACTTTCGAAAACGCTCCTTTAGGGGCTGGGGGCGAAATTGTTGATGGCTTCTCTTTATTTTCATCACTCGTTAATATTCTTGGCACATCTACCAAAAACACAGAAAAACTAAACGCTTTACAACACTACTTTTCTACTGCAAGCGACAAAGACAAGGTTTGGGTAATTGCAATTTTTAGCGGTCGTAGACCTAAACGCATTGTTAACTCCACCACATTACAACAATGGTGTATAGCATTAATTGATTTGCCATTATGGCTATTTGAAGAATCTTATCATACAGTGGGCGATTTAGCAGAAACTATCGCTTTGTTATTGCCGCCCCCAACAACACCCTTAACCCCTAAAGGGGAATTATATACATTGTCTTATTACTTAGAACAATTTATTGTTTTAGAGAAGCAAGAAGAATCTGTTAAGAAAGATTTCATTATTTCTACCTGGATGCAACTCAATCAGGAAGAGCGTTTTGTATTCAATAAATTGATTACTGGCGGCTTTCGTATTGGTGTATCACAGAAAATGATGGTCAATGCTTTGGCGAAAACCACGAAAATCGAGGCTTCTACTATTGCCCATTTAATTAGTGGCAATTGGGATCCATCCACGATTCGGTTTAACGACTTAATGAGTCAAGATACTGCTGGTAAAGATGATAGTAAGCCCTACCCTTTTTATTTGGCCTATGCTTTAGAAGATGCACCACAAAGTTTGGGCGATATTACAGACTGGCAAGCTGAATGGAAATGGGATGGTATTCGTGGTCAAATGATAAAACGCAATGGCGAATTGTATGTTTGGAGCCGCGGCGAAGAATTAATGACGGATAAATTTCCTGAGTATCAAATACTTAAAACAGTATTGCCAGATGGTATGGTGATTGATGGGGAAATATTACCAACACAACATTTAAAGCCATTACCATTTAGTTTATTACAAACAAGAATTGGTAGAAAAACAATTACAAAAAAACAATTACAAGAAGCACCCATTAGCTTTTTTGCATATGATTTATTAGAATATAATACCATTGATATCCGCACGAAGCCCTTGGAAGAACGGCGAGAACTGCTTGAAAACATGATTCACCAGCTATTGACGAATCAACCACATATAGCCAATATTATTCAATTATCACCCACAATACAAGCAAGTGGTTGGGACGAATTAATAGCACTGAGACAAGATTCTAGAGATATGGGAAGCGAGGGTTTGATGTTAAAACGCAAAGCATCCCCTTACCAAGTAGGCCGAAAAGTGGGCGATTGGTGGAAGTGGAAAATAGAGCCGATGGTGATAGATGCGGTGTTAATTTATGCTCAAAAGGGTCATGGTAGAAGAAGCAACTTATACACAGATTATACTTTTGCGGTAAAAGAGGGCGACAAATTGGTAACATTTACCAAAGCCTACAGTGGACTAACCGATAAAGAATTTAACGAGGTAGATGCTTTTGTAAAAGCCAATTCAATTGAAAAATTTGGCCCAGTACGAACGGTAAAACCAGCACTCGTTTTTGAAATTGCTTTCGAAGGTATTGCGGCTAGCGCAAGGCACAAAAGCGGTGTAGCATTGCGTTTCCCACGTATGAACCGCTGGCGAAAAGATAAAAAAGCAGATGAAATAAACACTTTAGATGATTTGAAAAATATGCTACGCATTTATGGCAATAAAAAGGATAGTAACTAAAGCGTTAGATGTTAGACCCACGTTTTTTTAGAGGATGCTTTTTAGCATGATGAACAGCAACTACATCAATCAAATTTCCCTTTATACGATACACAATTAAAAAAGGAAAACGTCGTAACAGAAAATCACGTAAATCTTTTCTACCATCAATAAAACCATAATGTTCAGGATGGGCTGCTATTTTACAATAAGCCAATTCAAGTTCTTTTAATAATTCTTCACCTAAACCGCTACGTTGTAACTCATACCATTCAAAAGCATCATAAGTATCTTGCTGCGCAAATGAAGAAATAACAAGATTATAGACCATTCTTGCCAAATTTTTCACGTACAAGCATATGAGATGCTTCCACAGAAAGTCCTTTATCGCTATTATTCTCAAGCAATCTAACACGCTCATAAAAACTATCTAACTCAACTTGTGTGTACCTTTCTGTTGCGGGCTTTAATATGTGCAACACAGCATCAAGTTGGCTATCATTTGCACTATCAATTAGTTGATGAATTTGATCTCTAGTTGCATTATAATTCATAATTATACATTTTAAAAAGTAACTGCAATTTATAATTTTTTAAACTAAATCTAACGCTGAAAAACCATTTTTGAACCATTTTAAGTAATGATGTAACTTTTAGCTGTGTTATCTGTTATGTACCTTACATCTTTAGCAAGTATTAATATGGTTCGCAGGCAATATTTTACAGTTATCATCATTTGTTTATTTATTACTATAAGTGTTGCTTTTATTAATAAAGCCGACGAGTACGATAAACCTACCTTCATTCCACCAAGCGCTCAACGTAGCGGTGACAGCGCTATTGGCTATAATTATCTCACTACTGGCGACTATCTTAAAAGTGGTCTACCATACAATTTTTACACACTTTTTTTAGGCAAAGACAAGAATAATTTTCTTAACCGTACTGGCAAAAACGCCACGGTTGCCTATGGGTTTAATGTGGTTAAAGGCGAGAACGATATAGACGTTGTGGTGCCTACTTGTTTGCAATGTCATGCACAAGAATTTGAAGGTAAATTGTATGTGGGCTTAGGTAATACCTTTCAAGATTTTACCAATTTTGGTAAATCATCTAGTTACCTAAACAGCGCTGCCATCAAAGTAATGCAAACTTTTGCCCCTAACCAATATCCTTCTACCAAAGCCATTATCACTTCATTCTCTGCTATTGCTCCTTATATGCAAACGGAAGTACAAGGCGTTAATGCAGCCGATAGATTAGCCGCTTTATTAGTAGCACACCGTGACCCGCAAACACTAGAATGGTTACCAACACCCATTTTAGATATACCAAACGAAGTGGTACCAACCGATGTACCTGCTTGGTGGTTACTGAAAAAGAAAAACGCCATGTTCTACAACGGCTTTGGCCGTGGTGATTTTGGTAAGTTTTTAATGCTTAGCAATATATTAACAGTAAAAGATAGCAGCGAGGCAAGAGAAGTGAACAGCCATTTTGGTGATGTATTAGCATATATCAAATCTATCAATCCGCCTAAATATCCTAAAGCCATTGACGATAATTTAGCAGCGAAAGGCAAAACCATATTTACCACTAACTGTAGCAAATGCCATGGCACTTATGGCGATGATGGTAAATATCCTAATCTGTTAATTCCTGCGTCTATTATTCGCACCGATTCTATGTTGTATTTAGGCAATCAGCAAAATCCGCAGTTTATCGATTGGTTTAATAAAAGCTGGTTTGCGCAAGGTGATAACCCTGCTAGATTAGAGCCTTATAAAGGCTATATTGCGCCGCCTTTAGATGGCATTTGGATTACCGCGCCCTACTTGCACAATGGCTCTGTACCAACTTTGCAAGCCTTGTTAAACAGCAAAGAAAGACCACGCTATTGGAAGCGCAATTTCAAACAACCAACTTACGATTACGACAATATTGGGTGGCAATATGAAACGGTAACAAAGCCAGAAAAGCGTACTACTTATAATACCGATTTACCCGGCTATCGCAATGTAGGCCACACTTTTGGCGATAGATTGTCAGATGCAGAACGCAAAGCGGTGATTGAGTATTTGAAGACATTGTAGTAGCCTTTATGATACCAGCAGTGGTACATCTATTTAGCTTCGTTGCGTCGCACACTGCGGCGCTTTGTTCATTCTCGCTTCAATAGTGCAATCTGTTATCTTTAACCCTACTTTACCTATTCTAAACTTTCTATTATTACACCACCTACACACATATTACAAACCACCAAAGGCTATCAAATCGTTTCGCAATGGCTTGCCAACAAAGACTTCCAGCCGTTTCAGTTTCAAACAGAAACATGGCAGCACATTATTGATGGCAATAGTGGATTAGTTAATGCACCTACTGGTTGTGGCAAAACCTTTTCTGTGTATTTAGGGGCTGTTATTCAGTTTATTAACCAGCACCCAAACGATTATCAATCGCTTAAAAATAATGGCTTACAATTACTTTGGATAACGCCTTTGAGAGCTTTGGCTAAAGACATCGGCCGTGCCATGGAGGAAGTGATTACCGAACTTGGGATGCAATGGCAAGTAGGCATTCGTAATGGCGATACCACTACTTCCGAGCGACAAAAACAAAAACGTCATATACCAGAAGTATTAATTATTACACCAGAAAGTTTACATTTATTCTTAGCTCAAAAATCTTATACGGAAAGTCTGCAAAGCCTTCAAGTAATTGCGGTTGACGAATGGCACGAACTAATTGGTAGCAAACGAGGTGTGCAAGTTGAATTGGCGATATCGAGAATCCTTAACTGTCAACAGTTGACTGTCGACCGTCAACCGAATAACCCATTGTTAAAGACTGTTAGCGGCCAACGGTCAACGGTCAACGGTCAACGGCACTCCCTCTGGGGTATCTCAGCAACCATTGGTAATTTAGAAGAAGCAAAAGATGTTTTACTAAGTCCATTACAACAAGACGGTGTTATTGTTAAAGCCAATTTAGACAAACAAATTCGTATTTATTCTATTATACCAGAGGAGATAGAAAAATACCCATGGGCTGGTCATTTAGGCATCAAACTTGCCGAACAGATTATTCCTATTATTGAAGCAAGTACTACCACATTAATTTTTATTAATACACGTGGTATGGCAGAACGTTGGTACCAAACATTATTAGATGTAGCACCACAATTGGCTGGTGCCATTGCCTTGCACCACGGCAGTATTGAGCAAGAATTACGCTTATGGGTAGAAGAAGCTTTGCATACAAAAACTTTAAAAGCTGTGGTATGTACAGCTAGTTTGGATTTGGGTGTAGATTTTAGACCTGTAGATACCGTTATTCAAGTGGGTTCGCCAAAAGGTGTTAGTCGCTTTTTGCAACGTGCAGGCAGAAGCGGCCACAAACCAGGCGATGTGAGTAAGATTTACTTTTTACCTACACATTCCTTAGAATTATTAGAAGCTGCCGCTTTAAAATCGGCCATTGAACAAAACCTCATTGAAGGAAAAGAACCCATGCTCTTATGCTTTGATGTATTAACACAGTATCTATGCACATTAGCTGTAGGCGAAGGTTTTTCTGCGCAGCGCATTTACCAAGAAATAAAAAGCACCTATTGCTTTAGCGATATTACTGAGGATGAATTTAACGAAGTGCTATTGCATATAACTATTGGCGGCAAAGCTTTACAGCAATATGATGAGTATAAAAAAGTGGAAATCATAGATGGCATTTATAAAATCAATAACCGAAGAACTGCCATGCGGCATCGCATGCATATAGGTACAATTGTAAGCGATGCCATGATGAAGGTGAAATTTACAAGTGGTGGTTATATCGGTGTTATTGAAGAATGGTTTATCAGTAGACTTGAGCCAGGTGATGTATTTACTTTGGCAGGTAGAAATGTAGAATTGGTAAGCATCAAAGAGATGACGGCGTTTGTAAAAAAATCAACCTCTAAGAAGTCAATTGTACCAAGTTGGATGGGTGGTAGAATGAGTTTAACGGCTAATTTGGGTAATGTACTGAGAGAAACGTTTAGTCTTGCGTCAGTAGACGATAGACAACAGACCATAGTAAATGACCGTGGACTGTCGACCGTCGACCGTCGACCGTTTTCCCCCGAACTCACTGCCCTTCAACCCTTATTTGCTTTACAAGCGCAGCTATCACACATACCAAAAGCTACAGAATTATTAATTGAACAAATAGAAGGCAAAGATGGGTTTCATTTATTGGTATATCCTTTTGAAGGCAGACAAGTGCATGAAGCCATGAGTGCTTTATTGGCTTATCGAATTGGTCAGATAACGCCTATCACATTTTCTATCTCCATGAACGATTATGGTTTTGAATTATTAAGCGACCAGCCGATACCCGTTGATGATAGCAATATTTATGAATTGCTTACCAGCGATAATTTGGTTGCAGATATTCAAAAAAGTGTGAACAGTGTAGAAATGGCGTCTCGTAAGTTTAGAGATATTGCCGTTATCGGCGGGCTAATCTTTCAAGGTATGCCGGGTGAGCAAAAAAAGGCGAGACATCTACAATCATCTGCCTCTTTATTGTTTAGAGTATTTAACGAATACGACCCTTCTAACCTACTCTTGCGCCAAGCTTACAACGAAGTTTTTACCCAACAAATGGAAGAAACAAGACTGCGTACTGCTTTGCAACGCATTCAGCAAAGCCGCATCATTATTACATTTCCAGACCGATTAACACCGCTTAGTTTTCCTATTGTAGTGGATGGCTTGAATAGAAATAATCTATCGTCCGAAAAATTGGAAGATAGAGTAAGGCGCATGCAAGAACAGTTGAAGTAGTTGCAAGTTTTGCATTCTTTGTTTTAAGATTTAAGTTCTTTATGCTTCAATATTGATTTCGCTTTCACTATTCACTTTTGACTATTCACATTCCACTAATTCGCCCTTACATATTGGTTTGGCCACGCAATTTCTTCACCCAACGCTTTTGCTGCATCCAAACCGAAATATGCATTTCGTAAAGAGGCTCTCGCAATAAATATTAAATCGGCCTCTTGGTTTTGTAAAATAGCTTCTGCTTGTGTAGCGGTTGTTATTAAACCTACCGCACCAGAAAGTATATATGCTTGGTGCTTCACCGCTTTTGCAAAAGGTACTTGATAGCCAGCCTCAATTGGAATTTTAACACCAGGCACATTACCGCCAGTTGAGCAGTCAATCACATCAACCCTCTTGTTTTTAAGTATGGTAGATAGTTGTACTGTTTGTTGCTCATCCCACGCATTTTCAACCCAATCTGTTGCAGAAAGCCTTACGAAAAATGGTAATTCTGCGGGCCATACCGTGTTTATAGCGTCAACAATTTCTAGTAATAAACGAATTCTGTTATCAAAACTACCGCCATAGGCATCAGTGCGGTGATTACTATATGGTGATAAAAATTGGTGAATTAAATAACCATGCGCAGCATGAATTTCTATAACTTGATAACCAGCTTCCAATGCTCTTTCTGTTGCAGCTTTAAAATCGCTCACAACTTTTATAATATCATCAGTAGTTAGTGCTATTGGTGCTTCGTCCGCGGGATAAAAAGGTAAATTAGATGCACTCACTGTTTGCCAGCCACCATTTGATTGTGCAATTTGATTGCCACCAAGCCAAGGTACCGCACAACTTGCTTTCCTACCTGCATGTGCTAGCTGAATTCCTGCAATAGCACCTTGCGCTTTTATAAAACGAGTGATAGCTTGTAGTTTTTCTATCTGTTTATGATTCCACAAACCTAAATCGCCTGCAGTGATGCGTCCTTCTGGCGATACTGCAGTAGCTTCTTGCATAATTAAACTTGCACCACCCACTGCTCGGCTACCTAAATGCACCAAATGCCAATCATTTGCCATACCATCTTCTGCAGAATACTGACACATAGGCGATATAACCAATCTGTTTTTAAGCGTGATACTTTTTATAGTTAAAGGCGAGAACAATAAAGACATGGTTGAAATAATTTGTACTGCAAAGTTATTTATATAAGATGCCGATAGCTAGTTACTTATTTACTAAATTGGGAGAGTTTTTAATCATAACTTTTTACAAAAGGAGGAGAATTTTACAAAGAAGACTTATTTAGTAAAAAAAAGGGTCATTCCGTAGAAACGGAACGACCTCTAACGATTGCTTGCCATATGAAAAAAAGTTAGAATCGAGTTTGTGCTGATTCACAGCTTAACAACTATCGATTATTCTTTTGTTATACAAATGTAGAATTTCGATGCAGACGCTAATCTACAAGTTCCAACATAGTATATTATCGCAAACCAAATAAAATCAGCTACAATACCTATAAATAGTAGATTCTAACAAAAAAAGATGATGATGCCCAACTATAAAAAACAATTCAAAAATGATAAAAAATAAGTGACCAAATAATAAATTAAAAAATATATAACGCAAAACGAACGCAATTAGCTTAATAATTATCTTTTTTAAAAAATCTAGAAATTATTTGTTAAAAAATGATTGCGGTAATGTTCTGTTCATATATATTCGCAAAGCCTTAACGAAAAAAAGGGTCATTCCGTAGAAACAGAACGACCTCTAACGATTACTTGCCATATGAAAATTCTTAGAATTAATGTGTTGCTGTCTAACAGCTTGCTTGATTCTCGATAAACCATCTTCAGAAAGATGTCGGCCTCTAACGAAACTTGCTACTAACGATTGCTTACCATTTAGCCTTCTTGTTTCTACAACAAATATATACTAGGGTAATACCCTAGTATACACAAGTTATTGTAGACTTTATCATCTCTAAAACTTGAGGATATTTCGGAAACCCTTACAGGCATTGGTTTTTAAATAAAAAAATTAATGATGTCTAACCGAAATACGGATATATTATTCTTATTAATAAAATCGCTTGAGAAAGCAGAAAAACGAAGTTTTAAGCTTTACATCAAGCGCAGTTCTGCGAAAGAAGATTTAAAAATCATTCAGTTATTCGATGCGCTTGACAAACTGCCTGAATACGATGAGAAAACTTTACTTAAGAAACTGCCAACAATAGAAAAGCCACAACTGGCTAATTTAAAAACACATTTGTATAAGCAAATTTTAGCAAGCTTGCGTTTATTAAAATCAACAGAAAATATTGATTTACAATTGAACGAGCAGCTTGATTATGCCCGAATTTTGTACAATAAAGGTTTAAAATTACAAAGTTTAAAAATATTAGAGCGTGTAAAAGAAATTGCTCGCTCACACAATAAATTCAGTTTTTTAACACAAGTAATCACCCTCGAGAAAAAAATTGAAACACTACATATTACACGCAGTACGCTAGAAAAAACGGCACATTTAGCTATAGAAGCAGTTGAGGTGAGTGAGCGTATTAGTCGTGTAACCAAATTGTCTAACCTAGCATTGCAATTGTATAGTTGGTATGTAAAAAACGGTCATGCCCGAAACGAAGAAGATGAAGTAGATGTACGTGACTTTTTTAAACAAAATCTACCGCCTAAAAGTGAGGCGGAAGCAGGGTTTTACGAAAAACTATACCTATATCAAAGCTATGTTTGGTATGCATTTATTAGACAAGATTTTTTAATGTACTATCGCTATAGCCAGAAATGGATTGACTTATTTACCGCTGAACCAGGCATGATTGAGGTAGAAACTGGTCACTACATCAAAGGCATGCACAATTTGCTAAATGCGCATTTTGATTTAAGAAATTTTAGCAAATTTGAAATTACATTAAGAGAATTTGAAGCCTTTGGAGAAACTGCCATTGCCAACCACCACGATAATTTTCGCATACACACGTTTGTATATATCAATAGTGCCAAGATTAACCAATGCCTAATGACAGGCACTTTTAAAGAAGGTTTAAAATTAATTCCTTACATCGAAGAAAAACTTGCAGAATACGAGTTATACATTGATTATCATCGCGTATTAGTTTTTAATTACAAACTAGCAACACTCTATTTTGGCAGTGGCGATTACAGTACTGCGATAGATTATTTGCAAAAAATTATTAACCACAATGTAGGGTTAAGAAATGATTTGCAATGTTATGCGAGGCTGATGCATATGATGGCGCATTATGAACTTGGCAATCACGACATCATAGAGTATCTGATTAAATCTGTGTATCGCTTTATGGCCAAAATGCAGAATCTTACAGTGATAGAAGAAGAAATGTTTAAATTTTTGCGCCACTCCTTTAGTGTTTCCCCACGAAAAATGCAACCAGAGTTCGAGAAATTTTTAGCTGAAATTAAAAAATACGAAAAGAGTCGTTTTGAAACAAGGGCGTTTGCTTATTTAGATATCATATCTTGGGTTGAAAGTAAAGTCCAAAATGAAACAATGGCTACTATAATTCATAAAAAATACTTAGCTAGTAAACATAGGCTCCGACTTGTTAATTAAATATTCTTTCTAGAAACGAACAAGCATTATCTTTGTTCCCTAATTTTTTCATTAATAAAAAACGGGCAATGAGTATTGCAGAAAGTAATGAGTTGGGCAAGAATATGGAAGTCATCAGCATGTTGAAAGATTATGTTGGTACTGCTGTTGACGAGACCTTGCTAGACCCAGACGATTGCTGGCAACCAACAGATTTTTTACCAGATTTAACAAAGGAAGATGCGTTAGACCAAATTAAAAGTTTAAGAGAAAGAAGCGCCGGTATTCCTGATACTGTGATTACCTCATTGGTAGGTAATATGATTACAGAAGAAGCTTTGCCTAGCTATCAAACTTATTTTAACCTAATGGTAAATGAGGAAAAAAGCTTGGTGAGCGATAATGGTTGGGTACGTTGGTCTAGAGCTTGGACAGCCGAAGAAAACAGGCATGGCGATTTATTAAACAAATACTTATACTTAAGTGGTCGCTGTGATATGAAGGAAGTAGAACAAACAATCCACCGTCTAATTTACAATGGTTTTGATCCAAATACAAATCAGGATCCTTATAGCGCAATTGTTTATACTTCATTTCAAGAAAGAGCTACTAAAATCTCGCACGTTAACACAGGTAAATTAGCCGATAAAGCTGGCGATAATAATTTATCTAGAATTTGTAAGCAAATTGCAGGTGATGAAGCGAGACATGAAAAGGCTTATAAGTCATTCATGAGTAAAATTTTTGAAATCGATCCCAATGGTGCTTTAAAATCATTTGAACAAATGATGCGGAAGCAGATTACTATGCCAGCTGTATTAATGGATCAAGGCGGTAGCAATCCAAACTTGTTTATTGAGTTTTCTGCTATTACACAAAAAATTGGCGTATATACTACCTGGGATTATGCAAGCATTATTGATCACTTGGTTAGCCTTTGGAAAATTGAACATTTAACAGGTTTAAAAGATGGTGCTTCAAAAGCACAAGAATATTTATGTACTTTGGGTGCTCGTTACAAACGTATTGCTGAACGTATGAAAGTGCCAGATGAAATTAATTTATCTTGGTTAAGCGGTAAGAAATTTGCATTTTAATAATAAATTTTCATAACATAAAAAATCCGTTCAGTAAAAACTGAACGGATTTTTTATGTTATTACTTGATATAGGGGTTATTAATTGGTAGATACTATTTACCACCATAATTTCGATGACATATGGTATTGAAAGATTATTACGAAATACTACGAGTTCCTCCAAATGCTACTTTGGTAGATATCAAAAAAGCATATCGAAAATTGGCTTTGCAATACCATCCAGATACAGCGGACAATAATGATCGCCAACTACCTTTATTTTTGGAAATAAAAGAGGCGTATGAAACATTGAGTGATACCAAAAAACGTCAAGCATATCACTACAAAAAATTTTACAGACAAGTAGAACAAGAAGCCATTGTTACAGCAGAATATATTGCGCAGCAAACGCAGCAATTAGCTACTTTAATGAACGTTTTAGATCCATATCGTATTGATTATGACATGCTTTACCGCCTTATTAAACAATTGCTAAGTAACGCTAATCAACAATTGATACAAAAGGGAAGTAGTCATTTGCAAGAGCAAATAATTAAAGATTTAAAAGTCAGTGTTTGGCATTTGAATTTTCCTTTGGCTGAAAATATTTACCCCATTTTATTGTCGCTTGCCAGTAATAATGTGTCGTTAACCCTCTCTCTTAATCAGCAACGCCTCACACAAAAACGGCTGTATTATTGGGATACTTATAAACTAGCAGGCGCTTTTCTGCTTGCCATTTTACTTTGTATTATTTTTTATTGGCTTGTAAAATAATTGTGGGTGAATGTAAGACACAGATTAGCAAACACTTGATAATGAATTGTTATAAATTGCGATACGGGTAACTTGGTAAATACGGCTTTAAATATAGGCCTATCAATATCTAGATCAAGTAAATGTATATGATTTTTAAAATCAACCTCCCCGTTGCCCCACCATTTATAGATTGTTTCTTTGGCACACCAAAATAAGGTTAGACTTTGGTCGATGCTTGAGTTTACTTCACTAATTCCTTTTATCTTGCTATTTGTCACTATTAACCATTCACTATTAACCAAAGCTGTTTCAGCTTCATTTAAAAATTTATGGGCTATTTTCGCTACTTTATCATTTATTAATTCAATATCGATACCTACCCTTTCGTTTTTACTTACAATAGCGGCTGCAAAATTGCCGCAATGCGAGATTGAAAAATGGTATTGTTCATCTGGCAAAAAGGGCTTGCGTGTAGATGCGATTTCAATTTCCTCATCGGGAAAATCGTCAAACAAATAGCGCAATAAATAGCGGCCAGCTAAGTGTTGTAGACGTTTGTGTGGATGTGTAATGGTTCTTTGTAAAGAGACTTTTTCAAGAAAAAAAGATTCGTCTTCTTCAATTTGCCAAATAGCTAGTTTAGTGTTTAGGCTAATGATATTTTGAAAAAACAAAGGCATTCAGCAAAATTGGGTGATTATTAAGAAAAAAGAATTTTATTTGTGCAAATAGCGGTTTGAAACATTGAATATATAGCTAATATAGATATGTATTCACCAGCTCTTAAGCTGCAAAGGATAATTGAAATAAGGCTTTGATCGTACAATTCCAGATTCAATGTAATACCGGGATGCCTACAAAAAATAAACAAGTGATATAATAGACGCTCTAAATAAGAATACAAAAGCTGGTTACACAAATACAAGAACAATGATTTTATCTGACAAACGAATTTTAGAAGAAATTGCCACTGGCACTATCAAAATTGAACCTTATTTACGCGATTGCCTAGGCAGTAATAGTTACGACGTTCACTTAGGCAAACATTTGGCCACCTACGTAGACGTTGTTTTAGATGCGAAAAAACACAACGAAATTACCCATTTTGAAATACCAGAAGAAGGCTTTGTACTACAACCAAATGTACTGTATCTTGGCGTAACAGAAGAATATACTGAGACACATGCACATGTGCCATTTTTAGAAGGCAAATCCTCTACAGGCCGCTTGGGCATTGATATTCACGCAACGGCGGGTAAAGGCGATGTGGGCTTTTGTGGTAATTGGACGCTTGAGATTTCGTGCAAGCAACCTGTTCGGGTTTATGCGGGTATGCCGATTGGTCAGTTGATTTATTTTCCTGTAGATGGTGAAATTGAAGTAAAATACAATCAAAAAAAGAATGCCAAATATAGTGGTCAACCAAACCGTCCAGTAGAAAGTATGATGTGGAAAAACAAGTTTTAGTTAGCGATTAAGGAGCCAAATAGCTGTATTCAAAATTATTGCGAAACTTACCCAACTAATGTACGGAACTAGAAGCCAAGCTGCTAGTTTACTAAACTTACTAAATGCAAAAATTGTAAGTAGAATACCAAACCACATTACAATAATTTCAATTAGTGCCAAAAATATTTGGTGTTGATTAAAGAAAATTATGCTCCAAGCTAAATTAAGAACAAACTGAAGCAAATACAAATTAATGGCTTTTTTACGATGAGGGCTCGGCGGCAGTTTCCAAATAAGATAAACGCTAATGCCCATTAAGATGTATAAAATCGTCCACACCGGACCAAATAAATAATTGGGCGGATTGAAACTAGGCTTGTTAAGCGTTGCATACCAAGTAGGTATTTCTCGCACAGTAACATAACCAGAAGCGGCACCCAAACCTACTGTCAATGCAATGGAATTGATGGCTTTTATAATATTAGAACGTTCCATATTTCTTTTTATATGCAATTAACCAATCAATCACCTCGTTATAACTCTTAATACCGCTTTTTTGTTGATTAGCTTTTAAATATTGATCATAAATTTTAGACATCACTGGTTGTATGTTATTTTGCTTACCTAAAACATAATCTCGATAAGCTTTTCGGTCGCGCTTGGTAAGACTGTTTAATTGCTTTAGGTTTAAATAAGCCCCATAAAAATCTTGCTCAAACAACGCGCCATTGGCACTCATGAACATATCGAAATAGGCAGAGTATACGAACAAAGGATTGTTGCTGTGTGTAGCCGCTAAAAATCCTACAAAATTTGCCTCACTTTCGCTTGCATAACCCAATTGATGCGCCATTTCGTGGCAAGTAACAAAGGGCGTTATAAATTTGGGCAAATCCGTATTTAATTGCGCTTCACCACTAAAAGGATTGTAGTAGCCAGAGTAGCCAGCATAACTTACCATTGTGCTAAGTAAAGATGGCTTAACCGAAAAATGCTTGTAATTTATAAAATGAAAGGTTTGTTTGGTAGCTTGATAAGCATCAAAAGCTTGGCTATAAATAATATTATTACTAGGATATTGATAGTTGCTATCGCCTAAAGCAAGCCTCGAATCGTTTAACTTGTCTAAAATTTCACAGGTAAAATCATGTAATTCTTGTGTAGAATATTTACTATTTGATAGTTGTAATTGATAAGCGATCCCCAGTCTTGTATAATTTAATCCCCAAAAAAGATTAAAAAAAACGTATACCCATAGCAAAAATTTACTACATTTTAGCAAATTTCTTCCAATAATTCGCCAAGATAATTGCCTTGTAATAAGGCGTATTACAAATTTTACAACACAAAAAATAATATACAATATTAGTATAAAATATCCAATATCACCAACACTAAAAGGCACCCAATGGGTGATAATTCGCTGTAATTCACTTATTTGAATATAATAATTATTGCTGTAATATTTTTCAATAAAGGCTGGGAATAAAGAAATAACAAACAAAAATATCGCAAATACAAGTGGAATTATCCAAGTTATATTTGACTTGTATCTTTGCAATGTAGATGTGTGAGTAACTTTCATAAGTTTTACAAAGAATCAACTTTTTAACAATAACGCATCTAATTTTTGCTGTTACACCCATATACCTTACTTTTGCCAACCCAAAAAAGCCGAGATGAGCAACCGGAGAGAATTTGAAATAGCGTTTGTTGGTTTAAGACCTGGGGTTCATGAATTTGAATACAAAATTGAAGATAAGTTCTTTGTACCTTTTGGCGAGCAAGATTTTACAAATTTAAGTGCCAATATTAAGTTGACCTTAGACAAAAAAAATGGATTCTTGCAGCTAAAGTTTGACATAGATGGCGTTGCAGATGTAGATTGTGATAGATGTGGTAATGGTTTGAAAAAACAATTGTGGGACGAATTCAACATTATTGTAAAAATTGTAGATGACCCTGAAGCGGCTAATGCCTCCGAAGAAGACTCTGACATTTATTACATCAGTAAAACAGAAAGTCACCTACATATTTCTGATTGGATTTATGAATTTATCAACTTATCCATACCAATGCAGAAAATGTGTGATGAAAAAGAAATGGGTGGTCCTCAGTGTAACAATGAAGTGCTTGCCATGTTAAAAAAAATGGAAGACGATGTTGCCAAACAAGCAAACCCTTTGTGGAAAGGATTAGACAATATTAAAGGTTTAGAATAAATATTTTTTTGATTTTATAAATTTGACGTTATGCCAAATCCAAAGCGTAGACATTCGCAACAACGCAGTGCAAAAAGAAGAACACACTATGTTGCACAAGAAGTTACTTTAAGCAAAGACACCACAACTGGTGAATTACATGTACGTCATCGTGCGCATGTAAGCGAAGGCAAATTATTCTACAAAGGAAAATTAGTAGCTGAAAAAGCGCCTTTAAAAGCCTAACCTTTAGCTTAAATTTCTTAGCTTCGACGCATGAATATAGGATTAGACATGATGGGTGGCGATTTAGCGCCTCTTGAAGTGGTAAAGGGTATCCAACTGTATTTGCAGTCTAAATTTATTGAAGCTAATATATTTTGTATAGGTGATGAAGCAATTGTGAAACCTCTTATAGAGGAGCAACTTGTTTCATCGCCTTATTTGCATGTAGTCCACGCACCAGAAGTTATTGGCTACCATGAACATCCTACCAAAGCACTAAAAGAAAAGCAAAAAAGCTCTATTGCAATTGGCTTTTATATGCTTGCTTCAGGCAAAATAGATGCTTTTATCAGCGCAGGCAACACTGGTGCGATGCTTGTAGGCGCTATGTATAGCATTAAAGCATTGCCAGGTGTGCTACGTCCTACAGTATCTACGATTGTACCTAAACTAAGTGGTAAAACGGGTTTATTGCTAGATGTAGGTTTAAATGCAGATTGCAAACCTGAACAATTGAATCAATTTGCTATTTTAGGTAGCCTTTATTCGCAACACATTTTAAATATCGCCAATCCAAAAGTTGGTTTAATGAATGTAGGTGAAGAAGAAGGCAAAGGCAATATTTTATCGCAAGCAACCTATCCACTTCTAAAAGACAATACCGCCATCAATTTTATTGGTAACGTTGAAGGTAGAGACTTTTTTAACGACAAAGCCGATGTAATGGTATGTGATGGCTTTACAGGTAATATTATACTTAAAATGGCCGAAACCTTATATGAAGTAGCCGAAAGTAGAGGTTTTGGTAAAGACGCATATTTTAACCGTTTTCACTACGAAAACTATGGTGGTTCGCCTGTACTTGGCGTGGCAAAACCAGTGATTATTGGTCATGGTATTAGCTCTGCACTAGCATTTAAGAATATGATAGACCTTGCAGAAAAAATGCTTCAAACGGATCTTTGTGGCAAAATGAAAGCTTTGTTTGAAACGGCTCAAAATTAGTCGGTACATACTACACTTAACCATAACTCAAAGCCAAATCCTTGTTTTCCCAGGCATTTAATGGTTTAAAGGTTTTTCCATCAACCAAATGGCAACCCACCGTAATATAATTGCAATAAGTATTACCAAAAATATTTGTTACAGCGGTGTCGGCGGCATCTAACCCATTGGCAATTTTTACCAACCCATTGCTAGGTATCATTCTAGTAGCATCAAAAAATAACCAAGTACCGTTTATATAAGCCTCAAAGCAAGCATGAAAATCTGCGGGTTGCAATTGATAAGCATAACCCGTAAAATATCTAGCAGGTATGCCACTAGCACGACATAAAGCAATGCCTAAATGTGCAAAATCTCTACAAACCCCTGCCCTTTCGCTCATTGTATCTACTGCAGAAGTATACGAATTACTGCTACCCAACAAATACTCAATATTGTGATATATCCAATCGCAGATGCCTACCACTTTTGCATAATCGCCTACTAAATTGCCAAACATTTGGCTAGCAAAGCGTTGTAGTTTATCGCTTTGGCAATACCTACTTGGAAATAAATAGGGCAATATGTCAGCCTGAATATTACTTAAGGCAGTAACACTATTGGTAACATGTTCGTCTATTAATTGGTGGTGGGTTGTTACTGTGGCAGTATAAGTTACTTTAAAATTCTGTGGTTCATTAATCGTAGTTCGTATAAATCTTGTGCCCGACGGCGATATCAATGTTTCTAATTCGCAGGCAATATTGGTGGTTAATTGTTCTTCTATGATGGTTTGGCCATTGGTTTGTGCAGCCTCAATATTGAATAAAAAGGTACTAGGCATGTACACTTGGTAACTCAATTCGCTAAACACTTTAAACGTCATAATCCTTGTTATTAACCCATTTTACCCCAATATGTAATTATATCAGGTATTGCACAATGGCTGAAAGTAACCTTTAGTTAGCTTACTATGAAATTAAGTTTTTGCTACGTATAAATATGAGGAGGCTTTATTATTGGCATAGCCAAAAGCCTACATTTGCAACAAACAAACGTTAGTTTTTATGTGGTTGAATAATGTGCTAGAAACAATCGGCAACACGCCTCTCATTAAGTTAAATAAAATTACCAAAGATATTCCTGCAACTGTTTTGGCTAAAGTGGACTATTTCAACCCTGGCAATTCTATAAAAGACCGTATGGCTTTAAAAATGGTAGAAGTTGCCGAGCAAGAAGGCAAACTAAAACCAGGCGGCACCATCATAGAAGGCACAAGTGGCAACACGGGCATGGGTTTGGCATTGGCAGCATGTGTAAAAGGCTACAAATGCATTTTTGTAACTACTGATAAACAAAGCAAAGAAAAGGCGGACATTTTAAAGGCTGTGGGTGCCGAAGTAATTGTATGCCCTACCAATGTATTGCCTGAAGATCCACGAAGTTATTACAGTGTGGCTAAGCGTTTGGGCAAAGAAGTGCCCAACAGTATGTACATGAATCAGTACGATAATTTGGCCAACCGTCAAGCGCATTACGAAAGTACTGGTCCTGAAATATGGGCACAAACTGAGGGGAAAATTACGCATCTTGTTTGCACGGCTGGTACAGGTGGCACTATCACTGGCACGGCTATGTATTTAAAAGAAAAAAATCCCAATATTAAAGTGTGGGCGGTGGACGTGTATGGCTCGTTGCTAACCAATTATTTTAAAACTGGTAATATAGATATGAGCTTTGTGCACCCCTATATTTCTGAAGGTTTTGGGGAAGATTTTGTACCGCAGAACTACGATATGAGCGTGATAGACGAGTTTGTACAAGTTACCGATAAAGACGGTGCGGTAATGGCTAGAAAAATAGCCAAAGAAGAGGGATTATTTTGTGGTTATAGCGCTGGTAGCTGTATACAAGGCCTCATGCAGTTAAAAGCTAGCCTTACGAAAGACGATGTGGTGGTATGTATTTTTCACGACCACGGCAGCCGCTATGTAGGTAAAATTTATAACGACCAATGGATGATGGAAAGAGGCTTTTTGGAAGTAAAAACCTTTAAAGACATCGTTAGTGGCCGTGCTGGCAAAAAGCTTATCACAGTAGAACCTACCAATACCGTGGCCGAAGCAGTAGAACTCATGAAGAAGTACGATATTGAACAAATACCAGTATTGCACAACCACGAACTTGTAGGTAGTGTAAGTGAAGGCGGTTTGTTTCAGAAAATATTTAGTAATCCCGACATTAAATACGCAACCGTAGCTAGTGTGATGGAAGCAGCACCAGCCATTGTAGATTTTTTAACCCCTGTAGAAAAACTAGGCAGCTTAATTACCAAAGAAAACGGTGCGGTATTAGCGAAAGACGATAGTGGCAATTACCACATTGTGACCAAATACGACGTGATACAAAGCTTGGCGAAGTAACAGTATTGCTCATAGATTGTGCAGCTAAGGCAGAAGAAATGGTGTGTGGTATTTATTTATAGCTTACAGTTACATAGTAGAATTACACAGTCCACAAAACGCCTAAAATATTAAGATAATTATTGGCAGATAATTTTGCTAATATGAAACGTATTTTTTAAATTTGGCATATAAACATATAAATATGCCCCAAGAGAGTCCAAAACGCCTTTATAGCGCTAAAGATGCCGTAATGCTGACCGTTTTATCTATTATCTTAAACAATGCAGCAGACAATATTGCCGAACTAACTGACGAAAACGAGAATTGGAATACGGCCTTAGTAACTGCTTTAAATGCGCAGGTGGATAAAGATTTTGAAGATATTTTAGGCATTGATCCTAAGAAAGACCAACGCGAAGCCACAGCCTTCATTAAATCTATACAGGCAGAAGCTATACCATTATTATCTACCTTTAGCTTGCGCCTTGGTGTAGCCGTAAAAGACGCAGCTAGACGTACTGAATTACTCACCCAACTTGGTTTTGCTGCATTTGCTAAAAAAGCCCAAACGAGAGACCAAATAGCTTTGATTGAATTATTAGCCAGGTTTAAAAAATATATGACTGCTGATGTAAAAGCAGAAATAACCGCTAGCAAAGATATTAAAGCGACTGTGGTAGATACCTTGGTAGGATTTGCAGATACCCTACAACATAAAAACATTAGCCAAGAAACCTATAAAGTAAAGAGTAAAGAAGTGACTGCCGAAGGTGTAATAGCACTCAACAATACGTATTCAGCCGTTGTAAGCAATTTTTCTAAGCTAGTATTAGATTTTTATACCAAGAAAAAATCACCCAAAAAAGCATTATTTAGTTTTACTGGTATTGTAAAAACAGTACAAGCTAGCGCAAAACCAACAACAGAACCGCAAACAAAAACAAAAGAGTAGTAGCTACTTAAAAGCCAATAGAAACTTAAGTCAAGCCAATAGAAGCGACATACAAGGCACTAGCAATAAGTTTCAATACACTCGACACAAAGTTCAACACAATAGAAAGATAATTTAAGCCACTCGAATGACAAAACAACCCACTCAAAATATAAATCAAAGCACTAGTAAATAAAAACAAGGCACTAGAAGAAGTATACAAACGAATTGAAGGTATTTACAAGGCTGTAGAAAAGAAAATTGATACTAATTTGAAAGTTCTCATGTATCTTAATATGAACATAATAAAGGTTCTTACCCAAACAAGCCCTAAAGCTATTTGAGTAAGAACTTTTGTTATTTAACAGTCTTTGCATGAAATAAACTTATTGAAAGGACCCTGTTTTATTCAACAAGTCAAACAAGTTGTTCATCTTTTTGCCCGACGCTTCTTCAAAGGCGGCTTTTAAATCGCTTGGCTGTGGGTGCTTAAATTTCCATTTATCAAAGTAAATATGAAAGGCTCTGTCTACCACCTCTCTTGAGGTTGAAGCTTCAATAATATACATCCATAAAGCGGCTTTTACATACGATACCAAGCCATAATCTTGGCTATTGGCAAATTTATCGGCGGGGGTTTCTATCGCTGGTTCCATCGGTATTCTAGATAAGCCCATGTAGATAGCAGCTAAAAAATCGTCTGCATTTTTTTCTTTTAAAGCAGGCGGCAACGAGCTACCAAATATTGAATTGATACGGTATTTTTCGGCTTCGTACCTAAACTGAAAGTAGGAGTTTAAGCCTTCATCTTGCCATGTATGGGCACGCTCATTGCTGCCTAGCATACTCATAAACCAGTTATGCCCTACTTCATGTGCAATCACGCCATCAAGGGTTTCTTTTTTAGCATCAGGACTTGTAATCAGCGTAATAGTTGGGTATTCCATACCACCGCTTGAATTGTTTTTTGGCCCTTCAATGGCTTGTACCACAGGGTAAGCGTATTCGCCAATCCATTCGCTGTACTTTCTAGTGCCATCTTTTATATAGTCTATACTATTTACCCAAAGCGTATTTTTCTTGTTGTGGTAATAGCTAAAAGCATCTACAATTTTACCCGAAGCCAATTGTACCGTATCGTATTGAATAACCAAATCTTTATCGGCAAACCAGCCAAAATCTGGCACATTATCTTGCACATAAGTTAAGGTTTTAGTAGCTGCGGTATTATCAGCTTTGTATAGTTGGGGTTTGTTGTTTCTAATAAGCGCATTAGCCCTGCCAAGGGTTTTATATTGGTTTAGCTCGCTTGCAGTTTGCAGCACGCCAGTAGCACCCACAACATAGTCAGTAGGTACGGTAATATTTACCTTATAGGTACCATATTCGCTGTAAAATTCGCCATAGTCAAGGTAAGGAAACTCATGCCAGCCATCTTTGTCAAACACCGCAGGTTTAGGATACCATTGGCAAGCCATTATTTCATTATCGGCAAAGCCTGAGCGAGAAAAATAGGAAGGCAATTGCACTTTAAAAGGCGTAGCAATGGTAATTGACTCGCCCGGCTTTAAAGGTTCTAGCAATACCAGTTTGATAATGTCGATATAAGTTGGGTTAGGATGCGCTTCTATGGTAGCAGGCTTGCCATTAATGGTAAAAGATAAACCATCAATATAGCCAAAGCTTATTTTCTCAAGCTTTTTCTTACGTTCTTCATCGGTGCTTAACTGCTGAAACAAAGCAGTGTTAATGTTTTTGTAAGCATTAGGCCAAATATGAAACCAAATAAAATTGAGTGTTTCTGGCGAATTGTTTTTATAAACAATGGTTTCTGAGGCAGTTAACACTTTATCTTGATCATTCAATGCCACATCAATTTTGTACTGTACATCTTGTTGCCAATAGGTTGATTGTGCAAAACCTTTTGCTTGCAACAACAAGCACATCATCAATAGTTTCTTCATGTTCAATTTTAAAATGAAAATAATAGTTTAGCAGATGCAATATGATATTTTACCACTTTTTTAGTTGTGTTTGTAAATAGTAATCACGACTTATCTTTAGTATATGTTTGAAAGTATTGACCAATTAGGCAGAAAACACAGCTTTGAAAACAGACCAAAACACATTGTATCGTTAGTGCCATCGCAAACGGAATTATTGCATGATTTGGGCTTAGAAAATGAAGTGGTTGGTATTACAAAATTTTGCATACACCCAACTGAATGGTTTAACAATAAACCAAGCATTGGTGGTACTAAAAATGTAAAGATGGATGCCGTAAAAGCCTTGCAACCAGATTTAATTATTGCCAATAAAGAAGAAAACGTAAAAGAACAAATTGAAGCATTAGAAGCCATTGCACCTGTTTGGGTAAGCGATGTGAATCATTTAAAAGATGCTTTAGCGATGATTGAAGCCATTGGAAACATCACCAATACTAACCAAAAAGCCCAGCATTTAATCAAAGAGATAAATAGTGGTTTCAATCAACTTAAAACGACTAACACCACACTTAAAACCGCTTACCTCATTTGGCGCAAGCCTTATATGACAGTTGGTGGCGATACTTATATTAACGATATGCTTCAGTATGCTGGTTTTGAGAATGTTTTTGCCAATGAAAAACGCTATCCCGCCATTACAATAGAACAAATTACAGAGAAAAAATGCGACCTCTTGTTATTATCAAGCGAGCCCTACCCTTTCAAGCAACAACATATTGAAGCGTTGCAAGCAGCTTTGCCAAGGATAAAAATTGTATTGGTTGATGGCGAAATGTTTAGCTGGTATGGCAGCCGATTAATAGCAGCCGCTTCCTATTTTAAAACCTTACAGGAAACAATACGCTTGCATTAAAGTTGAAAAGCATATTCCGCGCATGCAGTAAACACTTCGCGCTGCTATCGCTAAACTTGCGACAAGGCTGCATTAAAAAATCGCAGTTAGTTACCAAAAGCAAACGATTGCAATGGGCTATTGTTTAAAAAATGGCTGAATTCTGGCATTTGGGGTGGTAATAAGTTGAAAGTTAGATTATATTGCGACCTCATTCATCACAAAACTATTTTACATTATGAAAAAATACCAACCAGGTGTATTGTTCGGCGAAGAATTGGAAGCCTTGTTAAAGGATGCAAAAGAAAATCAATTTGCATTGCCGGCGGTGAACACCATTGGCACTAACACGATCAATGCGGTGTTAGAAACAGCAGCAAAAGTAAATTCACCTGTTATTATACAATTTTCTAACGGTGGTGCACAGTTTATAGCTGGTAAAGGCATGCCAAACGATCACCTACAAGGTAATATTTTAGGTGGTATTTCTGGTGCATTGCACATTCATAATGTCGCAAAAGCGTATGGTGTACCGGTTGTATTACACACTGACCATGCAGCCAAAAAATGGTTGCCTTGGGTAAGTGGTTTGATAGATGCTGGCGAACAATTTTACAAAGAAAAAGGTCAGCCTTTGTTTAGCTCTCACATGCTAGACTTGAGCGAAGAACCAATTGAAGAAAATATCCATACCTCTGTAGAATTTTACAAAAGAATGAAACCGCTTGGCATGGCCATTGAAATTGAACTTGGCGTAACTGGTGGCGAAGAAGATGGTGTAGATAACAGCGACGTAGAAAACGATAAATTATATACCCAACCCGCTGACGTTGCTTACGCTTATGAAGAATTAGGTAAAGTAGGTAATTTATTCACCGTAGCAGCTGCATTTGGTAATGTACATGGTGTGTACAAACCAGGCAATGTAGAATTAAGACCAGAAATTTTGAAAAATAGCCAAGACTATATTCAAGCGAAACATGGTACAGCTGAAAAACCTGTTTACTTCGTGTTCCATGGTGGTAGTGGCTCGCCTCAACACCAAATTAGAGAAGCCATTGGGTACGGCGCTATTAAAATGAATATTGATACAGACTTACAATGGAGTTTCTGGGAAGGAATTCAACAATTTTACACTAAGAATGAGGCTTACTTGCAAGGTCAATTGGGTAACCCAACAGGTGCTGACAGCCCTAACAAAAAATATTACGATCCACGTGTTTGGTTACGTAAGGCAGAAGAAAACTTTAGCAAACGTTTAGAAGTTGCGTTTGAAGATTTGAACTGTATTAACCGTAACGCATAAGCAATTATAACTTTATATCAAGAATGACAACCCCTTTAGGTTGTCATTCTTTTTTAGAAGATGTGCAAAATCAAATTATCATTATCTTCACCGCCCGTTAGAGAGGGATTTCACAGCGAAGCTATTTGTTTATTAACTACTTAAAACCATTTGTTTAGCTGATATAAACAGCCAAACGAACATTATTGAGAGATGAAAAAAGACTTAGAATTAGATATTGAAACAAATCTTACAGGTGAAGAGGAAAAGCAATTAGAGGAATCAGGACGCAGAAGTTGGTTTAAACGCAGAAAGAAAGGTATTTTAACGGCCTCTGCCGATAAAAAAGAAACGCCAGAAGGCCTTTGGAACAAATGCCCTGAGTGTAATTTCATATCTACCACATCAGATTTGAGAGAGAATTTGTTTGTGTGTTCAAAATGTAACTACCATCACCGCATTGGTAGCGATGAATACTACGACATTATTTATGATAACCAAGAATTTACCGAGCTATTTGATAATATCCGTAGTAAAGATTTTTTAAACTTCACCGATTTAAAAAATTACCAAAAGCGTCTTGACGATATACATTCTAAAACCGATTTAAAAGACTCTATGCGTGTAGCTGTGGGTAAGGTTAATGGTGAAGCATTGGTAATAGCTTGTATGGATTTTGAATTTATTGGTGGTAGTTTGGGTAGTGTGATGGGCGAAAAATTCAGCAGGGCGGTTGACTATTGCATTGAACATAAATTACCATACTTAGTTATTAGTAAAAGTGGGGGTGCTAGAATGATGGAAAGTGCATTCAGCTTAATGCAATTGGCAAAAACAAGTGGAAAATTATCGCAACTTAGTGACGCTAAATTGCCTTATTTCTCTTTATTAACCGATCCAACATTTGGTGGTATTTCAGCAAGCTTTGGCATGCTAGGCGATTTAAATATTGCAGAACCAGGTGCATTAATTGGTTTTGCAGGTCCGCGAGTTATTAAAGAAACCATCAAGAAAGATTTACCACCGGGCTTTCAACGCAGTGAATTTTTAGTAGAACATGGCTTCTTAGATTTTATTGTTGACAGAAAGACATTAAAAGATCGTTTAAGCCAATTGATTACGTTATTTAAGAATTAGTCTCAAAGCAATTTATCAAACGCCCATTTTGGGGTTAAGGGCATGGCAAAAGAAATGAACAATAGGCAGGCTTATTTTAACTATGCCATAGAAGACAAATATGTTGCTGGTGTAGCTTTAATGGGTACTGAAGTGAAAAGCATCCGTGAAGGTAAAGTAAGCTTTAATGACGCTTTCTGCCTATTTGAAAAACATGAATTGTGGATGCGTGGTGTGTATATTGCAGAATACAAACTTGGTACCGCTAATAATCACATCGCCGTACACGACCGAAAATTATTACTACACAAAAAAGAATTAAAGAAGCTAGAAGCCAGAATGAAAGAACGTGGGTATACCATCGTTCCATTAAAAATATTTTTTACAGATGACCAATTTGTAAAAGTGGAAATTGGCCTTGGTAGAGGTAAAAAAGTACACGATAAAAGAGAAACCTTAAAAGAAAGGGACACCCAAAAAGAAATTAAGCGCTACTTAGCAAAATAATTGCAAACCAAACTATTACAACTTATTACGTTTCCACTTTACAGCAATATTTGAACCTTCGGCAAGCATAATAGAATCGGGTTTTAAATGACTTAAGTGTGCAAACGCAGCACCATACATTGCACCAAAATCACAATTAATTGTCACCTTTTTTACTGGATAAATCTCCCAACTTGGATGCGCAATGTTGTATTCTATGGTATTTATAGCATCCACTTTTGTGTAACCATAGTAGTGTTCAAAAATAAATTCTTCCACACTCCCTGCTTTCATTTTCTGGCTAGTAGCACTAGCTTCAATTGTCAGTTCGTTCCATATGCCTTGCTTTTTCCAATAGTAATGAATGGCTTGCTTGGTATCATTCATAAACCACTCATGTTTAGTAGGTATCGCTGTATAATGTTCCTTGTACAACCAATTGGCAATAACTGCCACCACTTTAAAAGGCACGGTTTCATTTACAAAAACAACACCTCTCCGCCATTCACCATTTACCCATCTTTTTACGTAAAAGCGTAGGTTCACTTCTTCAAAACTGCCCATTAAAGGTATAGGCACACCAAAAATGCGACTGTTTATAAACATAAAACCTACTAAACTTACGTAGGCTTTACCTTCAAAAATATCTAGTTCAGTACCTTTTGGCAAGAGAGGAAGGAGAATATTTGGGTCTACAGCATAGTTAGCCATAATTAATTTGCGCCATTCTGCCGTTAAGAAATTAGTCATTGCCTTACTTATTTATGTTCCAAAATTCAGCAAGGCAAATGCTTTAAAATTTCAAATGCCTTACTGTAGCACCATTATTTATCAACTGTTTCAACGAATCGATACCAATTTTCAAATGGCTTTCTACAAATTTTGAGGTTACTTTTTTATCGCTCGCTTCTGTTTTCACACCTTCAGGTACCATTGGGCTATCGCTTACTAATAATAACGCACCAGTTGGTATATGGTTATAAAAACCAACCATAAATATGGTAGCTGTTTCCATATCTATGGCATACGCTCTAACTCGCTGTAAGTGTTCTTTAAATTGTTCATCATGTTCCCACACACGACGGTTGGTAGTGTAAACGGTTCCCGTCCAATAATCGGTTTTGTAATCACGTATGGTAGTAGATATCGCTTTTTGCAAGGCAAAAGCTGGCATGGCTGGCACTTCTGGTGGAAAATAATCGTTACTAGTACCTTCCCCTCTTATCGCTGCAATTGGCAATATTAAATCTCCAATTTTGTTGCGTTTTTTTAAGCCACCACATTTACCTAAAAATAAGACCGCTTTTGGCTTAATCGCACTTAACAAATCCATCACGGTAGCTGCACCTGGGCTACCCATACCAAAGTTAATAATGGTAATACCTTCAGCAGTAGCGCATTGAAAGGGCCTGTCTTTTCCTATCACTTCTACATGATTCCAATCAGCAAACATTTGTACATAATTGCTGAAATTGGTCAACAAAATATAGTCACCAAAATTTTCTAAAACCTCACCTGTGTAACGGGGCAACCAGTTATTAACGATTTCTTCTTTTGTTTTCATATTTATATATTTTTATTTACGTTTAAAAAAGGGCTTTTGTAAAGATAAAGTTTTTACTTTTATACGATGATAAAAGTTGATTACCCTAAGTTTAACTTTAAAATAAAAACAGAAGCGGGTAAGGAAATTATATTCGACGAAATAAGAAAGCAGTGGGTAACACTAACCCCCGAAGAATGGGTACGACAAAATACCATTCAATATTTACTACAAAGCCTGCACTACCCTGCTAGCTTGATAGCAGTAGAAAAAGCATTAAAATTGGGTGAATTAAAAAAACGGTTTGACATTTTGGTGTACAATCAGCAACACCAACCCTGGCTAATGATTGAATGTAAAGCCGTGGATGTAGCCTTAACCGAAAGTGTATTGCAGCAAGTGCTGCGCTACAATATGGCAATCCCTGTTGCCTACTTATTTATTACCAATGGTGAATCCATTTTTGGGTGGCATGTTAAGGATAACTGTAAAATGCTAGATGCCTTTCCTAGTTTTTAATTTTTTTGCCACTGAAGCACAGAAACACAGAAGTAAAGACACAAAAAAGCCGTTGAAACACAGAAGCTCAGACGTTAAAACACAAAAAAAGCCACTGAAACATAAAGATATATCTGTGTTTCAGTGGCTTTTTAAACTATATTTCAAATAAAATTCTGTGTTTCAGTGCCTATGTGGCAAACACTATACAGTCGCTAATAATGCTTTTTCTTCTTGCCATTTGTTGCGGCCATAACCTTTTACTACATGCATCTCGCTGTGGTAAGAACTACGTACCAATGGCCCACTTTCTACATAATCAAAGCCCAATTCGTAACCTATTTCTCTTAGTTCTGCGAACTCGTCTGGGTGTACATAGCGTAATACTGGTAAGTGCTTTTTAGTTGGCTGTAAATATTGACCAAGTGTTAATACATCGCAACCCACATCTACCAAGTGTTTCATCGTTTCAATTACTTCTTCTTTGGTTTCGCCAATGCCAAGCATCATGCCGGTTTTGGTGCGCATCCCACCCACTTTTAGCAAGCGTAACACTTCTAAACTGCGGTGGTATTTAGCTTGAATACGTACTTTTCTGGTATTACGTTCTACCGTTTCCATATTGTGGCTTACCACTTCTGGTGCTGCGTCTATAATGCGTTGAATCTGCTCCTCAATACCTCTGAAATCTGGCACCAAAGTTTCTAAAGTGGTATCTGGATTTAATGCTTTTACCGCCTTAATGGTATTGTACCAAATAATAGAACCGCCATCTTTCAGTTCGTCTCTATCTACACTTGTAATCACGGCGTGCTTTACTTTCATTAAATTAATAGCTTCTGCCACACGTTGCGGCTCGTCCCAGTCTACCGCATCTGGTCTACCAGTAGCCACAGCACAAAACGCACAACTGCGTGTACATATATTACCCAAAATCATAAAGGTAGCCGTACCAGCACCCCAACATTCGCCCATATTAGGGCAATTGCCGCTTTCGCAAATGGTGTGTAATTTATGGTCATCCACCAAACCACGAACGTGTTTGTAACTCTCTCCAATAGGCAGTTTTACACGTAGCCAATTTGGTTTTTTTAGTATCGTATCTGCGGTAGATGCTTGTGGTACAACAGGTAATTCAATCATTGAAACGTATTTATAAAGCTGGTAGAACGGTGTAAAAATATTGATTATTGCAAAGCAATAACATTTACCACAGTGATAATGTTGAGAAGGGGAAAATAATAGCCACGAGTTAAAGGCTATGCACATTTAAATACTATAATAAATTTATTTATATTTGAACAATGAGGAACGCTCTCTTTTTTATCATTCTAGCATTTGCGGCAAATACATTGCAAGCACAAATAGATTCTACAAAAGCTTTTGAAAGTTGCCGTGGTAAATTGCCTTTGCCTGTAAAGCATTTTACAAAAGTGATAGATAATAGCAAAAATTCAAAGAACGTTTGTATGTATCAATTTAATCCATCTACAGCTTTTATATCTGATAAACAGGATTCTGTATTTTCTATTCATGAGGGTAGCGTTGTATCAGTTTATGAAGTTGATAGTTCCAATTTTGCAATTATGATAAAATATGGTCAATACTTTTTAGTTTACTTTCCAATTGATGCACCTTTTTTAAAGAAAGGTGACTACATAAAAGCAAAGCAATTTATCGGCTTTTTGAAAAAGGAATATGAAGATTACAGAATTCAAATACAACTGTATAATAAACAAATGAAAGAATTTGTAGCTTACAATTGGTTTAAATGGCCATAAAATATAGCTGATGAAGCCACGCAACGAACAAGCTGTACAAGTGTAGATGCTTCGTAAACTCAGCACAGGCTTCACTAAAGCATCATAGTAGCACTAACACTGGTTACCAAAAAAATCTCACCTATCTATTTTGCAATGTTTGTTCCTTTGTGGCTTCTCTCAACCTTTATTAGCGTTTAGCGTTATTACAAGCATTATGGTACAAGCGTATAATTTTTTGGCATCGTGGCAGTTGTTTCCTGAAAAGTGTGATTTTCAATTTGGTGTAGCACCTAAAAGTGGTAATTATAAAATAGATAGTGTAAACAATGGCAAGGAATTAAGCATTAGTACCAATTGGGTGTCGGTAACGAATGATGCGTTTTATGCGCAATACACCGTAAACCCTAACGGTGAAAAGCAACCTTTTGATAACCAAGATTTGGCGGATACCATTGTGGCTGATATTACCAACGCCTCTACCATAGAAACACAGTTTTTTAAAGATGATACATTGGTGTTGGCTGTAACCAATGAGATATTGGCTAACGGCTACATGAAAGTAACGCACAAGGGTTTTGAAAACGGCGAACCATTTACCAATATTGAGATTTACCATAAGCAAATGAGCGTGTTGCCTTACGCATCGAGCGCTGGCAGCGTGGCGATACGACCTACCAAAGAAGGCGTGATTAAGCACAAAGCGCTGAGTGCGATGGAAGAGCAAACCAATATGCAGCTTGACCAAATAAAGCAACAAATAGAACTACTAGCAAGGCAAGCGCAGGAAATAAATAAACGCAAAGAACTGAGTTTAATGATATACGAAGCGATGTTGCGTTTTAAACCACAAATTGGTCATGTGTATCATTTATACGAGAAAAAAGATGGTACACATATGCTATCGTTGGTGTCCCCAAAAGAATGGGGTGGCGCGGGGCCGTTCAAGCAGTTTTTAGCTTCGGTGCGTTTATTGGCAGACCATACTTGGGTAGAAGTCAACTAAACAGAACATCCCACAATAGACATTGCCACAAGCATGCTCAGATATAGATAAATCTTGTCTTGCGTACTTGTGGCAATAATATGTTTGGCGGGCTTCTAGCCTTCTATCAATCTAGATTTCGCAAGGTATTGCTTAACTGGGCAGTAAATAAATAAGCAACTACCCTCTTTTATAGTGTTAATAATAGCTTCGTGTTCTTGTGGCGGTACTGCGGGGCAGCCCTCGCTTCTACCTATATAGCCTTGTGAATTAATTAAATCCTCTGTAACATAATCGGCGCAATGCATGACGATACCTCGATGTAATGCATTGTCGTTAATACCTTTTTCCTCGCCTTCTAAGCGCAGCGATAAGCCATGTTTACCAATGTAAGTATTACTAGTAATATAAAAGCCTAAGCTGCTTTTGTAACTATTGGCCTTATTAGAAAACTGAGAAGCAATGGCTTTACCTGAGTTTTTGCCATGCGATACTAGGGTGTTAAATAATACCTCACCTAGCTTAAGGTCGATAACAAACAATCTTTTGGCGGTAGACGGCAAACTAAAATCGATGATGGTAAGCGTTTGGTCGTTTTTAATTTTACCTGCTTGTAAGAGTTTATTGTAGCCCGATAACGCATAATTGTACGCTTCTTTAGATAAGCCTTTGAGGTTTAACTGCAAACTATCATACAAAAACCACTGTGTAGAATCGGGTTTAATGTACGTAGTAGCGAGTACTGTTGTGTGGTTTTCGGTTGAAGAAATGGCTGCTCGGTTGAAAGTAAATGCCATTACAAAAGCTAACAACCCCCATTTTGTAAAATCCTGTATCTGCATGTTCTTGATAACTTTAAGTAAATTATTTGGCTATAGGCAGACGACGTTGATATTGTTTTAAGAGGAGCGAATATAGGCATCAAACGTGTGAATGGTATATTTTGGTACTTGAACACAAAAGTTTAACAATTATAACACACCATATAAACTACCACCTTTTTCAAAAAGTCTATCTACTTTTTTCTCAATTTCAGGCACTTTTTCTACAGGTGGTGCATGGTGAGGTTTTATTCTCGCATCAATTAAGAGTGGTCCGCGACAGCCCCAATGTTTGTTTTCTGTAAAAGCATTAATACCATAAATATCGTGACTTGGATTACAACGGGTATAAGCTACCCACAAATAATTACCAATACGTTCGGCGACAAAACTGCTATCATCGCATATGACGATAAAAGGCGTATTAGTGAGTTGTGAGTTGTAAGTTGCGAGTTGTTGGTTTAAGGTTTCCATTTCGTCATGGGCGGCTTCGTAAGTGGTAAACTTATTTGTCTGCAAAGCAATCACACCTGGCATCGCCAATTTTGGATTCTCGAAGCCTCGTAATTCTTTCAAGCATTGCGGTACATCTTTACACAATTCTCTCAATTTTTCGCCGTAGGCGGCAAACACTACTTTACTGCCTGTGTTTAAGCCTGTACCGCTGTAGTCAAGTGTATCAATAGTCGTATTGGTGTAAAAATGCACATCTCTAGTAAGGTCTATTCGTTCTAACAAATACTCCATAAAGTGCTGTACATTATGGGTGGTTAATTGGTTGGTATCATCTGCTGTAATGAATAAAAACTTCGCCAAACTCAATTGCCCTGTACCAAGCACATGATTGGCAATGGTTAAGATTTCAGCAGGTTGCTTGGTTGGAGTGTAAGGTGTATAGCGTTCGCTACCAATAGCTAGCAGCAATGGATGCACACCTGCAGCATCTACCGCATGAACTTCTTTTAAGCCCGGCACTTCTTGTGGTATAGCAGCGCCTGTCAATTCATGTATGAGTTCACCAAAACTGGTATCTTCTTGTGGTGGCTTACCAACCACTGTAAATGGCCAAATCGCATTCTTTCTAGCATATACTTTATGTACCCTCATTAATGGAAAATCATGCTGCAGCGAATAATAGCCTAGATGGTCACCAAAAGGACCTTCAGGTTTGTTCTCGTTCGGATAAACCTCGCCTGTAATTACAAAATCAGCATCGGTACTTACTGCAAATCCATCCTCATACGTATATCTAAATCTTCTACCACCAATAACACCTGCAAAAGTCATTTCGCTAATGCCCTCTGGCAAAGGCATTACAGCCGACAACGTATGTGATGGCGGCCCCCCTACAAAACAACTTACTTTCAGGGGCAAACCCTTTTTATTGGCTTTTGTTTGATGAATACCAATACCACGATGCAGTTGGTAATGCAAGCCAATTTCCTTGTTTGATTCATAATTATTACCAGTTAATTGAATCCGATACATACCAAGATTCGATTGCATGATACCTGGTTTGTCGGCATCTTCCGTATATACTTGTGGTAATGTTACAAAAGCGCCACCATCCATTGGCCAATGGTGAATCAATGGTAAATCGGAAATATTAATTTGCTGATACAGTACTGGTTTGCTAATAGGATTTTTCAAAGGCAAGGCTTTTAAAGCAGCCAAACCTGTGGCAATATTTGCAAATGGGTGCTTCAAGGCTTCCATTGGATGGCCTTTTAAATCGATAAGCTGCTGCACCAATTTAAATGTATCTCTAAAAATAAATTTGCTTCTGTCTAGCGTACCAAAAATATTAGACGCAGCTCTAAATTTTGAGCCTTTTACATTTTCAAATAAAATAGCGGGTCCTTTTGCCTCGTACAGGCGCAGATGAATAGCTGCCATTTCTAAAAATGGATCCACTTCTTCTTTGATGCGAACGAGTTGGTTGTTTTTTTCTAAATCGAGTAAGCAAGATTCTAGAGATGAATACGACATGTAATAATTAACAGCTTTTTAGACAAATAGTTGGGCATCAAAGCTAAGCTGCGTAGATGAAAAATAAGGGTATTACTAAGATCTAAAATTTGCTACGTAGGAAAAGATAATTTGCTGCCTAGGAAAATTATTTTCCTAAGCAGCAAATTTGACTTGGGTAGGTAGGAAATTTTTAAAGCTTTGTGTGAGGGTTTAAAACGAACAGCCCGACCTGCATCAAGTAGCGTACGGCATAAATATCTCAGTTAGTAAATGGCAAGCAAGAACTAGAAACGTTTTGCATAGTACATTTGCAGCATGACGAAGCTGAGTGTAAATATCAACAAATTTGCGACCATACGTAACAGTCGCGGTGGTAATAATCCTAATGTAAAGCAAGCTGCCATAGACGCACAGCGCTTTGGTGCAGATGGGGTAACGGTACACCCTAGACCCGATGAACGACATATTACTTATCAAGATGTGCACGATATTATGCCCATCATCACCACAGAATTTAACATAGAAGGTAATCCTACAGAGCAAAAATTTGTAGACCTAGTACTTGCTGTAAAACCTCATCAAGTAACGCTTGTACCAGATGCATTGGGGCAAATAACGAGTAACCACGGCTGGAACACCATTACACATAAAAACTATTTAATAAATATTGTAAACGTTTTTAAAAATGCAGGTATCAGAGTTTCCATTTTTGTAGACCCGATAATTGAAATGGTTGAAGGCGCTGCGCAAACCGGTACCGATAGAATTGAATTGTACACAGAAGGCTATGCAAAAGGCTTCGAAGCAGCTACCTTGGATACAAGGCAACAAGTAATTGAACCCTATTTATCGGCAGCATTAAAAGCCAAAGAGTTAGGTTTAGGTTTAAACGCCGGCCACGATTTAGACTTACATAACCTACAATATTTTGCTAAAACAATACCTTGGCTTGATGAGGTAAGTATTGGTCATGCGTTGGTGTGCGATGCCTTGTACATGGGTTATGAAAATGCGGTACAGTTGTACAAAAGGCAACTTAATTTTTAATACACGAATTATGATATTATTTCCAATTACCCATACTTTTCGATGTTTTAACAATCTTTAACGCTTCTTTAATGTAACAGATATGTAATTTGCACCATCGAATAAGTATATGAGATTAATTTTTACTTCACTCATTTTTTTACTGTCATTTTTTTCCGGTAAGACTCAAAATCTTACTGGAATTTGGCGTGGCCATTTTATCCAAAAGGATTTTGATCTTATTAAAGGCAGGCCTACTGAAGATCGATATAAATATGAAATACAAATAAATAATCTTGCCAATAATGGTATTGAAGGGGTTACCTATTCGTATAAAACAACCGTATTTTACGGTAAAGCAGCATTACAAGGCATTTACACCAAAAAAACAAAGAACCTCATTGTAAAAGAGGTGAAAATGTTAGAACTTAAAGTTACTAATAATACCGCTCCCTGTTTAATGACTTGCTATTTAGATTACTCAGAAACGAATGGCAAAGAAACTTTAACAGGCACTTACACCAGCATTAGTGAAAAAAATACAGATTGCGGTTCTGGCACTGTTTTTTTAGAAAAAGTTACCACCACAGAATTTGAAAAAGAACCTTTTTTATTGAAGAAAAAGGAACCGTCAGCTACTACAAAAAAATCAACAGAAGTCGCATCAGCAAACGGTAAAAAAGGATTATCTGGTAACTTGCCTACTACACCAAAAACAACCACTAAAGTTGAACTTAAAAATGGTACACAATCGGGTTTACCCAAAATAAAACCAGGCGCGGAAGGATTTGTCATTGCTAAAAATGATACTCTGAAAGCGACTCAGAAATCTGTAACAGTAGATACGGTTGTTAAACCAAGCGTAGTAGCGCCAATAATACCGCAAAATAAAAAAATAGAACCCGCTGCTAAAGTGCCAAAAGTTTTATTAGAAAGAGAAAACAATCTCCAAAAAACCTTGATTGTAGACCAACAAGAAGTGAGAATTGATTACTACGACAATGGTCAGGTGGATAATGATACCATTACTGTTTATCATAATAACCAAGTGCTTATAAACAGAGGTAGATTAGATACAAAACCACTCACTTTAATGGTTCATTTAGACGAGCAAAACCCAAAATACGAGCTGATTACAGTGGCTGAAAACCTTGGCGACACGCCTCCGAATACGGCCTTGATGGTAATTACTGCTGGGAAAAAGCGTTATGAAGTGAACATCACTTCAGATGATAAAAAAAATGCAAAAGTGATTTTGGAGTACCAAGCACCACCCAAAAAATAATTATAAAAGTGCTCTGATAGATGCTCTACCAGTATTAATAGTGCGTGTTTCACCAGGCTTCCTACCCTCGTAACTAAAACTTATTTCTAGGTTATTAATCAACCGTTTGGTAAATTCAATATTCCACAAATAGTTTTTACCAGGCAATAATCCATCTAGCATAATGTAGCTAACAGTAGTATTGGTTGCGCCTAAATAAGAGATATTGCTGTAAGTGAATTTGGCGGTCAGGCTAGTGTTTTGCACAGCATTGTATTTACCTTCTATATTAAGTGAGTTTGTAACAGATTTTTCGCCCCCATATAAAACGCTATTGGTTTTTTGCAAATATTGATAACTTGTTTGCAAACGATATTTAGTACTATTAATATAAGTAAATTTAGGTTCGCTACTAAACGTATTCAAGGCGTAGTTTCTATTGGCAAAATTGGGCGTTAGCAAATTGTTGCTACCTACTTTTTGTAGTATTTCTATTGTATAGGTCCGTTTGATGTTCACCCTACCTCTAAATGTCCACTCGTTCAGTTGTCGGCTCTCGAAGCCATAGGTTAAAAGGCTTTTTGAATAATTAGATGTATTACTTATATCAATACCCCAACTGCTGCTAAAGCGATTGAACGATAGTGTATTGGTGAATACTTGCGACAAGCTAATTAAAGCCGTATCAGCAATTTTACCTGTAAATGGATTGAACTCTGGATTGCCTTGCGCCAATATTTTTTTACTCGCCTGCAAAGCAGATTGTGCACTAAAACGCGTAATGATATTTTTAAAGTGCTTATTTTTTATGGTATTTGTCAATGCGCGCGGGCTCAATAAAAGACTATAATTAAACTGGGTATAATTAGCCTTCACAAACACATTCGTAGGCGTAAATACTCGTATAAACTTCGCTTGGTCTGGGAACTGGGCAATTTCAAATTCATTTAATTGTTGAATACCATCGCCATTATAATCATTCCATGTATACTGCCCCCTGCCAGCTTGTACTTCTATATAAGAAAAATCTTTTTTCTGTTCTTGCCCAGCACCAATTTCGTACAAAGTATTACCAGTTACAAAACCATTCCATTCGTTAATGATATACTCTACTCTTCCTAGCAAGCTATTATCTGCCTTGAGATTAGTGATTTTTTCGTTGATTACTTGCAACTGCCGATAGGTAATATTACCTTTAAATTGATGCTTTTTATTTTGTAAAAGTTCTATTAGCAAATTGTAATTATGACTTCTATCTGTAGCTAATAAGGTTTGATTATAGGGTAATTTATTATTACGTGTATTATATGATAACGTCCAACGATTATTTTTTTGCTGATCACTTTTTATATATGCGGCAATCGTTTCAAATGCAAAACTTGCCGCATTCACAGTATCACTGGTAGTACTTTTTTGCAAATTATGTTCCAATGCATAGCTGCCACCAATTTGAAAATTTTTAAAGTGAGGTATTAATTTATTGAGAGCAATACTTGGTCTCAAAAAAAAGCCTTTGCTTATAGCAGTATTATTGTTGGTTAAATTAAAATTACTAGTAATTTGCCAGCCTTTAATGTTATGTTGATGCAAAAGTGATTGCCTAAAACCACTATAACCATCCCCCCGAAAATAACCAGCAGCGGTGTATTTTAGCGTATTACTACTATCATCTTTTATTTCTATTGTTGCCGATGGCAAACTTTCTGAAGCAGCATTATTGAGCAAATTTAGTCCCCAATCTCTTGTAAATTCTACGGTTCTTAATCGCTCAAGTGGCTTAAAATTGGCATCGTTGTATTCGTAGCCAAGTTTAGTATTGAGTTGTACTTTTTTATTCACAATATGCCACACACCTTTTCGCTCTAGTTGAAATTTTGTAGCGTAGCCAGTATTATTGTTTTTATCTTTTTGTGAGTAGGTGTTAACGTCGTAATTACTCAAAGCCATATCGGTTTTCAACACCGTTTTGTCGTTCAACTGATACTGTGTAGAGAGATTAACCAATTGCTGCTTTTTGGGTGTTATCAAAAAGGTTGCAGGCTCATAATTGCCTTGTGGTATGCCATTAATTGGTGCTATATATTGATAGGCTTTGCCATTAATATTATTTAGCAATGGTATATAATTACCTTTGTTTGTACCTACGTCTATAAAGTTTAAACTGTATTTGGCGCTATCTTTATTAGTAGAATAATAATAGATAGAATCGTTGCTACCACTAAGTTTAATGCGGGCGTATAAAATTTTAGACGCCGAAAAAGTATCAATGCTTGCTACTGGATAAAAAGCATTTTGGACACTATCACCAAGGTTAGCTAAAAACTGTATTTGTTTGGTATCAAGGGTTTGGTTGATGGGCGAATTTTTTGCATCGTTATTGCTGTATACTCCAATATTTACCTTTAATTTTTTTTGCCACTCAAATTCATCATTAGCATAAAGCAGCGAGTTTAAATAGTTTCTATCCGCATACTCAAACTCTATTTGAATGCGCTTGTCTTTGGTAATCATCCGCTTGGGTGTAAATGTTATTTCAGCGGTATTATAATTAATAATATAATCTTGATCTTCGCCGCGTTGCATTAATTCACCATCAATAAATATCCGTTCTGTATTTGCCAAAACCACAAAATATAGCTCGTTATTGGCCCCTGTAAGCCGGTACGGCCCTTGGTTACCTTCTTGCCCTTGAAAAACGTTACGTGTAAATTTCCCTTTGGCAATGGCGGCGCTCACTAGTAATTTATTAGTGCTTTGTTTACTTATTTTACTTGTTTGCGCATATGATACGCCTTGTAAGCGTTTGTAAAAATTAAGATAATAAGCACTTGTTTGTCTGATATCAATATCGCCTAAATTCAGTTCCCAATCACGTTTTTTAAACTGTAATAAAATACGGTCAAATTCATTTAATTGCTGCGTTGTACCATCGGGCTGTATGGGAATATTATTGTCGGTAATGGCAGCTGCAATTTGTATGCTATCGCCTATAAACCCACTAATTTGTAAATTCAACTGCGAGTTAAAAACCGCATCCTGATTATTACCAAAACTTAAACTTCTACCGAAGCTACCGTTATAGTTTACGGTGCCAAAATCGAACAAACCATTACCATTTTTTTGCTGGTTATTTTTATTGAAAATAAATGGTTGTGGTGCTAAAAAATTGTTTTTTACACTATCGTAATTAAACCTGCTTGCGGTACTATTAAAAGCCAATGACAAAGTTCTGTAGGTGATGGTTACACTATCGGAAGCAACGCTCTTACGCCAAATTAATTCCCCTTTTTGCACATTGAGAGTATAGAAAGAAGTATCAATATTTTTGATAAAAACCGAATTAGGTACAATGGTTTTATTATCAATTTTAACCACACCTTTTGCTGCAATTTTTTTGGTGGTAAGGTTAGATAATTGGGCATTTATATTTAGCCAAACAAAACAACAACCTAGCAATATGACGATAGCTTTACGCAGAAATACTCAATTTTATGCAATGATAACGATAGACTTACGATAAGATTGAGTATTTGAACAGAATGATGCATGAGACAAAGAATACTAGACCGATGTTGCTGCTTTTTCCTTTGGTAAATCGTTTGGCGCAACATCGCCTTGCGATTGAAACACTTTTTTGATAATTACAGGATTTCTTGCAGTAATGCTATCAATATTTAAGCCGTTGTATTCTGCATTGGCTTCGTTAAATATTTTATTGGCAGTATTGATATTTAGATTTCGTCTAATGTCTATTAAAATATCATATTCTGATTTTGGCAGCAACAATTTCATGATAGAAGGAATAAGTTCAAATAGCAGAAATAATAAGGTTATGCCCAAACTCATCGTACTAGCAGCACCAGTTTTATCAACCATTTTTACTTCCTGCAAAGCAGTGTATTTTGATAATAAATCATACGATTGGCCAATTCTATCCACTTTTACCGTAGAATCAGTTTGCGTTTGTAGCCCTGCAATTTGTTGCTGAATTTTTACCAATTCACTATCCGTTCTATTGATTAAAATTTCGGCTGCTTCCTTGTTGCTTTTGGCAGAATTATAGGCGTTGCCTTTACCTGCTGGTCTTTGTTTACCATCACGTAAAGTGCCCACCACTTCAATATCCATAATATTACCCCAATTGGTACGGTCTCTTAATGCAGCATTTTTTATGGATTGTAAAGTATCTCTTCGACTTTCAAAAGGCACCATTTTTTGGTGTACTTTTTCAGCCATTTGTTTGTTTTCAATACGCATATTGTCTACCAACCGCTTGGTAATTCTGGCATCGAACAATTGTAATTCAATTGGCACCGAAATGACTAAACTGATGATAATTGCCAAAGGAATTCTTAATACCACTGCCCATTTAGTAGAGGCAGCCACAATTTCTCTGTCAATAGCCATTATTAAGGTTGCATACACCAAACCGATGATGCCAGAAAATAACCAACCAACAACTGCCATTTGCGGTTTGCCAGTTATTGCATCGGCATTAATAAACAGATTAGACACAGCCAAACTACCCGAAATAAAAGCCAAAACGCCAGTTAACAGCACAAAAAAGCCTAAAGATGCTTGACTATTTTTGGTAGCTTCATTGCATTTTTCAATAACTGAAGTATCGGTTTTTGATAGGAATAATAAGAATTTGCGCATAAAAATGGGTGGTTGGCATTGTTAATTCTTACAAATCTAATACTTACCATGGTACTATGCTAAATAAAGTATCTGCTTATACACAAAATAAGGTTTAGTTAACAAAAAAGCCGCTACCATATGGTAGCAGCTTTTTTAAATAACCAGATATTACTTATAATTCTATAGCTTCGAAATTTCAATACTCCATTCGCTGCCACTACCAATATGGTATTTATCCGCTAAACTTTCTTGATTTAATGCTACAGATACTTTCATTAAACTATTTAAATATAATAATGGTTTACCAACAGGTACAGCACTAAAAGTAGCTTCATAGGGTACTTCTTGTGAGAAAACAAATATGCCATTATGATAAATTTTTACCCGAAGTTTTGTATCATAACCAATATTCATCTGCTTAAATAAATCCGCAGGAATATTTGTCCAAACATTTCCATACTGTATATCTAAAATGGCAATATTACCTTTTAAAATACCATCTTCAAGAGTTGCTTTTTGATACCCAATTTTAACCACTTCGCTTGGAGGCAATAATTTACCCACTTGTGCCATGGTAATAACACCAGCCGCCAATCTTGCAGCGGTATATGCATATACATCACGGCCATGAAACGTATAAGATTGTTGCGAGCCATTTCTACGATTAACCGTTTCGTCAATTTCTCTGCGCTCAACAATACCAAGGCTTTCAGCAATTAATGTTAAGGTACCATTATCTGGTGTTACAATAAAATGCCCCGTTTTTGTTTTTACCACAACCGATTTTCTACTACTACCAACTCCAGGGTCTACCACCGAAACAAATACCGTTCCTGCTGGCCAGTAAGGCACCGTTTGTTCTAATCGATAAGCTGCTTCCCAAATATTATATGCTGGTATTTCATGGGTGACATCGTATAGCTTTAAGTCTTTATTTACGCCTAGTGCCACGCCTTTCATAGCCGATACCGCTCCATCTTTTAAGCCAAAATCTGATTGAAATACAACAATTTTATTTTGTGCAGCTACGCCAAGTACTATTAAGAATATACTACTTACTACTATTACAATTTGCTTCATATAATAAAATTTGACATTAAAAAGCCGGAGAAAATCTCCGGCTAAAATAATAGAAAATTATTTACTATTAAAAATTAAGTACCAATTTGGTAAACAAACGTAAACCATTAAAGCCCATTTGCACAGAATCCCAAGGACCGCCAGATTCGTTATCACCAGCCCAATTTTTCGCTTGTTGATTAACACCTAAATCTGGATGTACATTAAATAAATTATCCGCGCCTATAAATATACTTGCTGCTTTGCAAAATTTATAAGAAGCATAAATATCAGTTACAACTTTTGAATTATAATTAAATACTTCTGGCACAAATACATTCGCGTTTGCGTCGGTAGGTACCACAGGGTTAATACCAGTTTGGTTAGGATTATCAGCTGTAGCGGCGCCATAACCCATCAGTTTCACAGTACCAAAAGCTGTGATATGTGTGCCAATGCCAATTTTACCAGCCGTATAGTCTAAGTTTAGGGTAAACTTACTATTAGGTGCAGAAGCTTTTAAAAAGGCCTCTTCTCTATCGCTAAAGAATGTTTTTTTGTTTAGTGTGGTACTACTTAAAGCAGTAGGCACATGTATATCATCAATAGTCATATTTTGAATATTACCTGCCAATAATACTTTGAAGCTTTTATTACCCCATTTTTTAGTGTAATCGGCTACGATATCTACACCATAGTTAGTGGTATTAACCGCATTGGCAAAAAACTGTGCTGTAGATACATTAATGGCGTTTAATGCTGTGGTAAATGCCGCTGGCAAGGTTGGATCGCCGGCACTAAACAAGCCAGATAATACTATTCTATCTTTTACTTTTACCATATAACCATCTACTGTAAATGTTAGGTTTTTAGCAGCTTTCCAGCTAAAACCAATGCTACTATTTACAGAAGTTTCTTGTTTTAAACTTGGAATACCGGCCGATTTTGTAACAGCATCGTTATTATTAGCAATTCTTGATTGAACCAATTGTCCACCGCTGAAAGACGTAAGCGTATTGCTAAAATTAATTTGCTGTAATGATGGGGCGCGGTAACCTGTACTAATAGAACCTCTTAAATTAAAATTGCTAGTTACCTTGTAGCGGCTAGCCAATTTAAAAGTGCTCACAGCGCCAAAATCGGAATAGTTTTCAAAACGAATAGCACCATCTAATAACCATTTTTTAGTGGCATTCAATTCTGCATCCACATACAAACCTACGTTTGAGCGATTGGCAGAAACAACATCTGACGGGCTAAAGCCTGGGAAACCTTGCGCACCAGCAGCTTGGCCCAACGTATTTGAATAGGCAATATATGATGCCTCTTCCCCTTTATAAATTTGATATTGTTCATAGCGATATTCAGCGCCCAAACCTAGGTTTAAGCCTTGCGCTACAGATTTAAAAGATTTACTAAAATCTAGATTAAGTGTGTTTTGCAAAAAATTAAACCCACCATCATCAAAATGGGTTTTAGAAATATTGCCTATAGATGATGCATTGTAGGTTTTATCGCCAAAATAATGAAAATCATTTTTACCAATGGTATTACTCAAATCCCAATCCCAACCATTACCTGCATCGCCTTTTAATCCAGCCGCTAAAGACACATCTTTAATATGGGTTTGAATATGCGGATTGTAAAACGTATCTACCAAACCATTACCAGTAGCTACTTTCATAATGTTTGGATCGAAAATAAGAGCACCACTAGCATTTACAGGAAAGCGGTCGGGCCTTGCACTCCAATTTCTGGTATAGGCATAAGCATCTGATGCTTTGTAGTTATAACCACCAAAAGAATAAAACGTAGTTTTTTTACTAGCACTAGTAGGAATTTCCATATTGTACATCACTCCTACTGTGGTTACCGAACCGTCGCCAAAGGCACGGCGGCCCGTATTGGGTGATGGTAATGCATAGCTGTTTGTTTGCCAATTATCAGTACCTACTTCACGGAACGTTTTGCCTTGGTTTAAAAAGTCTACTGACACATTGATAAAGCCACCATTTTTACCAATATTTACACCATTATTGGCAGAGAATGAAAAAGTACCGCCATCTAATTTATTGCCAGCATAATATTGATTGGTTTGATTGAAATTTTGGGCATTAAATTTAGAATCATAATAACCACTATAGCCTGTATTAATTGACCACTGGTTGGTATTTTTCTTTAAAATTAAGTTAATAACACCTGCCATGGCGTCTGAGCCATATTGCGCAGAGGCGCCGTCGCGCAAAATTTCAATACGATCTACGGCCGCTTGCGGAAAAGCATTTAAATCTACACCAGAATTTCCTCTACCTCTTGTACCAAATAAGGCTACAAAAGCTGTTTGATGGCGGCGCTTACCGTTAATTAATACCAAAGTTTGGTCTGGACCAAGGCCACGCAACGTACCAAGGTCTACGTGGTCGGCACCATCTGCTCCACTTTGTTTATTATAGTTAAACGATGGTGCTGCGTAGTTTAACACAGAGGTTAAATCCATTTTTGCCGTAGGTACACCCGCTTGGTTAATATTAATTACATCTACAGGCACAGGCGATTCAGTTTTTACACGACCACCCTTTCTACTACCTACTAATACCACTTCCTCTAAGTTAACCGCAGCCGCTTCTAATACTATATTTACTGAAGCGCCTTTAACAACAACTGTTTTGGTTTTATATCCAATAGAACTAATTTCAATAGACTGATTCTGCACTGCAGATATTGTAAAAATACCATCTTTATTAGTGATTGCTTTTGCTTTGCTACTTAGAGACGTTACAGTGGCATTTTCAATAGGCGCACCTTTACTATCGGTAACCTTACCATTTATTGTAGATTGTGCTAATAACTGACCGATACTACACACGATGACGATTGCAATAAGTAATAGTTGTTTTGTTTTATGCATATATGCGTTTTTTGGTTGATGCCACAAAGTAATTGAAAATTACTGGATTTTGTTTACTTTAAATTAACATTGGTTAGAAAATAAACAATCAACATCAGAAAAACTTAGAAATTTACAACGAAACGCCTACATAAATATTTAACGAATATGATATTGTCGGCCCAATATCTGTTATTTCTTAAATGTCCCAAAGTGCCATAATATACCTGAAGGATCGTGTACAAAACACTCGCTGCCCCAAGCTAACTGTTTGATGGGCACTATCTTGGCGGTGGGATATTTACTTGTTATATGCAGTGTTACTAACCTTTGCCAAAAAGCGGCTACATCGGCTATTTCTACAAATACCATGGTATTATCTACCCAATCTTTTACATAAGCATCTTGCAGATAAAAAGCAATGCTATTGGTTTTAAATAAACTTAAATTAGTAGACAATACCACTTCTTCAAAACCCAAATCTTTATAAAAATTACTTGACTCTTTAAAGTTTTTAGCCCCAATAAATGGTCTGATAGAAGTTGCGTTGTTTAGCATTGCGAAGTGGTTATTTTTAATATTTTACCCCAATATGTATTTAGTAGTGTGGCATTCTCTCAAACAAATAGGCATCAAGCACCATGTTTTAAACCATAATGCAATAAGCTAATGCCATTATTAAAAGCTTTAGCAGTGTATAAGGTTAATGCATGCCTGTTTTCTAGCAAATCAAAAATACGTATGCCTTTACCCATCATTACGGGCATTACCAATAGGTAAAATTCATCAATATGCCCACCTGCAATTAATGCCGATACAAAATTGGCACCGCCATATACCAATATGTTTTTACCATCTGCTTGCTTTAATTCAGTAATAGTTGCTGCTAAACTGCCTTGTGCAAGCGTTGCATTTTTACCAAATGGTGCTGTAAGCGTATTGCTAAATATCACTTTGGTAAGATTTACCATTTTTTGTGCAAAGGCACTTTTAGGATGGTCAGCAGGAAAATTTTCAAAATGCGGTATAAACCCTTCTGCCATTTTTCTACCTATTAGCAATGTATCTGCCTTATCTGGCAAGCTATCTATCAAGTTAAATACTTTGTCATCGGGCGGTACACCCCAATCTTCTTCGCCGTTTAAGTTCGCCACAAAACCATCTACCGATATCCGCATTTGTAAAACCACTCGTCTCATAAATTAGTGTTATGCTGCAAAATAATTAACACTACAGGTAATAATAGCTAGTAATTGCAACTGTACAATGGTGGTTGTGCCACCAATTTTTACTGGCTTGCTTACGCACTGCTTGATATCACACCGCCTGTTAAAGCACGCGACCCAATGATTGGTGGGTAGTTTCTATAATTATCGGGTGTACTTGTTTATAGGCAGCCCAAACACTTACACACCATTGCACTATCATGGCGTCTCTGTCTTTACCTGGTGCTATAGCTAAAACATCAGAAATGGTAAGGCTGCCTCTTTCTTTAGGCAAGGCAATGTTTATAGGTGTTGAATATCGTTTTGCCATTTGTATGTGCGCAAGTTGTACTTGCTTACCCGTATAGTCTTTTTCTACCATTAAATACAAACCTGCCAATGCAAATAGTATGGTAATTGGTTTAGTAGTATTGGTAGCCATTTGCGCTGAGTAGGCATCTACCAAATGCTGATGAATAAACTGCTTATCGCCTAGCGATAAAGTGTAAAATGCCAATTCGTGGTATTGTTCATTTAATATCATGTTGTTTTAGTATGTAAGCTCCCCTGAATCTCGCTCATTTAAAAGTTGACAAAAATGTTAACTTTAAATGACCGATATG
>NZ_JBHSDC010000025.1:0-3149 GCF_042651445.1 Parasediminibacterium paludis
ATATCGGTCATTTAAAGTTAACATTTTTGTCAACTTTTAAATGAGCGAGATTCAGGGGAGCTTACAGAGACAAATGGTTTAGGGCTCCTCTCCTTGTCCATTATATAAGTTGACTAAAAATCAATCAAAATAGACATTAAATAATAGTGAATTACTGCTTACTTATTATAAGGTACAGGCAACCGACTATTAGCCAAAAAGCATGGATTTAGTAGACCCACCTTCAATAAATGATAGATGATTCACAATAGCATTCATAACTTGACATTTACCGAAAATAAGACGAAAAAGCTCGTTAATTTAAGCCATGACTACCGAGCAAAGGCTTTTTGCAGGAAGCTAGAATCCTCACACGAAGGGCAAGATGTAAAATTTTAAAGAGGCAGAAAGGCAATACAAACGATATGGACATTATGACTAGACCGGGAAAGGTTGGGGGAACATTGGTAACGATTTTCTACAACTTTGAGATAGCACATTTGGTGAAAACAGCGATACCAGCGGCTATTGGTGCTGTGGTAAGTTTTGCTGTTTCGATGGCATTATAGGGGCTTTTAAAGCGCTGGCATAAGTAACTTGGCAAGAGGTTTAGTGACAGTGACCAAGAATGGTAAAGCCACTTTCTAGGGACTTTTTTAGTATGTGTTAATAAGCGGTTGATAAGATAATTTAGTATATGTGGATAGAAGTATTATTTTTATTATGAGTTTTGAAATGCGTGTTGGATATAATTAAGTTAATGTGAGTGATTGGCAGGAAACAAGAGCAAAAAGTGTATCATAATTTAAGTTAGTAAATTAGGAAGAGGCATTGCAAATGCCTTTTATCTGAACTTCGGGATGCGTCGGAACATCCAGAAAAGCGATACTATCAAGAAAATAAGTGAACAACAGAAAATTAATTTTGCAATTAAACATAAACAGGGAAGCCGAAAACTGAATAGAGTAGGCAGAAAAGTAAAACAATTAAAAATGAAAAATGATGTAGATTTTTTGATTAAGCTAATCAAAGACAAAAAACTTGATTTATCTTATGGTCAATATGACAAATTGGATGGAAAAACCAAAGATGCAATTTTAAAGTATCTAGATGAAGATAAGTATCAGACAGGTGCTGACAATTATCCGAAAGACATTATTGGTGATACATATTCAGTAGCAAACTTTAATGGTGGTATTCAACTTCTCGTTTTTAGCCTCTTTTACGAGGATGCTGAACAATGCGGCGGGACATTAGTATTTTCTGTGGAAAATGGAAACTGCAAATGTGTTGCAGACAACGTTGAATGCTCAAGTTAATTTTAAAAACTAAAAAAACTAAAAATGAATATACTAATTGTAATAACAGTAATGGACAAGATGAAGAACTACGGGTTGCATTTGATGCCACTTTGAAAGACTGTAATTGGGTTTTAAATACTGATGTGCCTGACGCATATACCAAAAGTGTTGACCCTACTTTGTCCGAAAATCAAATAAAAAAAATTATTGAAGAGGATATTAATTCAGCTGTTGAAGAAGCTGAATGGGGTGAAATTAATCATGTATCTATAATTTCAAAACATCAACCTGTTTATAGTAAATCGACAAAATTAAATTCATAATAAAAAATGCGAAACTATAATACTGTAAATATAGACGCTAAAATCTATACAATTCCATTTAATAGAGCATGGGATAAAATTTTGGAATTACATGGTAAAACCAAACCTTCAATAAATGGAAAGATTTCCAAAGAACAATTAACATATCTTAATTCGGTTTTGTCAGTTATTATTTCAGTAACATCATTACTTTACTAGTAAAGCTCCTTTCTAAGGGCTTTTTTTGTATATGTTAATAAGCGGTTTATAAAATAATTTAGTATATGTGGGTAGAAGTATTATTTTATTATGGGTTTTGAAATAGGTGTTGGATAAGATTAAGTGACTGGGGACAAGGGACAGCGGCATGGGCAAATGGATAAAAAAGATTGCTATAACCCAACAATACAAATGACGAATTGAGTGTATTGTTCCAACAACAATACAAAAAGGCGAATAATAATTTGTTGATTATCAATAGCAAAAAATATTTTAAACTGCGTGTAATAACATAAATACACTCGATGGTGGCAATTTTGCCCGACCATGATCTTAACCAAAAATTTTAAACAATGAGAAAATGTTTATTACTTATGACAATCCTTTTAACGACTAGCATTTTGTTTGGACAAAAAAGAAACGCACTAGACGATGGAAGAAAAATAAAAGTTCCAATCGTATTCCATGTTATTTATAACAATGAAAAAGAAAATATAAATGATAGTTTAATATTGAATGAGTTGCAAGATTTAAACATGGACTTCTCACAAAAGAACAACATGAGTTTACTTGACAATGAATTTAGTAATCTCGTAGGGAACCCCAACATTGAGTTTTACTTGCTTGATTCGGCTTTACAAAAAAACGGAATTAAGGGGGTTCAGAGAGTTTCTGCAATGGGCTTAAATAACAGAGAAAAATTATTAATTAGCCCAACGAATTGTGTAAATGTTTTTATTGCTATACAAGGAAATGCATCTAACATATTTAGTGACCGAGTGGACTTAAATTATGAAGATATTGGAACACATAGTCATGTTCTAACTCATGAAACAGGACATTGGATGGGATTATATCATATTTTCGGGCAAATTGGAAATAGTTCTTGGTGGCATGTAACTTTTGGTAATCACGACGACCTAATAGACGATACACCAAAACAAAAAAGAGGTACAGCAATTTGCTATGAAATTAAACCTAATTGTCCTTGTCCACCAAAGAAAATCTATTTTAAAGGGCATAAAACATTATATAATAACTTTATGGACTATAGTCCATGCCGCTGCATGTTTACTATTGGACAATCGATCAAAATGAGAAACAATATTATTGAAAATAAAAAAATGCTATTTGATAATTCAAAATAAAAAAACTGCCACCAACATCGGCTTGGCGATATGGCGGCTGAGGAATATCTATTGGGCTGGAGTGCTAGGGCTGAGCAACAGAAATGCTAATTGGCTTCGGTGCTATCATTCCGCCACCTCGCCAAGCTGTAGGCGTCAGACTGTGAAAAAACTCTGTTTATTGATTTTTTAATCTTTTTTCCTCGTTGCGGTTAGCTTTG
>NZ_JBHSDC010000026.1:0-2631 GCF_042651445.1 Parasediminibacterium paludis
ATATCGGTCATTTAAAGTTAACATTTTTGTCAACTTTTAAATGAGCGAGATTCAGGGGAGCTTACATTGGCTTTTTCGTCGTAATGATTATTACTCCATTTTTTCCTGCTTTGCCGTAAAGCTTTACACTGTCATTCTTTGGATTTAAAACTTGTACTGTCGAAATAGAAGTTGTGTCAAGGTCGAAGAATATGTTCTGCAACAAACAGTTTTTAAAAGTCCTGCCATTTATTATTATGAGAGGATAAGTGTTCTTTGATAAAACACTTGGTCCTGCGTGACATTGCCAACTAATTATTGAACTTGTGTCAACACTTGAGGTTTTAAATGTGTCAACTTTTAAGCTTTGTCCTATCGAAGTAGAAGTCAGCAAAATTGTCAATACAAATATTAGAAGTTTGAAGTTCATATAAAGTGGCACATAACGCGTGCATTTATGTTATTACACGCAGTTTTAAAATATTTTTTGTTATTGATAACCAACTAATTACTATTCGCCTTTTTGTATTGCCGTTGTAACAATACACTCAATTCGCCATTTGTATTGTTGCTCTTTACCAATTATTTTCCCCTTTTATACAAACCTTCGCTTTTCGGGATGTTCCGCAGGGCATCCCGAAGTACAGATAAAAGGCATTTGCAATGCCCCTTCCTTGTATTATTACCAACTGACACCACTTCTGGTCAGTGTCTTCCAGTCCCTTAATTAAAGCCAAACACCGCTTCCAAAAAAACCATCCACCCAACCGCAAAAAAAAGCTACTAACTACTTATAGGGCAAGTTCGGAAACATTATCCGTTGTCGGTCAACAAAGTATAAACAAAAGCCCCAGCAGGTAACCTTTGGGTTAGGACGCGTTTGGGGGCTTTCGGCTATACTACTTAATGTTGGCTGCTGTTTACTTTCCTAGAAACGTCTTTATTAAGGCAAATGTTTTTTCTGACTCTTCTCTAAAAATGGTATGACCACTTTTTTCAAAGAAAACAAATTCGCATTTTGGACAAAATTGCTTGTATTGAATAGTCCATTTTGGTGGACAAATTTTATCATAACGCCCAGCCATTACTAGAATGGGTATTGTAAGATTCTTCAAATCTTCACGATAATCAAATGAGCTTAAATCACCGATAATATTAAAATCAGCATCTGAACCACCCATTTGTAAGTTTAACTGACTATTGTTTTTATTTGGGTAAGGCATGTTAACAGAGCTAGACATACCTTCTGGATTGTATCGATAGACAAATGATGAAGGCACTTTTTCTCTAATGGCTTTATATAAAGAATCGTTTGATAATCGACCTTGTTGCCTTAGTTTAATTATTGAGTCCCAGACTTCGGGATAATAAATTTCTATTTCTCTGTTTAAATTTCTTTGTCGCAACATTTCACTGCTATGAATAGGTAAGGAAAGTATCAAATGGCTAATATGTTGTTGGTATTTGATAGCATAACCTTGTGCCACTATAGTTCCGAAAGAATGACCAAGTACATTGATAGTTGAAAAACCCATTGCAATTCTTAACCCCTCAATATCGTCGATACTTCGTTTTAAACCATATTCTTGAATCGTTTTTGCAGTATCTGATTTACCTGTACCAAACGGATCAAAATAAACAACCATGCAATGCTGATATAGTGAATCGAATGCTCTGTATGTAATATGTGAATTACCAGGTCCTCCAGGTATTATAAACAAAGGGTCTCCTTTGCCAACAGTAACTGTCCATATTTTAGCCCCATTCACAATGTAATATTTTCCATCCGTATTACTATTGGGAAAAGTTTGGGCAAAACAAGTATTTATTCCCAGCACTAAAAGCAAAATGATTTTTTTCATGTGAAGTCTTTTTAAATAACAGCCTAACGGACACGGCTTGGCGATGTGGCGGTATTTGAAAATCGTAAGCCCGTAACCGCTGCTGAATAAGGTTACAAAAGTACATTGTTAATTCTGATGCTGATTAGTATTACGTCGGCTGGACCTAAGGCTGAATAGGGAACAAAAAGCTGAGAATATATTCGTCGCCCCGCCTTATTGCCAAACCGCCTGTTGGCAGCAGCTTTGTTACCACTCAACTTGGTCTGTATATGGTTTGTTTGCATACTCTTTAAAATCTCTAATTTTTGTCAAAGTCAGTGGTCGCGTCAATTTATTTAAGTCAATTATCAGTTGCCATATTTCAGAGTCATCAGCCCAAGGGTCTGTCAAGATTTGAACAGTATAGTCGTCAATAACCTTTAAGTCAAATATTTGTTTCAGCTCACCGACTAATCTCAAAGTGTTGTCAACCCAAGTCCTAAGTACTAAAACGTCGCCGCCAATTAAGCACCAGTCATTTCTTTGTCCAACAAGACCACAAGTTGGGTCATTGTTAAACTCAAAAATTGCAAACTCCTCTTTTGTCAATTTGTTATAACAATATGAAGTTTCAAAAACGTGTCCAACTGTCATTACAGTGTTTTCAAAAAGTGTTTTGAAGTTAGGGTCGTCTTTAATAAATCCTTTATAAGGTCGCATTGCTAAATTTGAAAACTGTGTCGCTTTAAAGTTGCTGCCAACGTGAGTTTGTGAAAAAACTACCATTGCTTTTCAAATATACCCAAAGTGTGGATATTGAAAAAAGGAG
>NZ_JBHSDC010000027.1:0-230807 GCF_042651445.1 Parasediminibacterium paludis
CAAAGCTAACCGCAACGAGGAAAAAAGATTAAAAAATCAATAAACAGAGTTTTTTCACAGTCTGACGGACAGGGCTTGCCGAAGTACGGGAATTAGTATTCCGTCCGCCCGGTACCAATGATGATTGAAAAACTTAAGATGAAGTTAACAACAAAAAGCTAAATAGATAATGTCTAGCCCGATATGAAGTACAATAGAATTACAAAAAGCCGAAGATAACTTCCGTCAGCCCGTATTTTGGCAAACCCCCTGTTGTACGTTCGCCCTTCTCGTCGGTCATCTATAATGTGGGTCTGTGACTAACCGAAGAGTGTTGCCTGTGCGTTGGCACAAGGCAGGCTCTTTTGCAAGGTTGGCTTTTGTGTGTCGGCTTTGTGTGCCTTGCAAATGTGCCTGACTTGGTGCGTTAGCTAAATTAAGTTGTCTGGATTAAATAATTCGTCTGCTCCATTTTGCACATTAAAAATTTGAAAAGTACCTCCGTCTTTCCAAACAACTCGGATATTTTCTGCTGAACAGAATTCGATTATTCCATCATTGGGTTTGTGAGAAAAAACAAGAACTTCTTTGATGTTCGTATACCCCATTTGTCTATGAACTATTGAATATTTGTAATACTTTAATTGTCCAACGCCTTTTACAGTTTGCTTTTCTTCATCTGTTGAACTTTCAAGAATTGTCTTCACTTCGTAGAGTATCGCTGTATCATCTTTAATAGCAAGGCAATCAAATTTTCCTTCAAAAAGCTGGAACCCTTTCTCTTCATTTAATAACGCAAGCTGTCTTACAATTTCTTGGTGCTCTGCAAGTCGTCTCTGCCTAATTCTTATTGCATCAGCAAGGTCAATACTTACAGAAGAAACTACATTTAGAATTGGGTCTCTTGCAATGCCTGCTGAATTTGTTTCTCGGAAATCAGTTCTTGGTCTCCTTGCTGGTTGTTCTTCTGTGGTAATTTCATCTTCAGTGATAACAAGTTGTCCAACTGGATATGCTCTGCTATTTATCCTTTCAATATCACCTAATTGTTCTGCAATTCCCGGAAGTATTTTGACTGCATTTGCAGCCATTGCTGTACTGGTTCCTGTGTCCTCAATTATTTGCCCCATATCTCTTTGGGCAAGATTTGAAATTCTTTCAAACTCTTCCTCGGAATCGTTTTCTGCTTCTAATGCAAGCATTAGTTTAGGAGTTTCTATTCCTGGGAACGTATTTACAATTTTCAAAAGGATTCTATAAGGATGACTAACTTCCCCGTCCGTTCCTTCGAGTCCTAATTGTAATAATGAGTTTTTCCAAAGTTCTTTGCGAATATCTTCTGAATCCGTTCGTAGAAGTTGACTGGCTGCGGGGCTTAACCTTGCAGTTTTATCTGGAAAGACAGATATAAATCCCATCAATTCAAAAAATCGCCGGATGTCTCTTGATACAGTTAAATAACCACGGTTTGCTGCTGGTTTCTGTGCTTCGGCTGCAAGAAATTCATCAATAGACAATGTTCGGTCACGGTATGTATATATACCGCCTCTTGTAAGCTGCTCTCCAAAATTTTCGTCTGTTAAAGGAGTTTCATTATTTATAAGTTGCCTTGCAACCGCTAACGCATTGAATAGCTTAGTTAAATCATTGAATTGATGTGGGAAATTTTTCATTCCTCAAATGTAAAGAATTAGATTCTTTTATCACTTTACCCGCTTATGGAGAAGAATTTCTTCTAGTCTTTCGTTCGCTATATCTATATAGTTGGTGTTTATTTCTGTAGCTAAGAAATTTCTATTGTTAGCTATACTGCTGACACATTCTGAACCACTGCCGCCAAAAGGTATATAAACAATGTCATTGGGGTTACTAAAATGGGTTACAAGTCTATTGCACAAGGCAAGTGGCTTTTGAGTTGGATGGTCAACTTTTTCATTCTCAAATCTTTTTCCGGCAAGTGTAGGGAAACTCCAAACGTCACCAGCTAACCTTCCTTCTGGATTGGGTGTCCATACCTTTCCATTTTTAGTAATCTTATTTTTTAAACGTTCTTGGCTTTTGTATGGTTCTCTAATTTCATGAAATGTAAAGTCGTCAGTTTTGCTGAACCATAAAAGAGGTTCATAAAATGCGTTTAAAGTTTTATATCCTGAAAATCCATTTTCATAGTGCCAAATGATTTGCCTTCTGTAACGCATATTTTTTTCATAAAGATGGCATTGAATGTAACATAGGTAGTGGTGAATGCCATAAATGAAAAGATTTCCATTTGGCTTCAGGATACGGATGCTTTCATCAATCCATTCTTTACTCCATTTTAACCACTCTTGAACAGTATCCCAATGGTCACTCTTATTTCCAAAATCTTTCTTCAAATTATATGGCGGGTCAGCTATAATTAAATCTACTGATTCAGCTTCTAAATCCTGCATGAATGTGGTACAGTCTTGAAGGTATATTTTATTTAGTTCTTTCATTTTTGCTTTTGTAAGATTAAAACATATTGATGATGGATATTCTCTACATAAGAAAAAGGGTAGCCGTACGGGAACAATTTTTTTGCATTCTGAATAAGAACCTTAATTCCTTTTAACTGAAAAAATTTCTTTTGTTTCTTATCTGTTAATTTGCTCAATAGGTCTGAATGAAAAGGATAAAACTCTGATTTATGTCTAAAATCGCTTACAATGATGCACATATACTTTCCCGGTTTCAGCAGGTCATGACAGGATAAAAATATTTTTGCAAGGTCATCCAAAAATTTGTTGTAATCCTCAATATTACCTAAGTCGCTTTTGCTTTCGCTGTATTTTGTATCATGTCCATTTATAACTCTTTCATTAGCTTTATGGTCTTTCTTTTCCAATATATTCCAGTATGGTGGCGAAGTAACAATGAAATCAAACGTTTCTTTTTTAAAATATTGCTTCAGTTTTCTGCTGTCACCACAAACTAAATGCTCATCATCTAATTCATGATTTGATTCGGCAGCTAATCTTTGTCTTGTAATTTCACACCATTTTGGAGAGAGTTCAACTCCAAAGCCTTCTCTGTCAAGTTCCACACAAGCTTTAATTGTTGAGCCTACGCCTACAAACGGGTCTAACACTTTAGCTTTATGCTTCGTAAAGAATCGAATAAGTTTTGTAATGTCAGTAAATGAAAATGGTGCAGGGTGCATTTTCTCATACTTTGCCTCTGGACTTCCTGCCCCTAATCCTTTTTGATAGAAAAAACTTTTTGTTTCCTGAATCCATTCTTTTGAAGTCAAGTCATTTAAATCATTTCTTTTATCAACAGCAGAGCCATTTATCATCAGTGTTTCAGCCATTCTTTTTCTTTTTTAGATAGTTAACTTTTTCTTCTGCAACTTTTAAAATATCAATATCACTTTCTTCTTCAAGAATTTTATATGCAATCTGGTCGCTTAAAATTTCTGATAAAAGAAAACTCTCGTCCTGATTAAAAATTTCTGCAATCTTTTTAATCTGTCCTTTTGTAGGTTGTCTTTCGTTGCGTTCGATTTTTCCTAATAATGATGGGTCAATATCTAATTGAGCCGCAATTTTTCGCAAGGGAAGCCCTTCGGCTTCTCGAAGCCCTCTTATGTATTCGCCAAAAGATGTGATTTTTTGTTTGGACATTTTATAAAAGGTCAATATTTGTCCAAATATAACGTGTCCTCAATGTAATTGCCAAATATTTTAGTAACATTTTTAGCAAAATGTGGAAATGTTTATTCTGTGCATTGTTGATAGTTGTTATATCGCTGATGTATTTTGTTCAAGCTGATAAGTAATCCGTCCGCTAGGTGGTGGGTGGGCATGGGGCGTTGGCATTTTTAGCTCTTTGCAAGGTTGGCTTTGTGTCGGGGTTTTGTGTGCCTTGCAATGTGCTAAAAATAGCGTGGGGTCGTGTCGGCAAAATCATGGATGTTTAAATATTTGCAGGATGTCGTTTAGGGTGACGTACAACGCAAGTATTTATGATATTAGGCGCACTATCAAATATTTTCTTGCTGCTGATTATTAATGTATTAGTCTTCGCTTTATTGTATTGTCGTTGTCACAATCCAATCTATTCGCCATTTGTATTGTCGGGTATTCACCAGTCTTCGCCTTGGTACCTGTCTTCACGTATCAATATTGTTTTCAAGTGTTTCGTGGGGACACGAACCACGGCTGTAGCCAATTCCATAAATCATTTTAAACAGGCGCTCAGTCTATTTTTTCCAAACAAGCCTTCCTGTATACGAACAGTAGTTCCTATTTTCCTAACTATAGTTTACTTTATGGTAACTGTAGTTCCTCCATACGAACTGTAGTTCCTGTATACGAACTCTAGTTCCTTTTTTCTTAACTACTGTTTGCTTTTGGGTGACTGTAGTTTCTGTAGAAGAACACTAGTTCGTAAAAATGAACAGGAGTTCGCTACAGCGAACTCCTGTTACCTTATGGCAGTATTTTATTGGTGAATTATTTACTATTAGTGCTTATTGGTTTTCTATGACCATTACCAATATACCGTTTCTTCAATTCTTCATATACAGGAACCGCATCTGCAATACCATCTTGTGCATCTTGTTTTACACTTTTATAAAAATCATTGATACAATCCAATGCTTCTGCACCCGCAATGGTTCTTGTTTGGCTAATGCGTAATGCTAATTGAGCCACCAATACATCTAAGGGGCGTAGTACCTCAAATACTTTAAAATCTTTTTCTGATTCTGCAATATTGCACCTGCGAGGCACAAGCTGTGTATTGTTTTTGGCAAATTCAATACCCTTACCTACAAAAGGTTCGCTTTTTTCGCCAAGTTTGGCATAAGCTTCTATTTCATGCTTGCTCAATGCCTCGATAAGGTAAGGCTTGAGTTTGTTGTAACCTTGCTCAATCAATTTTAATGCAGCATCAAGGTCAGTTTGAGGAATCACTGAAGAAATCCTGTTGGTGTTTTTTGACATCATTGTTCTTTTTAAAATTAACAAATAGTGATACAATGATATAGATAAATACTAATGGTGAAAAAGATTTATTTATAGGAAAACGTTAAAATTTTAAGCCTTTTTTAAGGTTAGTTTGTTGAAGTAGTATATGCATACAAGGTATTAATTACAACTTTCGGTTAATTTTTAGACGATTATAATTGTAAAAAGGATTGCTGTAAAATGAGATTTCTTTTGATAATTATAATTATTTTAGGCCCAGTTGGTGTCATTTTCATCAACACTTTTCACTACTAACCCAACCCATACTCCTCAATTTTTCTATAAAGCGTGGTTAGGCCAATATTTAGCAACTTGGCGGTTTCGGTTTTATTGCCTTTGGTATGGTTGAGTACACGCTGTATATGTAGCTTTTCTACGCTTGCAAGGTCAAAAGCAGAGAGTAGTTTGCCTTGTTGCGGTGTTTGGTATTGCATATCAAAGGGTAGGCTATCAACCGATAATTGTGGGCTATTGGCTAAAATAACGGCACGTTCTATCACATTTTTTAGCTCACGGATATTGCCTTTCCAATCGTGTTGTTGTAGACGTTGCTTAAATTCCTCGCTCATGCCATCAATCCGCTGATTGGTTTTTTGGGCAAACATGTTCACGAAATGCTGCGCTAGTAAGGGGATGTCTTTTCGTCTATCTCTTAATGCAGGTAGGGAAATGGTAAATACATTCAGTCTATAAAACAGGTCTTCTCTAAACTTGCCTTCTTTTACTTCTTGTTGTAAGTCGCGGTTGGTAGCGGCAACAATACGCACACTAACCTTGGTGGGTTTTGTATCGCCTACTTTTATAAACTCGCTTGTTTCTAGTACTCGTAGTAGTTTGCTTTGTAAATCAATATGCATTTCGCCTATTTCATCTAAAAACAAAGTACCTGTACTTGCTTCTTCAATCAAGCCTTTTTTATCCTTCAAAGCACCTGTAAATGCACCTGCTTTATGGCCAAATATTTCACTTTCCAATAATTCTTTGCCAAAAGCACTGCAGTTTAGCGCCATAAAAGGCTTACCTGCACGCTTGCTGCCATTGTGTATAGCTTGCGCAAATACCTCTTTACCCGTGCCTGTTTCGCCTAGTAATAATACCGTGGCTTCGGTGGGTGCCACACGTTTGGCAAGGTTAATGGCATCTTGTATCATGGTGGCTTCGCCTAATATGCTTTCAAAGCCATAGCGCTTACCCACTTGTTCTTCTAGTTGTTCTACACGTTTTTGTAAATTGGCTTTTTCAAGTGCTCTATTTACCAAAGGAATGATTTTGTGGTTGTCGTCGCCCTTGGTAATATAGTCAAACGCGCCGTTACGCATGGCTTGCACACCATCGGCAATATTGCCATAGGCCGTTAATAATATCACTTCTATGCAAGGATATTTGGGCTTAATAGTAGCTATAAATTCTACACCATTACCATCGGGTAGTTTTACATCGCATAGTACCACGTCTATGGGCTTTTGCGCCAATTGTTTTTGCCCATCTTTCAGGTTGGCGGCTTCTACTACGTCAAAACCTTCTGCTTTAATAATTCTAGCAAGTAGGCCACGTAATTTTTCTTCGTCATCTATGATTAATACTGTTTTCAAACTGCGGTATTTATAGGTTCAAAAATAATAAGGTCGCCTGAAAAACTTTACAGGCGACCTTGGTACTACAATAATGGTGCAAATATTTGCTAAGGCTTTTTAGGCGGCATTACCGCTTTAGGCTGTTGATTGTTTGTTGGTATGGTTGGAGGTTTAGTAGCCGGCTGTGGTTGTACCTTATTTTCGGGCAGTTTGGCAGGCGGTACGGTGGTGGTTGGTTTGGTTACAGGTGGTTTTGTGTCAGCAGGTTTGGTAACAGGTTTATCCGCGTCTGCTGGTGTTATTTGCGATTCTGCACCAATATCCTCTGGTTTTATATTGCTAGGAATTTCATAATCTTTAGAAGTACCGTTACCCATATCTTCACCTTCGGCGCCCAAAGGAGGTGTTGTACCATTCAACTGGTCAAAAGAAATATCGTTTGGCATGACGTCTGGTTTTACAAACGTTGCACCTGGGTCAATACCTACAATGTTTCTATCGTTTTGTACTTTTTCGTAGAAATAGGCCCAAATAGGTAATGCTGCCGAAGAACCTTGTCCTATTTCAGTGGCTTTAAAACGAATAAAACGATCGTCGCAACCCACCCATGCACCACATAACAATTGGGGTGTATAGCCCATAAACCAAGCATCGCTGTTATCGTTGGTAGTACCTGTTTTTCCAGCAATTTCGCCATTTACACCATAGCCCCATATACGTCTACCAGTACCAAATTGCATCACACCTTGCATCATTTTAATCATAGAATAAGCAGTTACATCACTAATCACTTCTCTTCTTACAGGCGTAAAGCTTTGTAAAGTATTGCCATTTCTATCTTCAATACGAGTAATAAACATGGGCTTTACGTTAAACCCACGACCTGGTAACATGCTGTAAGCCTGCATCATTTCGTACAAAGAAATTTCGCAAGCACCCAAAGCGATAGAGGGATTAGGTTCAATTTTTGTTTGCAAGCCACATTTGTTGTTTAAAAAGTCAACAAAACGTTTGGCAGCATTATTACCTGTGCCATCCAATTGCTTCATAATATAGGCAGTAGCACAGTTTTTAGAGAATGCCAATGCACTACTCATCGGCATGGCTGCCCCGCTACAGCTTTTGGTAGTGGCAGGTACTTTGCCATAAGCACCAAAACTTTGTTGTTGATCGTACACAGTAGTATTTGGTGTAAAGCCAGCTTCTTCAATGGCTAAACTGTATAGCAAAGGCTTCATAGTACTACCTACCTGCCTTTTAGTATTGAAGTTAACGTGGTCGTATTTAAACGTTTTAAAATCAATGCCGCCCACCCAAGCACGTACTTCACCGCTTTGCGCATCCATGGCCATAAAACCGGTCTCAAGCATTTGTCGGTGGTACTTGATAGAGTCTAATGGTGTCATAACCGTATCTTTATTTCTATTGTTGTTCCAAGCAAAGACTTTCATTCTTGTTGGCGTCATAAAACTTTTGGCAATCTCGGTTTCGTCTATGCCTTCTTTTTTCATGTTGCGCCAGCGGTCTGTTTGCTTCATGGCATTTTCTAAAATATTGGCATGGTCATTCCATACAGAGCCTGATTTTATATCAGATTGGTTATCTAATATTTTTTGCATGTAGCTCATGTGTTTTGCTACAGCTTCTTCGGCATACACTTGCATGCGTGGGTTGATAGTGGTATAAATTTTTAAACCATCTCTGTATAAATCGTAATTATCACCATTGCTTTTTTTGTGGTCTTTACACCATTTTTTCATTTCCTCACCCAATATCATTCTAAAGTAAGGCCCAAGACCAGTGGTTTCATCTAGCTTTTGATAATTGAGTTGTATGGGTTGTTTTTTGAGTTTATCATAGTCTGCTTGGGTAATAGAACCAAATTCAACCATTCTACTCATGACTAAATTTCTTCTTTCTTGCGATTGTTTTGGAAATCTTCTTGGATTGTAAATGCCCGGCCCGTTTACCATGCCAATTAATACGGCAGATTCGCTAATATCAAGTCTGTCTGGTTCTTTCTGGAAAAAGGTTTTTGAAGCGTTTCTAATACCATAAACATTATCGCTAAAGGCAACGGTGTTTAAATAGATAGTGGCAATTTCTTCTTTGGTAAAATGCTGTTCTAGTTTAACGGCAATAATGCATTCTTTTATTTTTTGGATGCCTCTTAAAAGAAAATTTTTAGTAGCCCAGTTTTCTGTAAATAAATTTTTGGCTGTTTGCATCGTTATGGTACTTGCTCCGCCTGAACTACCAAAATGTGAAAATGCGCGTAATAAACCTTTGCCATCTACACCGCTGTGTTTGTAAAAACGTTTATCTTCTGTAGCTACCAAAGCATTTATAACATGTTTGCTAATATCTTTATATTCAACGTTGACGCGGTCTTCAAGGTAGTATTTACCCATCAAAGTGCCATCTTGTGCATATACCTGACTAGATAAGTTAGCCGTTGGATTTTCGATATCATCAATAGAAGGCATTTCGCCCAAAGCACCAAAATTTGCCAATAGTAAAATAAGTATTACCAAGGCAAGGCCACTAAAAAATAAACGCCAAAATATCCTTACAAAACGATTCATACGAGTGGGATTAAAACTAAAATTTATCAGGGAAAATGCCTTTTAAAAATTGCGTGTACAGTGCAACTTCTTTGCCAGTTTTTAAAATATCTAGGTTTTTGTTGCTAATAATAGAAAATGAATATTTGCTTGCTTGCAACCATGGAATAATTCTTCCTGCCGCCGATGGTTTTGTTTTATCAATATAATCTAGTGCATCACTTGCATTGGCAAATGGCCCAATTAACATCATGGAATATTGCGATGTAATAGTAATATTCGTAATATTAAGCTTGGTACTTGCATAGCGTTCTCTATTAAAGCGGTTGAAGGCATTTTTCACTTCGCCGGCAAATGTTTCATCTACTTTATCTAAAAGTAAGGCTGCATAATGCTCGTCTGTTGGTACAAATTGAAACGTTTTACTATCGCTTACAACCAATTTATTTTCGATTTTTATCTCGATAGGTTTAGCCACCAATGCTGGTGATTTCCTAACTGTATCAATTTTTGCAATGGTAGCTGGTGCGAGCTTAATGCCTGTCGGCTCAGATAAATCTATACGTTTTGTAGCGTCGTCTTCTTTTTTCTCTTCGTTAAAATTAGTTAAGTGGGCCTCAATTTCTGCACGTCTTTTCAAGACATCGATCATGGTTTTGGCTTTGTCTGCCAAAGGCGATTTTGGAAAATTACTCACCAAGCTATTTAATCTATTTATGGCAGTGCTATCATCTTTTTGCTTTACATAGTATATTGACTCAATGTATAACAATTGGGGTGTCCAGTAAGATTTGCCAAGCTGGCTATCCGCTTGTTTTTTTGCTTCTTTAGCTTGTTCAAATTTACCTTCTACAAATAAATTGTATACGTTTTGATAAATGGCATTAGCAGTATCTCTTGCAGTCATTTCATTAGCAAAAATATTGGTGAATTTTTGCTTGGGATAGCTGGTTTTCAAGAGTCTGTTGAGTGAATCCGCTTTTACTACTTGACTGATTTGCTTGTAACAAAATGCCAAATTCAACATAGCTTGTGGTCGTCTATCATCGTTAGGAAAACGTGTCAGTAAACTATCAAAACAAGCAATGGCAGAAGGGTAGTCTTGCAATTCATTTTGAAAACTGATACCATTGGCAAAATAGGCTTTGGCAATACTTGCATTTGAAGCAAATAATTGATCTTCCGTTAAAGGAATATCACCCATTAAACCTTCAACGCTCAAGTCTTTTGGTTTGTCGTTGGTGGTGCCTTTGTTCAATCCTTTTGCTATATCGTCTACGTCTGTAAACAAACTTGGTGCAACATTTTGTGTAACGGCCTGTCTTTGCCAATTATCTACGTTTTGACGCACACCCCATTTCGCTTTAAATTCAGAAAAACCTTTTTGTTTTAATGTGGTATTCGAAAAATAAAAATCTGAGGTAGATTTATTATCGAATAAACCTACTGTGGCTGTAGGGCTACCAAATGCAGCATTATCAAGAGCTTCAAATGCAGCATCATCTTTTAAACCTTGTTCTTTGCGTAGCTTACGCACAAGTTTTTTTACATAACTATTTCGCTCAGCATCTGATAGTTTAGCTAAATATTGCAAACTATCTTGTCGCTCAATAATACGGATATTCGTACTAATGTTTTTTAGTGTAGGTCTTATGCTTTCAACTTTATCTTTATCATTTTGAGGCAATAAATTGGTTTGTATACTATCATAATAATTAGCGGCAATTGGATAATTCTTTTCATTATAATAAATATCCGCCAGCATTAACAGGCTTTTTTGCTTCAGTGCCGCATTTTCAGGGTTAGCATTTTTAATACCTTCGTTTAAAGCCAATTTGGTATTAGGAATATTATTTAATCTTTTCTCTATTATTGCAATGGCTTGGTAAATGATATCCCGATATCTAATATATTTTTCTCGTCTTGCGAGCCGATACATTTCTAGCAAGTTTGATTGAATGCCATTATTTCTTTTGGAAGAAGCGAGGTCTACATAATTCAATCTTGCATACACTTCCATTACTGGATCGGTAGTATGTGCAATACTCCTATCAAACATATCGATCGCATCGTCGTTTTTATTTGCCAAAGCATACATTTGGCCACATAAATATTCCCAGCGGGCTGTTTCAAACCTGTTTTCAGCATTACTAAGCGCTCGTTTTAAATGAGATGCGGCACTATCGTAAGACCCTTGTTTGTAATAATTATAAGCCAATAATTCTTGCAAATCTGTTTGCAAGCGTTTGGGAAAAACAGGATCGCTATTTAGTATCGATAATAAACCTGTAGCATCCCCAATTTTATCTTGTTCTAAATAGTTACGTGCTTCCCACAATAAGCTCTCGTTACGGCTAGGTGCGGTACTAAATGCTTTTTTAAAAATAGAAGCTTTTTCATTGGTAGAAACCGTAAATACACCATTTGTATTGCTGGCATTACTACCCAAAATAATGTCATAGCCATCATCTTTAGGTGCCCATGCATAGTTAATGTATTGAAACACAATAGCAGCGCTGTCATATTTTTTACGCAGCAAATAAGCTTTACCTAATAATAAATACAAATTATCTATCCAATCGTTTCTTAAATCGTGTAGCAAAATACCCGCTGTACATTTATAAATAACTGAATCGAGTTCGGTTTTTTCATTGGCGGTAACATCCAATGAGTAGTTATAAAATGGTAATAGCTTGGTATAGTCATCTTTAAAAGCCAGTTTAGAACGGGTGATAATATCGTTCAGCTTATTGTTGGCGTTAAAATAGTAATTGTAGTGGGTAAAAGCATTCTGAAATAAGCGCTTATTGGCGGTGAGTTTTTTTTCGCCTGTTTTTTCAGAACGTAGTTGTCGGTTCTCGTATTGTTTCGGTTTATCCTTGTCTAAATCGATAGTTGCATAGGGCTGTGCCATAAGCGCACAACGACTTACAAGCAGCAGAGCCATCGTGAAAATAATAAGTAAGAGACGATTCATACGTAAAGGCATCATTCCAATACTACAAACATAATTTATTTACCCGTGAAATGATCATACAATAGGAAAGCGTCAGTAAATTTTTATAGAAATGTAATTATCTATCACAGCGTAAAAGATTTCTGCTTTTATTAAAGCATCTTTAATGAAATAATGTGAAAGGTAATATTCGTATCAAGATATAGCGCTAAATCTCAAAATAAGCTAAGTTTGACTTCCACACAAAATTTTAGTTATATTATCAATAAGCTCAATGCCAAGATTTTCACCAACTATTCTTGTTAGCAATATATTTCTATCTTTTTTGTTTGAAGGTAAAGTAAATGGATAGTAGAATCTAGCATACTTTATCCCCCTATTATAGATACTTCAAGTATACTTTACTTATACTTTAGCAACGAAGGATGAACGAAGGATGTGTACCGTCTTAAAATAACTATACAGGTTATTCAATAAATCCTGTTGTAGTTATACAAATATAGTTTTAAAAAAATGGTGTGTAGGCGCACCTTGTATACGCGAAATTCCTAATTCGTTAATTTTAGAAAAGCAATATAGAGGAAAAATAAAGTTCTTATACTTGTCTTTTGACAAAGACTCTGCTTTATGGCTACAAAAAATTAAGACAATTGATTTGCCTAAAGGCAATAGTTATATTCTAGTTAAAAATTTTGAGTCGATGTTTGCGCTATACTTCAAAATTAACTCAATACCTAGATATTTATTAATAGATAGAAATGGAAAGGTTTTCAATATTAATGCACCACGTCCAAGCAAGCCTGAACTGAAAAAAAATTTAGATAAATTATTAGCAAATTAATGTTTCAACTCTACCGTCAACTCAATGCCATGGATTGTGGGCCTACCTGCTTGCGTATGGTGGCTAAATTTTATGGTAAGCATTACCGTACAGATGGCATACGTAATACGGCTGGTTTTGGTAAGGATGGTGTAAGCCTACTAGGCATTGCAGAAGCAGCAGAACAAATAGGTTTTAGAACAAGAGGGGTACAATTGACATACTACCAATTACCACAAATTGAAGCCGGGTTATTGAACAATGAAACACAAATGCACGAAAAGCAAAAAGAAATTAATGAGTTGTCGCATAGCATTTCGCAGCAGCAATTGATTTTTAAACAAGCTATACAGAACCTACGAAGTCAAATTGAAGATTGGAAAAAACGATTCCTAATTCAAGCACCTATAGCTGGTAAAGTACAATTCTCGTTACCAATACAAGAAAACCAATTTTTAAAGAGTGGCAGGTCATTAGGTTTTGTAAATCCTGATTCATCTGCATTTTATGCTGAAACAATGTTGCCGCAAAACAATTTTGGTAAGATTGCGGTTGGGCAACAAGTACAATTAAGGCTTTCAGCTTACCCTTTTAACGAATTTGGATTTGTAAGGGGGAGGCTTCAATATATTAGTACCACAGCAACAGATAGTGGTTTTCTTGCTAAAATTTCACTTCCTGAAGGACTTTTAACCAGCCAAAGAAAAGTATTGAACTATAATAGCGGGCTAAAAGCTGAAGCATTAATTATTACAAAGGATAGGAATTTACTAGAGAGCTTTTATGCTAATATCATAAAAGGGGTCAATCAATAAAGTACACCTACAATGCCTTTAACATCCATATATCACAGCCATTGTGACCACTATTACCCATTGGTGCAGTAAGGTATTGGAAGCCTAGTTTTTCATATACTGCTACTGCATTTTTTAGTTCGGGCATGGTTTCAAGATAGACATAGGTATTGCCGTTGTCTTTGGCCCATTTTAAGCAAGTTGCTAGCATGGTTTTGCCCAAACCAATACCACGATATTCTTTTTTCAAATACATTTTCACTAATTCGCAAGTACCTGTAGGCAAACCTTCAGTAGGGTAGAGTCCACCACCACCAACCATTTCACCATTTACCAAAGCAATAAAATAGTGGCTTTTGGGTTCAGCAGTAAATAATTCATACAAATGGTCTGTACTGTCATCAAAATAAACAGTACCAGGTTTATTGGCACCGAATTCCTCTAAGGCCGTTCGAATAATTTTGGCAATAAATGGATTGTCTTGCGGTTGTATATCTCTGATAGTAATTTGTTGCATTGTATTAAATAAGGTTCTTGCAGATTGTCTTACCGCTAATTTTCTAAAAAATCAGCTATACAAGTTTTGAAATTTTGTATAGCTGATTGTTATTTCCTGCGAAATCTGAATGCGATATAACTAAGCTCTAAATTTCTTATACAAATTAATTAAACCATTGGTGCTACTATCGTGGCTAGTAATGGTATCTTCATTTTCTAGTTCTGGTAAAATTTGGCCAGCTAATTGCTTGCCTAATTCAACACCCCATTGGTCGAAACTGAAAATGTTCCATATAACACCCTGTACAAATATTTTATGTTCATACAACGCAATTAAGCTACCCAAACTGTATGGTGTAATTTGTTTTAATAAGAAAGAATTGGTAGGTCTATTACCGTCAAATACTTTGAACTTCATCAATTTCTTAATTTCATCATCACTTTTACCAGCTTTCATCAGTTCTACACGCACTTCATTTTCGCTTTTACCATTCATTAATGCTTCTGTTTGTGCAAAAAAGTTTGACAAGAGTTTGTTGTGATGATCACCAATAGGGTTGTGGCTAATAGCTGGCGCAATAAAATCGCAAGGAATTATCAATGTGCCTTGGTGTATGAGTTGGTAAAATGCATGCTGTCCATTAGTACCTGGTTCGCCCCAAATAACTGGACCAGTAGCATAATCCACCGAATTACCGCTTCTATCTACGCTTTTGCCATTACTTTCCATATTCCCTTGTTGAAAATAAGCTGCGAAACGGTGTAAATATTGGTCGTATGGTAAAATAGCTTCGCTTTGAGCACCAAAGAAATTGGTGTACCAAATACCCAAAAGTGCCATTAATACAGGGATATTTTTAGCCCCTTTTTCTTTTCTAAAATGTTCGTCTACGGTGTAAGCACCTTTTAATAATTGTTCGAAATGATCATAACCAATCGTTAAGGCAATGGATAAACCAATAGCGCTCCACAAGCTGTATCTACCGCCAACCCAATCCCAAAATTCAAACATATTGGCCTTATCAATACCGAAGGCTGTAACGGCTTTTTCGTTGGTGCTTAAAGCGGCGAAATGCTTAGCAATATGCGCTTCATCTGTTGCTGTTTCTAAAAACCAATTGCGTGCAGTATGCGCATTGGTCATGGTTTCTTGTGTGGTAAATGTTTTAGAAGCCACTAAAAATAGGGTTTCATCGGCAGTTACTTTTTTCAAAGTTTCTGCAATATGTGTAGCATCCACATTACTTACAAAATAGGTTTGGATGCCCTCAACCCAATAAGGTTTTAAGGCTTCCGTAACCATTACTGGCCCCAAATCGCTACCACCAATACCAATATTGACAATGTATTTAATCGGCTTGCCAGTAAAACCTTTCCATTCGCCGCTGTGTATTTTAGCGCAAAAGCTCTTCATGTGTGCCAAAACCTTTTGCACAGATGGCATTACATCTTTACCATCTACCAAAATAGGCATATCTGAAAAATTACGCAATGCCGTATGTAATACAGATCGTTGCTCGGTTTCATTAATTTTTAAACCAGCAAACATATCGTGAATGGCATCGTATACTTGACAATCATCTGCTAGTTGTAGCAGTAATTGTAAAGTTTTTGAATTGATGATATTTTTAGAGTAATCGAAAACAATCTCCTCAAGCCTTAGGCTAAATTTTTCAAAACGTTCTGGGTCTTGTGCAAACAGGTCTTTCATGTGTTTGCGGCTCATTTCGTCTTCGTAATGTTTGCGTAGCAATAGCCAAGCTTGTGTATTGGTTGGATTGATTTTTGGTAACATAAATAAGCTGATTTAATTGATTGCTGTAAATAGTTGCAGTTAAAACTGCAAGATGTTATACTTATAATTTTTTTATGGTATCAATGGTTGTTTCAACCATTTCCTTGGTAATATTCAAATGTAACACTAAACGAATCTGTGTGCTCGAAACACTAAACAACTTAATGTTATGTTTGGCCATTGCTTCAATAAAAGTAGTAGGTGTAAATCTACCTTTAATTGTTGCAATTACTATATTGGTTTCTACGGGTAAAATATCACCTACATAGTCAGTTTCCGCTAATGCTGCCGCAATTTGTGTGGCATGTAAATGGTCTTCTGCCAAGCGATTAATATTGTTTTCTAAGGCATAAATACCAGCGGCCGCTAAAATGCCCGCTTGTCGCATACCGCCGCCCATTACTTTACGAATACGTCTCGATTTTTTGATAAAAGCTTTATTACCTAATAGCACACTACCCACTGGAGTACCCAAGCCTTTACTTAAACAAATAGAAATACTATCGAATAATTGGCCATAATCGCTCGCCTTTTGTTGCTTGTAAACTAGGGCGTTAAATAGCCTAGCACCATCTAGATGTAGGCCTAGATTATAACTTAAGCAAACTGTTTTAATATCTTCAATATCAGCGAGTTCGTAACAGCAACCACCGCCTTTATTGACTGTATTTTCTAAACTTACCAAACGGCTAATGGGCTTGTGAACATCCTCAGGATTATTGATGGCATTTTTTACCATATCGGCTGTTAAGCGGCCGTTATTTCCGTGTAGTAATCTTACCGAACAAGCACTATTAACTGCCACACCACCACCTTCATATTGGTAAATATGGCTCAATTCATCACAAATCACTTCGTCACCAGGCTGTGTGTGGGCTTTAATAGCAATTTGATTTGTCATGGTACCACTAGGACAAAACAAACCTGCTTCCAAACCAAACATCTCAGCAGTCATTTGTTCTAGCTGATTAATGGTTGGATCTTCTCCAAATACATCATCTCCAACTTTGGCGCTAAGCATGGCCTGTAACATCGCTTCTGTAGGTTGCGTTACCGTATCACTTCTAAAATCTATCATAGGTTGTAAAGATAAGGTGCATGATATTTTGTACAAAGCTGTGTGAAATGATTATATTTTCAAGATTGTTTTTAACATTTTGTGTGAAAGACGAATGGATATTACCATGCAACCGCTTGAGGGGTGTTTAAAGCATTATATAACAAACAGACGTCTTTTTACCAGTTAACAAAAAAAAGAAAAGATGAACGATTTGTATGTAAAAAACACGTTACTTCAACCTCGCAAAAAATAAATGCTTACCATATGACTACTATTAAAGGGCCTGCCGTTTTTTTAGCGCAGTTTTTAGGTGATAAAGCACCATTTAATTCTTTAGATACCATTTGCCAATGGGTTGCTAGCCTAGGTTTTAAAGGCATCCAAATACCTACATGGGATAATCGTTGCATCAATCTACAATTAGCGGCAGACAGTAAAACCTATGCCGATGAATTGAAAGGTAAAGTGGCAGCTTATGGCTTGGAAATTACTGAACTATCTACACACTTACAAGGACAATTGGTAGCGATAAATCCTGCTTACGATGTTATGTTTGATGGCTTTGCTCCAAAAGAAGTCCATGGCAATAGCGCTGCGAGAACAGCTTGGGCGGTGCAGCAATTAAAGTACGCTGCAAAAGCATCGCAAAATTTGGGGATAAATGTGCATGCTACGTTTAGCGGGGCATTGATTTGGCCGTATGTGTACCCATGGCCGCAAAGACCCTCAGGTATCGTAGAAGCAGGATTTAGTGAACTTGCCAAAAGATGGTTGCCAATATTGAACGAATTTGATGCTTGTGGTGTCGATCTTTGTTATGAAGTACATGCAGGGGAAGATATCCATGACGGGATTACTTTCGAAATGTTTTTAGAAGCTACGGGCAATCATCAACGCGTAAATCTATTATACGATCCGTCACATTTTATATTGCAATGCCTAGATTATTTGCAATACATCGATTTTTATCATGAAAAAATTAAAATGTTTCATGTAAAAGATGCTGAATTTAACCCCACAGGTAAACAGGGGGTGTATGGTGGTTATCAAAGCTGGGTAAATCGTGCTGGTAGATTTAGAAGTTTGGGTGACGGTCAGGTTGACTTTAAAAGTATTTTTTCGAAACTAGCGCAATATGATTATAAAGGTTGGGCTGTGTTAGAATGGGAGTGCGCCATTAAAGACAGTGTTCAAGGCGCAACAGAAGGTGCCGTATTTATTAAAAATCATATTATACAGGTAACAGAGAAAGCATTTGATGATTTTGCCAATAGTGGTGTGGATGATGCGGCCAATAGAAAGATATTGGGGATCTGATGATTTTTGATTTGTATTTGAAATTTATGATGATTTTATAAATATGTTTACTAAACATAATATTTTTATTCTTACTATTCACTAAAAAAGCCAGCCATATGAAAGAAAACAAACAACTTACTTCAGACAATTCAAGAAGGAAATTTCTGAAGAACTCTTTAACTGCATTTGCAGGTATTTATATTTTACCAAGACATGTATTAGGCGGTAGAGGTTTTATTGCGCCTAGTGATAAATTATTAATTGCTGGCATAGGTGCTGGCGGTAAAGGGCAAAGCGACCTTGCTAACTTCTATAAAAGTGGCAAAGCAGAAATTGCTTTTCTATGCGATGTAGATGATAAGCGTTCACTTGCCAGTAGAACGGCTTTTCCAAAAGCAAAGTACTACAAAGACTATCGTGAAATGCTAGAAAAAGAGCACCAGTATTTTGATGCAGTGTCTGTTTCTACACCAGATCATAACCATGCTGTACAAACCATGGCTGCTATGCAACTTGGCAAGCATGTATATGTGCAAAAGCCATTGACGCACGATATTTACGAAGCAAGAATGTTGACAGAAGCTGTAGATAAATACAAAGTGGTGGCGCAGATGGGCAACCAAGGTGCTTCTGGGGATGGCGTAAGGCAAATGCGCGAATGGTACAATGCTGGTATAATAGGCGACGCCCATACAGTTTATATATTTACCGATAGACCTGTGTGGCCACAAGGCATCGCTTGGCCTGCGCAAAAATCAACGGTACCATCTACACTTGATTGGAATTTGTGGTTGGGTACTGCGCCTCAAAAAGATTATGTAGATAAATTGGTGCCATTTAATTGGCGTGGCTGGTGGGATTATGGTACTGGGGCGCTGGGCGATATGGGTTGCCATTTAATTGAACCTGCATTTAGAACCTTAGAATTAGGCTATCCTACCGAAGCAGAATGTAGTGTTGGTTCTGTATATGTTGATGAGTTTAAACGAGGGTATTTTCCTGACGGTTGCCCACCATCATCGCACGTTATATTAAAGTTTAAAGGCAAAAAGCATAAGCCAGATATTAAAATGCATTGGATGGATGGGGGAATTCAACCAGAAAGACCAGAAGAACTATTGGCGAATGAACCATTTGGTGATGGCGGTAATGCGGTTTTAATTATAGGTACGAAAGGTAAAATGATGTGTAGTACGTATGGTGCAAATCCCAAATTATTGCCTCTCTCAAAAATGGAACAAGTGCACGTACCTCAAACTATTGCACGTGTACCCAATGGTGCCGACGGGCACTACGCACAATGGGTAGAAGCTGCTATTGCAGGCTATGGTAGTGATGCTGCTAACAACCTAAGTTCGCCATTTAGCATTGCTGGCCCATTAACCGAAACGATTTTAATGGGAAATTTGGCTATCAGAAGTTTTGATATTAGAAAACCGAGAGCAACTGATGCTACAAAATTTGATTATCCAGGCAGATATACCAAACTTTTGTGGGATGGCCCAAATATGAAAGTGACCAACTTTGATGATGCTAATCAATTTGTAAAAAGACAATACCGAGAAGGTTGGTCTTTAGGCGTATAAATAGCAAAAGCTAGCTATTAAAAAAGGATTGAGTTAACTCAATCCTTTTTTAATTTGTATCAAACATTGAAAGGTTTAAAACTTCAATTGCTTCATGTAAGCAGCATCTTTTTTAGCACTTTCAAGTGGTGTGGCAGTATCATAACGTTCTTGTTCTACAATAAAATATTGCATACCATTGGCTTTAGCTACTTTTAAAATTGGTGCATAATCAATCACACCTTCACCTAACACGCAAGAAGAGTTTTGATCAGTTGCTACTGCATTTTTCATTCTATCTTTTACATGACAAAGTGTGAAACGATTTTTATGCTTTGTAAAGTAATCGGCAGGATTTACACCAGCAGTAACTGCCCAATAAATATCTAATTCAAAAAATACGGTATTTGAATCCGTGTTTTTTAACATAACATCAATTGGCACTTCTCCATCAATTTTCTTAAAAGAATAATCATGATTGTGGTAAGCGAATTTCAAGCCATTCTTTTTACAAATCTCACCGCATTTATTAAACTCGTCAGCGGCTTTTTTAAAATCATCAATGCTTTTTTGAGGGCCTAAATAAGGTGCAATTAAATATTTCATGCCTATTTCAGCGGCTTCAGTGGCTTTGCGTTCAAAGTCTTTCCTAAAGTCACAGTGGCTAGATACGATTTGCATACCTAAATCGCCAATATAGCTTTTAAATTCTTTATTTGTCATGCTCCAAAACATGCCTTGTTTACCTTCAAAACTTTCAATTTGGTTATAACCAAATGCTGCTACTTGTTTTAAAACGCCTTTTGGGTCTTTGGGTAAATCATCTCTTAGAGACCATAACTGCAATCCGAATTTATGGGTAGTGGCACCCGCACCGCTTAGCCAATTGGCTGCTTGGGTACTAGCAGATGGTAATAAAAAGCCACCCGCTGCTAGTGCAGAAAGCTTTAAAAATTCTCTTCTTTTATTAATAGACATAATGCAATTTTAATTTATTAGTAAATAGTCGATTTTAAACTGATTAGGAATTCCAAATCATACATTGCTTTATGTTGTAGCCCAAGCTTTATCACCTTTTTTATAAGGTGCAGCGCCATCGAAGCGTCCAGGTGTTTCTATATAGCGCAACACTTTGGTAGCCCCTACCTCCGATGTAAAGAAGCCAAGTAAGGTTGTTTCTTTTAACATGCGAAAATAATGGCTTGGCTCTTCCTTTTTCTTAGTTGATTGATAAGCTTGTTGCTCTTTATCAAGTGCATTTAAAAAGGCAGTACGTTGCTCTACTGTACCTTTTATAAAACTCGTATTGTATTGCTTGTTAAAGCCTTCTTGTAACGATTTTATACCGTCTGAGAATACTTTTTGGTCAGCAACAGTGTAACAGTCTTGTACCATCATGGCAATAAAAGCACCCACTTTTGCGGCTTTTGCGCCAGGTGTAGAAGTTGCTGGTAAAATAGTTTCTGCTATTTCATCAAATAAAGCAACATCGCTTTGTTTAAAGAGCTTGTTTACTTGTGTATCAGTTGGACCACAGCCCGAATTGACAAACACTTCTGCGCCAACAACTGTGCCGCCAAGTAGCAGACCTATTCTTGAGATTACTTCACGTCTATTCATTGTAAATATTTTAAAATTAGATAATTATAAGTTGCCTTTTTTCAATTCGCTAACAGCAAAATCACATGCTCTTGCGGTTAAAGCCATATAAGTTAATGATGGGTTTACACAAGCAGCTGATGTCATGGCAGCACCATCTGTTACAAACACATTTAATGCGTCCCACACTTGGTTATTGCCATTTAATACAGATGTTTTAGGATCTTTACCCATACGTGCTGTACCCATTTCGTGGATACCTCTACCCAAAATACCATTGCCTTCGTAAGTCTTGATGTTTTTAACACCTGCCGCTTCAAGCATTTCAGCAGCATCGTTCATCATGTCTTTTCGCATTTTAAGTTCATTATCTTTTAACTCGCAGTCAAATGATAATACAGGCAAGCCCCATTTGTCTTTCTTGTTTTTGTCAAGTGTTATTCTGTTTTCTTGGTAAGGTAATACTTCACCAAAGCCCATCATTCCCATCGACCAACCACCTGGTTCTGTTAAGGCATCCTTAAAAGCAGCACCTAAGCTTCCCGCTTCTGCGAGATCTCTATGCCAACCTTGGCGACTACCGCCACCTTGGTAACCAAAACCGCGTACATAATCCCTTTTATCGCCAAACAAATTACGGTAACGAGGTATATAAATACCATTCGCTCTTCTGCCGTAAGTGTATTTATCTTCATAGCCATCTACGGTACCATTAGCGCCTACACCTAAATGGTGGTCCATCACGTTTCTACCAAGCTGGTCGCTGCTGCTACCTAAACCGCCTTCCCAAACATCCGTTGCAGAATTCATCAACACCCAAGCTGAGTTTAAGGCAGAGGCATTTACAAACACAATTTTTGATTTAAACTCGTAGGTTTTGTTGGTTTCAGAATCTAACACCTCTACACCTGTTGCTTTTTTCGTGTCTTTGTTATATAATATTTTTGTAACAATACTAAATGGACGTACGGTTAAATTACCTGTTTTCATCGCCGCAGGTAGGGTAGAAGATTGTGTGCTGAAGTATGCGCCAAATGGGCAACCTAGCCAGCATTTATTTCTGTATTGGCAATTGGTTCTGCCTTCATGAGCTTCTGTAAGATTAGCTGTACGCCCGATAATCATGGTACGCGCACCTTTGTAATGCGACTTAATTCGCGCAGCGACATCTTTTTCTACGCAAGTCATTTCCATTGGCGGCAAAAACTGACCATCTGGTAATTGTGGCAATCCTTCTTTGGAACCACTGATACCTGCAAAACGTTCTACATGATCGTACCATTTTTCTAAATCTTTATAACGAATAGGCCAATCAACGCCATGCCCGTCTTTTGCATTAGCTTCAAAATCAAAGTCGCTCCAACGGTAACTTTGTCTGCCCCACATTAGTGAACGACCACCTACGTGATAACCTCTAAACCAATCGAATCGCTTTACTTCTGTGTATGGACTTTCTTTTTCATTGGTCCAATAATCGAGGTTTTGTTCATTTAAAGTGTACTCTCTACTTAATACTGGATAATCAGCAATCATTTGCTGTGTTTTGCCACCTCTATGAGGAAATTCCCAAGGATTTTTAGTAGCGTTTACATAATCTTTCACGTGCTCGATATTTCTACCACGTTCGAGCATGAGCACTTTTAGCCCTTTTTCAGTTAGTTCTTTTGCTGCCCAGCCACCGCTAATACCGCTGCCGATAACGATCGCATCGTAAGTGTTTTCTGCCATATGGATTGTTTTGAAGTTTGAATGTTATAATTTAAATATTTTTAGGATAGTTTAAGAAGCTATTTAGTCCGTTTTAAGAAAACAGCAATCTGAAAAAACTATTTTTTATATATCACAAATATTAATAGCTTGTTTTAAAGAAGCAACTTTATCGTTGCCGGTAGGTATAAACTCTTGTGCAACATATCCTTTGTAGCCTGTTGCCAAAATGGCTTTCATAATGGCAGGGTAGTACAATTCCTGTGTGTCGTTTATTTCGTGTCTACCAGGTACACCGCCAGTATGATAATGACCAAAATATTGATGATGCGCATTAATGGTACTAATCACATCCCCTTCATCAATTTGCATGTGATAAATATCGTATAGCAATTTAAAGTTTTCTGAGCCAATCATTTTACACAAATCCACACCCCATTGGCTTCTATCGCACATATAATCTTTGTGGTTGACTTTGCTATTTAACAATTCCATTTGTATGGTAACGCCATATTTCTCTGCGGTAGACATAATCTGTTTCAAGCCGTCAGCAGCATTTTTCATTCCTAAGTCATCAGCCATACCATTTCTGTTACCGCTAAAGCAAATTAAGTTTTTATAACCCGCAGCCGCCACTAATGGTATCATTTCTGTGTAATTCTTAATTAAAGTAGCATGATATTGCGTGTCATTCCAACCTTTTACTAAGCTAATTTCTGCACCATTGCACATGCTACTAAAAATGTTGTATTGCTTTAGTATTGGCCAATCTTTCGGACCACATAAATCAATAGCGCTAAAGCCAATACTGTTTACCACTTGGCACAATTCGTCGAGCGTTAAAAAATCATATGTCCATCTACAAACTGAATGGTTAATATTTCTTTTCAACGCACTAGTTTGGGCTTGTGGCGAAGAAAAACTAGATAAGATACCCGTTGTAGATGCAGCTACAGAACCAGCTAATATATTTTTAATAACAGTTCTTCTATTGGTAGTAGACATTGGTTCGAAAATTGGTAATGAATAATTAAACTGTTTCCCGTGTTTTCTTATCTGTAAAAAATAGCCCAAATAGAACTAATACCACAGCAGAAATACCTGCAGGAATTAACCAAATGCTTTGCCATGCATGCACATTATCGCCAGTAGTATATCTTTTTGCAACATAACCAGAAAGTAGTGAACCAATCCACATACCTAAACCATAAGTTGCCATTGTAATCATGCCTTGTGCAGAGCTCTTAATATTTTCACCAGCTCTATTATCTGTATAAATTTGTCCAGTTACAAAGAAGAAATCGTAGCATACACCATGTAGTATAATGCCAGCAAATAACATCCATAAACCTGCATTAGCGTTACCAAAACCAAAACATAAAAAGCGCAATACCCAAGCCAACATACCTATCATAATCATCCATTTTACCCCTAATTTTCTAAATAAAATAGGAATTAAGAGGATGAAAGCGGCTTCAGAAAACTGCCCAAACGTCATGTTGCTAGTGGCGTTTGCCATACCCACTTCATTTAAAAACTGGTTAGCTTGGCTGTAATAAAAAGATAATGGTATACAAATTAAAATAGAGGCAATAAAGAAAGTTACGAATGATTTGTCTTTAAACAATACAAATGCGTCGCTGCCCAATATTTGCCCAAAAGTGGCTTTTTGACCTTTGGCTTTTGGTGGTGTGGCTGGTAACATAAAACTTAAAATACCAAGAACAGCAGATGCAATTGCGGCCATTTTAAAAGTAAATGCCATTTGCTCTGCTTTGATATGAAACACTCTATCAATACAAATACCTGCGATAATCCAACCGATGGTACCAAATACCCTAATGCCTGCAAATGATTGACCAGGATCTTTCATTTGACCAAAAGCAACCGTATTTGTTAGTGCTAAAGTGGGGGCATATAATAATGAGTATAATAAAACCCACCAATAGAAATTATCTGCGTTGCTCACAGATGTTATGTAATATAGAACCGCAGCGCCTACTAAATGTAAAACTCCTAATAACTTTTGTGCCGCAAAAAATCTGTCGGCAATCATCCCAACAAAGAATGGTGATATGATTGTGGCAATGGCCATAGCGCTATAGGCTGCTCCAATTTGTACACCATCAGCTTTAAGCGCATTCGCTAGATAGGTACCCATGGTTACATACCAAGCACCCCAAATAAAAAATTGTAAGAACATCATTAAAGACAAGCGAATACGAATACTACTTTGCATAAAATCGTTAGATATATAATAAAATGGGTTGGCGGTTTAAATGTAGAAATAAATTTGAACTAACAATAGCTTTTTTAAATATTTATAATGCTTTGTTTTAATGCAAGCCTTTGCTATTTATAAACTTTTTTTTGAACGGTTTTTTTCAACCTCTTACTAGAAAAAAATTGTTGCAATAATATTATTTATCTGTTCTATCCCTACTTTTACAAGTATTAATTTGTTAAAAATAAACTCAAACGATTAAGATGAAAAAAGTGTTTACCGTTCTATTTGCCACTTCTATTGCAGCTAGTATTATAGCATGTGGTGGTGCTGAAACTAAAGACAAAACAGTTGTTGCGTCTGTTACAACGGATATAAGTGCCGATCCAAATTATAAAAAAGGGCTTGATTTAGTTGCCAAATCTGATTGTCTCACATGTCATAAAATCAATGAAAAATCAACTGGACCTGCTTACAATGAAGTGGCCGCGAAATATGCTGGTGCCGCGGATAGCACTATTACAAGACTTGCAGGAAAAATAATTGCTGGGGGTTCTGGCGTTTGGGGTGCTATACCAATGACACCGCATCCGCAAGTATCGCAAGCTGATGCAGAACAAATGGTGAAATACATTTTATTACTTAAAAATAGCTAAGTCATGTACAATAAACTAACGATTGCAAGTTGCGCTTTGGTGGTGATTTTTGGATTTACCACCATTACTAAACATACTGCCAAAGGCTTTATGAAAATATTTGATGGCAAAACCACGAAAGGGTGGCATAGCTACAATAAAACGAGTGCTGGCGCCGCGTGGAAAGTAGAAGATGGCGCATTACACCTAGATGCAACAGCTAAAGAAGGTAGAGGTAATTTAGTAACTGACGCGGCTTATGACAACTACCATTTAAAATACGAATGGAAAATTTCGCCAAAAGGGAATAGTGGGTTATTGTTTAATGTAATAGAAGATGCCAAATACAGTGAACCTTATTTTACTGGCCCAGAAATGCAAGTGTTAGACAATGATGGCCATCCAGATGGGAAAATAATAAAACATAGAGCTGGCGATTTGTACGACTTAATTGCTTGTAACAAAGAAACTGTAAAGCCTGTTGGTGAATGGAATAAAGCCGAAATTATTTTAAATAATGGCGATTTGACATTTGTTTTAAATGGTGAAAAAGTGGTGCACACAACTATGTTTGATGACAATTGGAAAGCCATGGTTGCTAAAAGTAAATTTAAACAATGGGCCGACTTTGGAACAGCTAAAAAAGGTAAAATTTGTTTACAAGATCACGGTGATGAAGTTTGGTATAGAAATATTAAAATAAAACAACTATAGTATTTTGTTATATACTTCAAAATGCCTGTTATTATTAGTAGCAGGCATTTTTATTTTCAATCCTTTCATCTAAAAAACGAAGCACTATTAACATTTAAATGGCAGCCGTTGTTATCTTTATCACAAACCACAAACTATGTTACGTTCTCTTACTTTACTTGCTGCTATTTGCCTAGCCTTAAATATATCTGCGCAGCAAACCCAAAAGCCTCCCTTACATGGTAAAAATTGGATGGCGGTTACGGGAAAACCATTGGCCGCAACGGCCGGGGCACTAATATTTGAACGTGGCGGTAACGCTGTAGATGCAAGCTGTGCGATGCTTGCCGCTACTTGTACCATGTGGGATGTGCTTAGCTGGGGCGGCGAAACGCAGGCACTCATTTATAATCCTAAAACTAAAAAAGTAATTGCGATAAATGCTATGGGTGTAGCACCAACAGGCGCAACCGTTGAATTTTTTAAAAGCAAAGGCTATCAATTTCCACCAGAATATGGGCCATTGGCAGCAACAACACCAGGTACAGTTGGTGGGCTTTGTTATATGCTATCAGAATATGGTAGCATGAGTTTGAAAGAGGTTTTAGCGCCTTGTATGCAATTGGCAGCAGGCTACCCCATTGAAGCACAAACTGCTAACAGCATAGAAAAAGCAAAAGACAAATTAAAACAATGGCCTTATAGTAAAGCAGTGATGCTACCGCATTTGGGTGAAAAAAGAGAAGCCCCAGAAGCTGGTGAAATATTTGTTCAAAAAGATTTATTAGCAACACTTACCAAACTTGTAGAAGCTGAACAAGCGGCTTTAAAAGCACATAAATCTCGTAAAGAAGCAATTATGGCCGCTTTTGATAGATTTTATAAAGGTGATATTGCCAAAGAATTTGTACGTGGTTGCCAAGAACAAGGTGGCTTGATAACTTTACAGGATTTAGCCAATTGGAAACCTGTAGAAGAAACGCCTTTGTCTATTAACTATAAAGGCATTGATGTGTACAAATTGCAGCAATGGACCCAAGGACCAATGCTTTTACAAAGTTTGAATATATTGGAAAATTTCGACTTGAAATCAATGGGTTATAATAGTACTAAATATATCCATACCTTGTATCAAACAATGAGTTTAGCATTTGCAGATAGGGATTTTTATTACGGTGATCCTCGTTTTACCAAGCAACAACCCATGGCTGGTTTATTAAGTAAAGATTATGCAAAAGAACGAGCCAAATTGATTCAATTTGACAAAAATTATCCTAATATTTTTCCTGGCGATCCCTATCCATTTGAAGGAAAAACAAATCCTTTTGCAACATTATTAGCTAAAAGGCAGCAACTATTTAACCCCGATACTACAAATAATAACAGCAATTTTCAACCGAAACATGATACCAGAACATCTAGTATTGAAGTAGTGGACGAGGAATATATGGATAGATTGAAACGTGGTACAACAAGCGTAGAAGCCGCAGATAAAGAAGGCTGGGTGGTTTCCATTACACCAAGTGGTGGTTGGATACCAGCTTGCATTGCGGGTAATACGGGTGTTGGAATGAGCCAACGCATGCAAAGTTTTGTATTAGATAGTACTATTAATCCTTTTAATGTGGTGGCACCAGGCAAAAGACCAAGAGTAACACTTACACCAAGTATTGCCTTGAAAGATGGTAAGCCATTTATGTGTTTTGGTGTGCAAGGCGGTGATACGCAAGACCAAAACTTATTACAATGCTTTTTAAATGTGGTAGAATTTGGTATGACCATTCAACAAGCTTGTGAAGCTGCTAATATTAATACCAATCAACTTTGGTTGAGCTTAGGCGGCTCTAAAATTGACGATAGAAAACCAAAAGCAGGTAATTTATTGTTAAATACAAGAACTAAGAATTCTGAACTAGTTGCCGAGCTAGAAAAAATGGGCTATAAATTGAGTTATGACGACAGAAGTAGCGGCCCTATAAATGCTATTTTGTTCGATTGGAAACATGGTAGTTTATGGGGTGGTAGTAGTAATAATGGTGAAGATTATGGCATTGGTTGGTAATGATAAGTGTTAATTACTATCAAAATTTCGCTAGTTAGTCCCTTATCTTCGCCAGCCATTTATTCATTAAAACATTAGGCTTTGAAACACTCGCAAACAATAGGATTATTAGCTGCTTTGGCTATATTAGGCATTTGCTTTTTACCTTGGGTAACCATACCAACAAAAGAATTGGTAGTTACAGGTATGAATGCAAAAGGTACTGACTTTGGCACACCAGGTAAAGTAAATATCTTTTTTAGTGTTATTATGGCAATCTGCTTTTTATTGCCAAAAATTTGGGCAAAACGTACCAATGTATTTCTTGGCGCACTAAACTTTTCGTGGGCTATTAGAAACTATATCTTACTTACTACTTGTATGATGGGTATTTGCCCTGAGAGACATTGGGCTTTATTGGCATTGGTGTTTACATCTGCCATTAGTTTGTTAATGACCTTCTTCCCTAAAATAGATGTAAATAAAGCTTAATTGATATCGGCTAAAGAATTATTGTGTAAACAAAAAATCCTGTTGCAACTACTGCAACAGGATTTTTTATAAATAGATACACTTAATTAAATGTCAATTGCTTCACCGTAAGCCATAGCGGTTGCTTCTTTAAAAGCTTCGCTCATTGTAGGGTGGGGGTGAACAGCACCAAGAATTTCGTGTGCGGTAGTTTCAAGTTTACGCGCCACAACTGCTTCTGCAATCATATCAGTTACATTCATACCAATCATGTGAACGCCTAGCAATTCACCGTATTTAGCATCGTAAATTACTTTTACAAAACCATCCGTTGCGCCAGCAGCACTCGCTTTACCGCTAGCCATAAATGGGAACTTACCAATTTTTAGTTCGTAGCCAGCTTCTTTTGCAGCTTTTTCTGTCATACCTACGCTAGCAATTTCTGGTGTGCAATAAGTACAGCCAGGAATATTGTTGTAGTCTAAAGCTTCTGGTAAGTGTGCAAATTTCTTTTCGTTATAAGCAATAGCTTCAGCAGCGTTTATCGCTTCTTTACTAGCTACGTGAGCAAGCGCTTGGCCGGGTGTCGCATCACCAATAGCGTAAATACCAGCCACATTTGTTTGTCCGTATTTATCTACTACTATTTTACCTTTTTCTGTTTTAATACCAAGTTCTTCTAAACCAATATTTTCAATATTTGCAACCACACCTACAGCGCTCAATACTAAGTCAGCTTCAAGGGTTACGTAGCTACCATCTTGTTGTTTTACTTTAGCTTTAACGCCAGCACCAGCAGTGTCTACACTTTCTACTGAAGCATTCGTCATTACTGTAATGCCTTGTTTTTTAAACGCTTTTTCTAATTCTTTGCTGATATCATCATCTTCTACAGGAACAATTTTTGGTAAAAACTCAACAATAGTAACTTTTGTACCCATGCTATTGTAGAAATAACCAAACTCACAACCTATCGCACCACTACCTACAATAATTAGGCTTTTTGGTTGCTCTGGCAACACCATTGCTTCTCTGTAGCCAATAATTTTTTTACCATCTACCGGTAAGTTTGGTAATACTCTACCTCTACCACCTGTAGCTATAATAATGTATTTACCTTCTACCACTTGTTTGCTACCATCTGCTGCAGTCACTTCTATTTGGCCTTTGGCTTTAATTTTACCATAGCCCATTACTACATCAATTTTGTTTTTGCGCATTAAAAATTGAACACCTTTGCTCATTTTATCTGCAACACCACGGCTACGTTTTACCACACCACCAAAGTCTTTCTCTACACCTGTAGCAGTAATACCGTAATCACTAGCGTGTTTTAAATAATCGTACACATTAGCACTTTTCAACAACGCTTTAGTAGGGATACAACCCCAGTTTAAACACACACCACCTAAACTTTCTTTCTCAATAATAGCCACTTTTAAGCCTAACTGAGAAGCACGGATAGCGGCAGGATAACCACCAGGACCACTACCTAAAACAATTACATCGTATGCCATAATTTTTAATTTATTGAATGGGTGGTTGTAAATACATCATCGGCATTTAACTGAATGACGATTCTAAACTTTCCCGTTTTATTTTACAGATTGCGAATTTAGTTGCTAAAGTGCAAACAGCAAAGCACTGTTGTAATTATAAGATAAAGAATTACAGAAAAGGTGTTACGCAAACAATAGCGTAAAAAACTAGTTGTGTTAGTAAGATTGTTTAAGCACAAGAATAATGATGGCGTAACCGCTAAGGCGGTCGGGCTGTCCGTTATTACTCCGCCACAAAAGCTTGGCTGCAAAGCCTTCAGCGGGGTAGCCACAGCCATCCCTTACGCAATCGTGCAGCAGGTTAAGAAAGTGGTAGCTACTACACTATTGAAGGTATTGCAATACGCAACTTAAAATACCTACAAAGGGCTAAAAAATTCCCTGCCTTGGTAATGATATTTTCCTAGCTAGGAAATTCCAATTTCCTAGCATGCTAATTTTTTTTCCTAGCTTGGAAATTTGTAACGCCTAACTAGTTATTTATTGATTGAAGTTTCTCGAATTTTAACCCTTGATTGTAGTATTCTAATTTATCAGTGGGCTAAGTAGCAAAGAAAGAAGCACAGGCTTGTCAAAACTTATTTCTTTGTTATAATCTGTGCCTTTAAAAACAAGGATATCACTCGTGGCACTGCAATTTCGTAAAACTTATTAAATTTGTTATCGACGTTAATAAGCAGCTTTATTAATAATTATCAAATTACGAAAGAAATAGAAAATATGAAAAATCTATTTATCTCTTTTTTAACTAGTTCATTAATACTCTTAAGCAGCAATTGTTTTGCTTTTACACAAAAAGACAGTACAGAAAGACAAGCGTTAGAAATGCTAAAGGAATTTTATACTGCTTATCATACAGAATGGATTACAACTAAAGAGACCAAAAGATTTGATATATTGATAAAAAGAATTGATTCATTGGAAAAAAATACTGTTCGTTAAGTTTCAAAAACAAATTGAAACAAGAATTCAAAAAAGGTGGGTTGGATAATGATTTTCTAACCAATAACGAAGGTGCAGACAATAAATCTTTAAAAACATTAACTGTCACAAAAGATTCAACTCGAGCAAATTCTTATATCGTCTTTTATGTTTACGATACTTTTAGTCCTTCTTATAAGCCTATTACTAAAGAGGTTGTACTTCATATTAATGTTATAAAAGAAAAGGGCGAGTTTAAAATAGATTCTGTTTGGTAAAATGTAGATAACTTTAATTCTCTCCGTGTTGTTCAATTACAGCATCTCGAAGGAATAGTGAGCGGACGCTACATGTAGTTGAACTTGAATAAAGACAGCAGCGAAACTAAAAAGGAAATAAAATTAAACAAATAAAAGTATTAACTACTCAAAGAAAATTCTAACCGTTTGGTAAAACCATTTGTTTTGTACAGCCGCACCTTGCTGTTGCATTTTTTGATTAAAGCCTTGTAAGCCAAACAAGCCTGCCAAATTACCGCTATTGATAGCAATTTCTAAATAGCCTGCCGAATTGAACCATGCCAGTTTCTCGCCTTCAACAACGCTTGAATAATTATTGCTGATCTTATCAATTACTTCATTGCGCTTAAATACAATTTTAAAGTTTCTATCACGCCGTTGTTCTTCAAACTCTTGTTTGGTAATATTGATGATAACATTTTCAAAATTATCGATAAACAATATTTGACCTTCCATCCAATCGGGGCCAATGGTAGCGCGTAGCGGATATTTCTCTATTAATTGTTGAACGGGGTAGCCTACTTCAGATAAATTATTGGTATGCAATAAAGCAGCAATGGCTTTTGCCACAATTGCTGTTACAGATAATAAACTGTAGTAACCACTTATAGGAATAGCTACAATTTCTTCAGGTTTATTACCTGTAATCATGGTAATAATACCGTTATCTGGGCAAATGATGTATTGATTGTGATGCTTTGCTACCAATAGGTATTGTAAAGCATTTTCAAAAAAATCGAGTATTACCACGTGGCAAGTATTGTCTGGAAAATGTTTAAAAGCATTGGCGCAGATATAGGCAGCCTGTGGATAATTGTCTTTTGGTAAATAATGTGTGATATCAACGATATTAAAGCCAGCATACTGCGATAGTAGCTGACCTTTTATGGCGCCAACTACAAAGTCTTGCTGGCCTATATCTGTTGTTAAGGTAACAATGGGCATTAGTAATCGGTAACGTAAAACAGGTAGTTATTATTTTACTAATTCCCCATTTTTATAAAAGTAATTACGTGTTAGTTTATCAGCTAGTGATGGGAAAAATTTATTCATAAAAACCGTCCGCTTACCAGTAGCAGTTAATACGAGCGTTCGCTTTCTTTTCTCAATTGAGGTGATAATATGCTGTGCGCAAGCCTCGCTTGTCATCATTTTGCCTTCGTCCATAGGAGTTTCGCCATGCGATTCGCCTTTGCTATTTAAAGCTGCAATCCTAATATTAGAAGCTGTAAAGCCAGGGCAAACCCACATGACGTTGACACCACTATCAAGCAATTCTGTTCTTATCGCTTCAAGCCAACCATTAACGGCGAACTTGCTAGCACTATAACCACTTCTGCCAGGTAAACCTCTAAAACCTGCTATTGATGATACCCCAACAATGGTACCTTTATTAGCAGTAATATATGGTAAGGCAAACTTGGTACAATATACGGTGCCCCAAAAATTGATATCCATCACTTTTCGCAATGCATCTAACTCCACATCTTGCAATAAAGCACGCATTGAAACGCCAGCATTATTAATTAGAATATCGATGGTAGAAAAGTTTTTTATGACCTTTTCTATAAACAATGCACACTCCTGTTCTTTACTTACATCTGCTGCGTGGATAACCAAAGGTTTGCCAGGATGCGCTGCTTGCAATTGATACAACTTATCGTAATTTCTGCCACAGGTTGCCACTTTAGCACCTAATGATAAAAAAGCATCTACTAAAGCCTTACCAATACCATCGCTACCACCCGTAATAACAACTATTTTATTTTGAAACACTGACATAATATTTAAATATTCTGAACAAAAATAAGCTTACCACGTTTTAAATATCAGTTCTTTTAAAAATTAGTTTAGGTATTAGGAAAAAGTAATACAGGCGAAAATATTTTCATTTTTTTTCTAAATTATTTGGTGCAATTATCAAAACCCCTATTTTTGCACTCCCAAAATGAAAAAAGAGTTAAATCTTAATTGAAAATGGGCAAGATTTCGTAGCTCAGCCGGTAGAGCACATCACTTTTAATGATGGGGTCTTGGGTTCGAATCCCAACGGAATCACAATATAAATTAAACGCTTTCCAAAGCCGTAAACCATTTTTTACGGCTTTTTTATTAAGATCTCGTAGCTCAGTTGGTAGAGCACATCACTTTTAATGATGGGGTCTTGGGTTCGAGTCCCAACGGGATCACTAAATGCCTCACAATTGTGAGGCATTTTTTTGTCCATAATGTTCAATATTGATGGTTGGGTTGAAAATTGATTGCAAAAAAAATCACACCTAAAATAGATGTGATTGAGTGGAGCGTAGCGGGGTCGAACCGCTGACCTCTTGCATGCCATGCAAGCGCTCTACCAACTGAGCTAACACCCCGATAAACGCCTACAAATGTAAAGTTTCGTGATTGACAACACCAAAATAAAATTATTGCCCTTCTTGCGCCAACAATTTTGCTCTCAAAGCTTTCAATTCTATTTCAAAATCAGCCACTTGCAAGGCATCCTTTATATCAAAATCGCCAATTTTAGTTCTGCATAAACTACTCATATAGCCCCCTACACTTAAAGCTGCACCAAAATCATTTGCCAAACTTCTAATATAGGTACCTGTAGAACAACGTACTCTAAAATGTACAACGGGCATTTTAATAGTTACAATATCAAATTCGTAAATGGTGACTGGTCTTGGTTCTACCTCTACCATAATACCTTGTCGTGCCGATTCATACAAGCGTTTCCCATCTTTTTTTATAGCAGAATGTTGTGGTGGATATTGTAAAATATTACCTTTAAATTGTTCTGTAGCAGCAATAATTTGTTCGTTTGTAAGGTGAGAAGTGCTTTTAAAATTCTCAGGTTCGGTTTCTAAATCAAAACTTTGTGTGGTACTACCCAATGTTATGCTACCAATATATTCTTTAGGCATGCCCATGTAATCATTAATTTTTTTTGTAAACTTTCCAGTACATACAATTAGTAATCCTGTTGCCAAAGGATCTAAAGTGCCTGCATGCCCTACTTTTTTCACTTTTGTAAGATATCGTACCTTACTTACAACATTAAAACTCGTCCATGTTAAAGGCTTATCAAACAATAGCACTTTGCCTTCACTATATTCTTGTATTGGTAACATTTGGCAAATGTAAGTAACAGCCTTTGTTTATTTTTTTGTAACAAAAGCGATCTGCTAACAATATATTTGTTACATATCGGTTTTAATACAATGAATAAGTATACTAAACAAACACGTATTTTAACAGCAGTAGACTGTATCATATTTGGTTTTGATGGTACAGAACTAAAACTACTCTTAATAAAACGCGCTTTTGAGCCTCAAAAAGGCAACTGGAGTTTGATGGGCGGCTTTGTACAAGCTACAGAAAATTTTGATGAAGCTGCAAAAAGAGTGTTAAAACAGTTAACTGGCCTGGATGGGGTATATCTTGAGCAACTTTATGCTTTTGGTGCAATTGACAGAGACCCACTTGAACGAACCATTTCAATTGCTTATTTTGCATTAATCGATATTCACAAATATCAAACACAAATAAGTGAAGAATATCATGCAGAATGGATGCCCGTAAAGCAAGTACCTGCTTTAATTTTTGATCATCCGCAAATGATTAAAATGGCTAAAGCAAAACTGCAATATAAAGCCGCTTTGCATCCCATTTTGTTTGAATTATTGCCAGATAAATTCACATTGCCACAGTTGCAAAGCCTTTATGAAGGCGTCTACGATACCGAATTTGATAAAAGGAATTTTAGTAGAAAAGTGTTGTCGACAGGACTTTTAATTAAGCAAAAGGAAAAGGAAAAAGCCTCTTCAAAAAAAGGTGCTTTTTTTTATAAATTAAATAAAAGGAGTTATAAAGCTAATTTTCAAGCCTTTTTAAATATCATTCCCAATGCACATAAATTAAAATAATCGAATAAGAATAAAGAATTTTGAATTTTAAAACTTACTTTTTTTCAAATAAATTTATAGCTGCTAAACGCAATATCTGTACAGATTGGATGCAATCAACTATAAATTAATATAAAAATTAAATACTTAAGAAATTCTTTCAATTTGTAACCGATTGCAAATTTTATGTAATCATTTGAAAATTTGCAACTTATTCTCCTATATTTATTATTCAAATTTACGCAAGTATTAAAACGAACTAACAATTTCTGCCAAAATGAAGACATTACAAACAATTGACTATTTAGTGTTCTTAGGTTATTTTTTAATTGTAGCACTGTATGGATATTGGGTTTATAATAAAAAGAAAGTTGCGTCTGCAAGCGCCTCACACGACTATTTCTTAGCAGAAGGTTCGCTTACTTGGTGGGCAATCGGGGCTTCGTTAATTGCTTCAAATATTTCAGCAGAGCAATTTATAGGCATGAGTGGTAATGGCTTCAAAATGGGTTTGGCAATTTCTGCTTACGAATGGATGGCTGCAGCAACTTTAATGATTGTTGCAATTTTCTTTATTCCAGTATATCTTAAAAACAAGATTTACACAATGCCTCAATTTCTTAATCAACGTTACAATTCAACTGTAGCAATGATTATGGCTGTTTTTTGGTTGTTATTGTATGTGATAGTAAACCTTACGTCAATTTTATATTTAGGCGCTTTAGCCATTAGCAGTATTTCTGGTCTTAACCTTTATGTTTGTATGTATGCGCTAGCCATTTTTGCTGTTATTATTACACTTGGTGGTATGAAAGTCATTGGTTTTACGGATGTTATACAAGTTTTCTTCTTAATTCTCGGAGGTTTGGTCACTACTTATTTAGCTCTAAACTTAGTGGCAAAACAAAGCGGAAGTTCTGGAGTGATTAGTGGTTTTAAATTGATGATGTCAGGGGCCAATGACCATTTTCATATGATATTGAAAAGAGATAATCCAAACTATACAAGCTTACCTGGTTTAACAGTTTTAATAGGGGGTATGTGGATTGTGAATTTAAATTATTGGGGTTGCAATCAATACATCACGCAAAGAGCTTTAGGAGCAGATTTAAAAACTGCTCGGGGCGGGCTTTTATTTGCGTCATTTTTAAAATTATTAATGCCGGTCATTGTGGTACTGCCAGGGATTGCAGCTTATGTATTGAACCAAAGAGGGTATTTTACCCATCATGAATTGATGGACAGAAGCGGTGAAGTAATTGGTGATAAGGCCTACCCAACACTTTTAAATTTATTGCCGATTGGCTTTAAGGGTCTATCGGTTGCAGCGCTTACTGCTGCTATTGTGGCTTCTTTGGCTGGTAAAGCAAATAGTATAGCAACCATCTTTACACTAGATATTTACCAGAAAAAAATTAAGCCATCTGCAACTGAATCTGAATTGGTGAAAACAGGTAAAATTGCAGTGCTATTAGCGATGATGATTGGCTGTTTGATTTCACCATTTTTGGGGATTGATAAAAAAGGGGGTTTTGATTTTATTCAGGAATATACAGGCTTTGTTAGTCCTGGTATTTTTGCCATGTTTATTTTAGGCTTTTTCTGGAAGAAAACTACCTCCAATGCTGCTTTATTTGCCACAATTGGTGGTTTTGGCTTATCTGTGTTGTTTAAATTTCTTCCCAAACTGATGAATTTAGAATTTTTAAGCGGCTTCGGTTTATCAACTTCTGTAAAACAAGAAAATGGCAGTTTTTTATACGAGATTCCTTTTTTAGATAGAATGGGCTTTGTGTTTATTCTTTGTGTAATTATTATGTATTTTATTAGTATGTTCGATAATCGAAATGGTGTAACACCACATGGCTTGGAAGTAGATACCAAAATGTTTAAAACTACCAATGCATTTGCGGTAGGTGCTTTAATTATTGGTGGTCTTATCGTTGCTTTATATACTTTCTTTTGGTAGATATTATTTGATTGCCGATCTCAGGAACTAAAGCATGCATCATAGAAAGTTCATGCTTTAGTAATTTTTTAATGGATGGCAGATTGGCTTAGCAAGACCAATTATCTGAATTATCAAATAGTAAGTATGATAATTCAGCAGAAATCAATGCAATCCTATCTGTCAGCCGTTATTTTTGTTACAATCAGTAAAATAAGCAAACAATGACAAGAATAAACAAGGCATTTATTTTTGATATGAATGGTACGATGGTGGATGATATGGCTTATCACGTTAAGGCTTGGTACAATTTATTAACGCAAGATTTAGATGCAAAACTCAGTTTTGAAGAAGTAAGCAAAGAGATGTATGGTAAAAACAGCGAAGTAATGGAACGTGTTTTTGGTAAAGGAAGGTTTACGCAAGCGGAGATGGATTTTTGGGGCCTTGAAAAAGAAAAACGTTATCAAGATGCTTACTTACCAAATCTAAAATTGATTGATGGGTTACAACAATTTTTTGATGCTGCATATAATGCACAAATTCCCATGTCTATTGGGTCTGCGGCTATTCCTTTCAATATCAATTTTGTATTGGATAATTTGCATTTACACCAATATTTTAAAGCCGTGGTCAGTGCGGATGATGTCGCTATTAGTAAGCCACATCCTGAAACATTTACCAAAGCTGCAGCATTAATGGGCGTAGCGCCTGAGCACTGTGTTGTATTTGAAGATGCCCCAAAAGGAGTAGAAGCTGCACAAAATGCTGGAATGCATTGTGTAGTAATCACCACTATGCACGAACCTGAAGCATTCAAAAAATATAAAAATATTATTTGTTTTATTAAAGACTACAAACAACTACGAATTGAAGATCTGATATAATGACATTATTTGACAATAATAATGTATGATGTAAACATCAAATTTATTGGTACAAGTACAAAAAGTTGCTCAATAAAACTGTCGTTACCTGAAGACAAGAGAAAATCAATTAAATTGAGCAGTTTAAGTCAAAAAAGAGGGGCTGGTGGAAAACCACCGCCCCGTTTTTCAACCCTAAACCCTTAAAAAACGATTAAAATTAGGGAAATATTCTACACTAAAAAAATATTTTCACGAAATATGACAATTCTTTTACGAACGGTTAAAAACGCTCTAATTTGCTAAAGAAAAAATCGCTTTCAATAGCTGCATTGTCATCGCTATCGCTACCATGAACTGCGTTCTCGCCAATAGATGCTGCAAAGTTTTTTCTAATCGTCCCTTCAGCTGCTTGCGCAGGATTAGTTGCACCAATTAAAGTTCTAAAATCAGCCACTGCATTGTCTTTTTCTAATATTGCAGCCACGATAGGGCCACTACTCATAAATTCTACTAATTCACCAAAGAAAGGACGTGATCTGTGGATATCGTAAAATAAACCTGCTTGTTCTTCACTTAATTTTATCCATTTCATAGCTTTTATGCTAAACCCAGCTTTAATAATCTGGTCTAAAATTGCACCTGTGTAACCTTTGCTTGTTGCATCAGGCTTAATCATTGTGAAAGTTCTATTGCTCATTGTATAATGTTTTTTCGGCGGCAAAAGTAATAGAATATTATGCCTATCCAAGAAATTACCATTATCATTTAAAAATCAATTTGAGTGTATGGACTGAATACTGCAATTTTGCCGCCACCTTATGGAAGCAATAGCGCAATTTTTTCCGCAGATCACAACGCCCAAACACATTGTTATTACATGTCATCAAAAACCAGATGGTGATGCAATGGGCAGTACACTTGGCTTGTACCATTTTTTGATTCAATTTGGACATAATGTTACTGTAATATCGCCTACCAATTGGGCCGATTTTTTAAATTGGATGCCAGGGGTAGATGCTGTATTAGATTATGAAGCAGGCAAGCATCGTGCACAAGCAATTTTAGATAAAGCTGATATTGTATTTTGTTTAGATTTTAATGTGCTTTATCGCACAAAACATTTGGAACAACCAATTATAGCTTCAAAAGCCATTAAAGTTCTAATTGATCATCACCAAGAACCACAAGAATCGCAATTTGATTTTGGTATTAGTGATACTTCTAAAAGTAGTACTTGCGAAATGGTGTACGATTTTATCATGCAATCTGGTTATCAAGATAAAATCAATATTGCTGTAGCAACTTGTTTGTACACTGGTGTTATGACTGATACGGGTTCTTTCCGTTTTCCATCAACCAAAGCTTCGGTTCATAGAATGGTGGCGCATTTTAAAGAATTAGGCTTAGAACATACTTCTATACATAATAATATATACGATAACTTTCTTGAAAATAGATTGCGCTTTACCGGCCATGCGTTATTGAATAGGCTAGAAGTATTGTACGAATACAATACAGCCTTAATGTATATTACCAAGCAAGATTTGCTAAAATTTCACATTAAAACTGGCGACTCTGAAGGATTGGTAAGTTATTTATTAACCATTCAAGGAATAAAATTTGGTGCTATCTGTATAGATAGAGATGAAGAGCGCAAATGGAGCTTTAGAAGCAAAGGTAATTTTGATGTCAATACTTTTGCAAGAAAGCATTTTGAAGGTGGTGGGCATTTTAACGCCGCTGGCGGTAGAAGTAGCGACTCACTTGAGCAAACGATAAAAAAGTTTAAAGAAGTAATAACTGCATACGAAGAAGACTTACAATAACAACCCTTCATAAACAGACTGCGAACTATTCGTACAATTAACCTTAATTCGTGGTTTATTAGTAATAAAAAACAAAAAACAATCTCAAACATTTACGCATGAAACAATTAACATCACTTTTAGCGATTGCCATTTTATTGGTAAGCTGTAATCAGTACAGTAAAACAAAATCTGGCTTGCCATATAAAATCACTAAAGGTGGCAAAACAGACAAATTAAAACAAGGTCAAATAGCTAAGTTTAACTTTGAATTTACGGTTAAAATAAGTGGAAAGGACAGTATTTTAAATAGTTCTTATGGTGGTGTACCAGTGTATCTACCATACGATACCGCACAAGTAAACTCTAAAAAATACGATTTAATGGAAGTATTTCCACTCTTAAATGTAGGCGATAAAGTAGAATTTCAGTTAAACGTAGATACTTTAAAAAGATTAGGTCTAATACCTGATTATAGTAGAGTGTTTTCTAAAGGTTCTGTGATTAAAGGTAAAGCGGAATTATTAGCTGCATTTAACGACGATAAAGCTGCAACTGCCGATAGAACACAAGAAATAGAAAAACAAAAAGCGATCGAAATAAAAGCACTAGAAGCTTATATTGCTAAAAAAGGAATTAAAGCAGAAAAAAGTCCAGAAGGTGTATTTGCTCAAATAGGTACAGTTGGTGATTTAACCAATAAAGTAGATACTGGTAAGCAAGTTCTAGTTATGTACAAAGGTTATACTGAGGATGGTAAAGTATTTGATAGTAATATTGGGAAACCTGGTGCACAACCTTTGCCAGTGAGTATCGGTACGCATTCAGTAATTCCAGGTATGGAAATAGGTTTGAAGTTTTTTGGTAAAGGTGGTAAAGGTACCATTTTTATTCCTTCAAGCTTAGCTTATGGCCCACAAGCTCAAGGTCCTATTAAAGCGAATAGCAATTTAATATTCGATATTGAAGTGGTAGATGTTAGAGTTGCGCCAGCACCACAACAACAGCCTATGATGCCTCAAGGTATGCCGCAGCATTAATGGTTTTCTTCATAAATAACTGATAACGTCCGATAGTTTTGTTTACTGTCGGACGTTTTTTATTTTCGAATATATTATTCCAATTATCTTGCTGTAAATTATAAATGATTACTTATGACATCTCAAAACTTTAAAAATCATGCACGTTTATTACTTGGTTGGCATGGCATTACCGCTTTAGCCATTTTGGCTTTATTAATCGGTGCAATAATAAACCTCTGCCATTCTGCAAAAGAGAATTTGTATTCAGCCTCATTACTTGTATTAGTAGCCCTTATCTTGGTTTTTATCTTTTGGTTTGCAAGAGTATTTGCGCTTAAAGCGCAAGACAGAGCGATTCGTGCAGAAGAAAATTTACGCCATTTTGCGTTAACAGGTAAACTACTAGATAGTCGTTTGCGTATTGGTCAAATCATCGCTTTACGATTTGCATCTGATGCTGAATTTATAGCACTAGCTAATAAAGCCGCTGAAGAAAATTTAACTCAAAAAGCTATTAAAGAAGCCATTGTAGATTGGAAAGCTGATTATCATAGAGTGTAGTAAAATAATGCAGAATAAGAAAAAGCCCTTGTAATTTAATTATTACAAGGGCTTTGCTTATTTGAAATAAGGCGCCACAGCATCATGCCATTCTTTAGGCATGGTGGCTTTCTCTTTAGTTACCGCATCTATAAAGTACAATACCACTTTGCCAATAGTGAGTAACTTCTCCTGTTGGTTATATACTTCTTGGTGAAATTCTATTCTATGTTCTTGTGGTAATTCTTTTAACATGGTTTTAATGGTTAGTAAATCATCATAATGCGCAGGGCGCAAAAATTTACAAGTCAACTCAACAATAGGCATGATGATACCCATTGCTTCTAAATCTTTATACGTAAAGCCTAGATTACGTATGGCTTCTGCACGGCCTACTTCAAAATATTGGGCATAATTTCCATGATATACCACATTCATCTGGTCTGTTTCTGCATATCTAACGCGTATTTGTGTGTTGCTTTCGTACATGTTGCTTATTTTTTGTTGGTAAAGTTATTGGCATTTGTTGTTTATGCACAAAATGATGGAACGATGTTTGTTCCTTCTGCTTCAATTTACCTTTAAGGCGTATTTTACATTTTGTTAAGATTGAAAAACGAATCTTTGTTTAAACCCATCAATACTTCATATGCGTAGGATTACAATATTGATAACCTTTTTGCTAAGCACGCTACTATTTTCGGCGCAAGCACAATACACCATGGTAAACAACGATGTTGATGCCCATTTTAAATTAGCGAAAGAGTATTATCTTAAAGAACAATACAGTTTAGCCTATCCAATCTTTAAAAACTTGTATAACAACGGCGTTGCTAATAGTAACTATAGCACTACTGTTAATCTAGAAACAAAATTTTATTATATCACTTGTGGTTTGCGCTTAAACGATGCTTCTGCTGCGCCCAAAGCCTCTGAGTTTATTGCGCTTGAACACCATGAACCCCGTACGCAAATGATGAGTTTTGAGCTGGGCGAATATTTATACAGACAAGGTAATTATACCGATGCATTAACCTACTATACCAAAGCTGGTATTGATAATTTAAGCAATAGCGATGTAGCTGCCATGAAGTTTCACAAAGCTTATGCATTATTCACCTTAAAGCAGTTCAACGAGGCAAAACCTTTGTTTAATACGATTAGACAAATACCAAGTGATCCTAACTATATTGATGCAAATTATTATTATGGTTTTATATCCTTTTACGATAAAAACTATAGCGACGCTTTAGCTGCATTTACAGTAGCAGAAAGCAATGCCAATTATGTAAACGTAGTGCCTTTTTATATAGCAGAAATTTACTACTTTAATAATCAAAGAGATAAAGCCATAAGTTATAGTGAAACCGCTTTAAATAAAGGTGGCCAGTTTTATGAGCTTCAATTAAAGCAGTTAGTTGGCCATTTGTATTTTGATAAAAGACAATTTGCCAAAGCGCAACCTTACTTAGAAACTTATGTAAATAAAACGGAAAAAGTTAGTCGAGAAGATTTGTATGAGCTCAGCTATTGCTATTATGAAGCAGGTACTTGGAAAAAAAGTATTGAAGGCTTTAAACAGTTAGGTGGTAAGGAAGATTCTTTGGCGCAAAACAGCATGTATTTATTGGCTGATGCGTATTTAAAAACAGATCAAAAGCTGAATGCACGCAATGCTTTCTTATTCTGCGCTAGCAATAATAGTAATCCGACTCAAAAAGAAATTTCCAGTTTTAGTTATGCAAAATTATCTTACGAGTTAGGTTATACCGATATCGCTTTAAAAGATTTACAGCAATATTTAAAAGATTATCCTAATACAAAAAACACCCAAGAAGCTAGAGAATTATTGATAGCAGTCTTATCGAACACGAGTAATTTCAAAGAAGCGTTAGCGCTTTTTGAGAGCTTGCCTTCGCAAAGCGACAATGTAAAAAAGATTTACCCAAGAATATTGTACGGCAGAGCTGTAGAACTGATTAATGATCAGCAAATAGAGAAAGCTGATGCTTTGTTCAATCGGATTTTAACGTTGCCTTACAATAACGAGCAATTGCCTTATACCAACTTTTGGAAGGGTGAAATTGCTTACAGAACTGGTAATTTAGATGATGCTATTGGCTATTTAACTACGTATTTAAAAGCGCCTAGAACCAGTGGGGAAGTGAATATTACCAATGCGAGATACAATTTGGGCTATTGCTTTTTAAAACGTGGTGATTATAGTGTAGCGATCAATTATTTTCAGCAAGTGGCTGGTTATGCAGCAGCTACTTCAGCGCCAATAGAACAAGATGCTTATATACGCACTGGTGATTGTTACTTTATGAATAAGCAATACAAGCAAGCAATTAAAGTATATGAAGATGCTTTGAGCCAAAATTGGAAAAGTGCAGACTATGCCTTGTTTCAAAAAGCAGTAATTGCCGGCGCTTCCAATAAAAACGCTGATAAAATAGCGTTGATGCAGCAACTCATTCAACGTTATCCCAACTCAAATTTATTGGCAGATGCAAGCTTAGAAGTTGCCAACAGTTATTTAGCGGATGAAAAATTTAATGAAGCATTAGCGCCATTACAAACGGTTTTAAAAGATACAAAAGCAACAGCATTGTGGCCTACCGCTTATTTAAAAACTGGCGTTGCTTATTTTAATACTAATAAAAACGATGAAGCACTAAGTAATTTCACCACATTGGTAAAGCAATATCCAAATGCGCCTGAAAGTGATGAAGCGATTGAATATATCCGCAATATTTTTATTGAAAATCAGAAGCCTGGAGACTTTGTCAATTTCATGCAAAGCAATGGCAAAAACATTACTACTAATGAAGCCGATAGTTTAACCTATCGCTCCGCTTACTTACGATACGAAGCAAAAGATTTTCCTTCTGCTAAAATTGGTTTTATCGATTATTTAGCAAGATATCCTGAAGGGAATAATACAATTGAGAGCAATTATTTTCTTGCTGAAATTAATATTAGCAACAAAGATTTTAATGCTGCCTTGCCTTATTACAACGCAGTTGCAGCAAAAGCACCTAATAGATATGCTGAGCGGGCGAGTTTACAAAGTGCCAGAATTTATTACTTCGATCTAAAAGATTATGCCAAGGCACAAACGTTTTTTGCGCAGCTAAAAACATTGGCCACACAGCAAGAAAATAGGATAGAAGCCATGCGCGGCTTGTTGCGTTGTCAATATCGCTCGCAACAGTATAAAGAAGCTCTAGCTAATGCACAAGATATTTTGCAGGAAAAAGGCGCAGCTACCGATGATAAAATGATGGCCAATTTAATAGTTGCCAAAAATGCACAAGCAGACAATCAGATAGATCAAGCCACCAACGCCTATAAAGCAGTGGTTGCTTTAGGCAAAAGTGAATACAGTGCTGAAGCGCAATATCGCCTTGCAGAGCTTTTGTTTTTGCAAGCTAAATATTCTGAAGCTGAGAAGGCCGCATTTGATGTGATTAAGAAAGTAGGTTCCTATGAATATTGGGTTACAAAAAGCTACTTGTTACTTGGCGATATTTATTTTAAAACCAATGATTTGTTTAACGCTGAAGCAACGTTCAAAAGCGTTTCAGAAAATGCGAATGTGGCTGAATTGAAAGATGAAGCAAGTAATAAATTGGCCCAAGTAATTGCTGAAAAAGATAAAACGAATAAAGTAGCTAACCCTCAATAAACTTATCACCACATGAATAACATAAGAAATATATTGTTGCTAATAGTTGCTTTTACATTAACGTATGGCACTGTAGCTGCACAAAACAAAAAAAAGAAAACAAAATCTACAACGGTCAATCGCACATCGTCAACAGCTAAACTTAAAAGCGCTTCAACTAAAAAGGCAACATCTAAAGTAAGCAACGAGCAACCCGCTGCCATTAACTTTAAACCCATTACAAACGCTAGCGATACGACAGCCCCTAAAGAAGTAACAATTACATCTTCTTTCAAGCCATCCTTACGCAATGCTGCTAAAATAAATTTTACGGCAGCTACGCCGATTATCGATACCAACAAATTACCGTTGAGTTATAATATTCCGTCTTCCAATTTATTTTTTAGTTACCAGCCTGTTGCAATAAAGCCTGTTGCCTTATTTGTAGATACATCTATCTATTGGCACAATGATGCCTACGTAAAGGTAGGCTTTGGCAATTTTGCTAGCCCTTACGCCGAAGCAGGCATTGCTTTTGGCGATGGTAAACAAACGATGTTTAGTTTACATGGCAAGCACACTTCTTCCACAGGTAGATTGACTTTCCAAGATTTTAGTAAAACCGGTGTCGATTTTCTTGGCAGTATTACTACTAAAAACAACAATGAAATTTCGGCTAAAGCTTTTTGGGATAATAGTGTTCAGTATCGGTATGGTTATCAACCTAGTACCTCGGTATTTACAAAAGATGATTTGCGCCAAGCGTTTAATAACGTAGGTTTAGAGCTTGGTTTGCAAAATAAATTACCAAATAGTTTTGGTGTTACTTACCACCCACAAATTAAAGCCAGTACCTTTTTTGATAACCATAATGGCAATGAAATTAGTTTGCTTGCCAAGTTACCCATCAATAAATCTTTTGGTAGATTCTTAGCTTTAGACGTAGCTGCCACCGCTGATATTAGCTCATTTAAGCGCCAATTGGTGCCTAACGCGGCAACAGTTAATAACAATTTATTTTATGTAAACCCTACCATTCAGTTTAAAACCCCCAATATTAAATTGAATGCGGGTATTCAACCAACATGGGATAACCAAAGCTTTTGGTTGTTGCCAAATGTTACCGCCGAGGCAAAAATTAATGAAGAAAAATTCGTGGTACAGGCAGGCTGGCGCGGTTATGTCAATAAAAATACCTACCAATCATTAGCTGGTATTAATCCCTACATTATACAACCAACGAGTTTATTAAATACCAAAGTAACCGAGCAATATGCTGGCTTTAAAGGCAGTGCTGGTAAGCATTTCACTTACAATGCACGTATATCGTTCTTAAACATGGATAATGCGGCGCTATACGTAAATGATACTACAACTGGTAAAACGCAAGAATTTAAAGCCGTATTTGAGCCAGTATTAAAAGCCATTAAATTACACGGTGAAATTGGCTATACCGACCAAGAAAAATTCTCTTTTATTGCTTCAGCTAATTATACACAGTTTACCAAACTAAATACTTACGATAAAGCCTACGGTTTGTTGCCATTAGAAATTAATGGTGCTTTGCGTTGGAAAGTGTTTAAAGATTTATTGGTAAAATCGGATGTATTTTTTTGGGATGGCAGTCATTACCAAATGCAAAATTTAAAAAGTGGCAAACTTAGCCCTGCTATAGATGCCAATATTGGTACAGAGTTTACCGTGATGCCTAAATTGAATGTGTGGTTACAGATTAACAATGTTTTTAACAATAAATACCAACGTTGGAACCAATATGAGGTGTTAGGATTGCAAGTTCTTGGCGGCGTGGTGTATCATTTTTAAGAGATATTCTATCATATGATTAAAGACAGTGCACCAGATACAATGGCAGCCAAATATGGTTGGCACAGTTATCAAATGATGCCCATTGAATCTGGCTTAATCAACCATACTTACAAAGTAGTTACACCAAGTGGTAAGTTTATCTTGCAGCAAGTAAATACGAATGTATTTAAGCAGCCATTAGTCATTGATGCGAACATGCGCTTACTAAAGCACCAATTAAAAACTTCTCATCCTGACTATCTTTTCGTTGCGCCAATTGCAGGCATGGATGCTAATACCTTGTACGAAGTAAATAGCCAATACTTCAGAGCTTTTGAATTTATTGAAGGCTCACATACCATGTCTACCGTTAATACGCCTGAACAAGCTTTTGAAGCCGCTAAAGCATTTGCAACATTTACAGCCGTTTGCAATGGAATGGATGCAACGGCCTTGCAAGAAACCTTACCTAATTTTCATAATTTACCGCTGCGCTACCAACAGTTTGAAGCAGCTCTACATAGTGCCAATGAGGAGCGATTGACTACTTGTAAAACATTGATAGAAGACTTACAATCTCAAGAAGCTATTGTAACTATATACGAGACTTTTATTGCGCATCCCGATGCATTAAAGCGGGTAACACACCACGATACCAAGATTAGTAATGTGCTGTTTAATGATGCACATAAAGCCCTTTGTGTGATTGATTTAGATACTGTAATGCCAGGCTATTTCATCAGCGATATAGGTGATATGATGCGTACCTATGTTTGCCCGGTAAGTGAAGAGGAAAGCGACTTATCTAAAATTATTGTTCGTAAAGATTATTTACAAGCGATACAGGAAGGTTATTATAGCCACATGGAACAGCATTTAACTGACTTTGAAAAAGCCCATTTTTTCTTTGCAGGTGAAGTATTAATTTATATGCAAGCACTGCGCTTTTGTACCGACTATTTGCAAAACGATGTGTATTACCCAATAAAATACCCCCACCACAATTTGGTGAGGGCAACTAATCAAATGCAGTTATTGCTTGCTTTGCAGCAAACATTGGCTAATAGCAACTATTAATAATTACCATTCTCATCTACACAAAATATCGGTTTACGGTTTTTCCATTTGCCTCTTGTAAAGTCTGGTATGGTCATAAGTTTACCGCCTTCTTCAATAGACTTTTCTGATAGCGGTGTAATAGCATACCAAGTAGCTAAATCATACACATCTAGCGGAAATTCTGCTTTGGCTTTGATAGATTCAATAAAGGCATTCACCACAAAAAAGTCCATACCACCGTGGCCGGCGCCTTCTGCTTGCGCTTCGTATTTCTTCCACAATCTGTGGTCATTGGCTTGCATATAAGCCTCTGTGTTTTCCCAAGTGTGTGGCTTGCTTTTATCTTCAAAATAAATTAAGCCCGCTTTAAATTCTCCGGCATGGTTGTCTTGCCAAATGCCATTGGTGCCTTGCACCCTAAAGCCTAAATTGTAAGGGCGTGGTGAGGAAGTATCGTGTGTTAATACAATGGTTTCCCCATTTGCAGTTTGTATTTGTGTGGTTACAATATCGCCTAGTTTAAACTTTAGTGCTGCATTTGGGTGGTTAGGCCCACCTTTTTTGTGGTTTACAATATAGCGGTGCAAACCTCTTGACTTAGTAGCTACAGAAGATAATTTGGTTAATCTATTGCCACGGTTGATATCTATCATGGTAGCAACAGGGCCCAAGCCATGCGTAGGGTATAGTTCGCCATTTCTATCTATGCTGTGTTGGGTGCGCCATTTGGCTTCGCTAAGGCCTTTTGCCCCGTATTCTACACCAGAATCGTAAGCCGTAATGCCATCGTTAAACTTTACACCACGCAAATCGTGTTCATAACCACCCTGCAGGTGCAATAGCTCGCCAAACATCCCTTTACGCACCATGTTTAGTACCGCCATCACATCTCTACGGTAGCACACATTTTCCATTATCATCACCGGTATACCCGTTTTCTCACTCGCATTTACAATATCCCAACAGTCAGATAGTTTAATAGCGCCGCACACTTCTACACCGGGAATTTTACCAGCGTTTACAGCGTCTATAGCTTGTGGTATATGCCATTCCCAAGGGGTGGCAATTATTACGGCTTCAATATCGGCACGGTTGAGTAGGTTTTTGTAATCGTAATTGCCATTGCTGTAAACCACTGGTTTGGCCTTGCCGCTAGCGGCAATAATTTTATCGGCCATGGCTAGCATTTGCAAATCTGGGTCGGCAATGGCCACAAGTTCTACATCGCTGCGCTGCAAGAGTAATTTTAAATGTTCTTGCCCACGATAGCCCACACCAATAATGCCCACTTTTACGGTAGCAGTAGGTGGTGTAAATGAATTAGCTAGGATAGAAGCGGCAGTAAGACCACCAAGGGTAAGTAAGCTTGTTTGCTGAATAAATTGACGGCGATGCAATGTAGACATGGAGTTAGTTTTAGGAAAGCAATGTACAAAAAGTTGGGAAAGTTGGAATGCCTAAGGCAGAAGCATCTGTATTATTTAGTCAGGAAGGAAAGATATTAGCCGCTACTTGGCTTTTTGATAGCATGATTTAGTTCAGTCATTTCTAATGTTGCTTATAACTGTTTTGACTAACCTGATGATTCAACTGCGTAAAATGTTTTTGGTATGCATTGCAAGCAAATGAGGTTGCCGCCGCACTTATTGACAATTATATGTCTCTCAGCCATTTCAAAGTGCCTCTCGGTCATTTCTTTGCGCCCCCCAACCATTTTTAAGTGCCGCTGAGCCATTTCTTTGTGCCCCCCAACCATTTTTGGTTGACGATTTGCCATTTCTGCGTGCCTACCAACCATTTTATGGCAACGCTCTATCATTTTTCAGTGCTCCTCAACCATTTTTTTGCTGCTTAACCATTTTTTAGTGACGCTTAGTTATTTCCCTCACCTTGTTACTTTTCTACATGTATCTTTTATATAGGTTTTTCGAAATGACACAAAAAAACAAGTGCCTTTTATCATGTTCCATAAAAGGGAAATATGTCTGAATATTGCCAATAATTTGAAGAATTTCATCATTTCTTGCCTTGTGTAAAAACTACGCGGAAAAAGAAAAGTTACACTACGCATGAAATGTACTAGTTTGAGACGAAAAAAACTCTATAAGGCTAAAAATCTCAATAGATAATGGGACTAGATGCTATCGTTGCTCTATTTCTACAGTTTGCTTTTCCTTTTGTGCGGTGAGGTACATAATGGTCACATTTAGCTCAAAGCCAATCAGCAAAATGAGGGCATTGAAACGGATTAATAGCATGATGACCAACACGGTGCCGATAGAGCCGTACACTTTGTCGAAACGGGCATAGTGATTTACCCAATAAGATAAGATAATCGTTGTAAGCAAGGTAAGGATGGTAGCTAAAAACGAGCCTGGCGATAGTAGTGGCCAACGCTTTTTAACCGATGGGGCAAATTTATAAACCAAACCAATGCCATAAAATAGAAAGCCTACGAGAATAAACCACCGCACACCATTCCACCATTGTAAACGTGCTTTGCGTTTGAGGTGAAAGAGACTTTTGAGTAAGAGGGCAAATTGGTCTTGCCCAATTAACAGAGTAGCCGAGGCCAATAATAAGACAATCAGAATAAGGGTAAGCTTGATAGCGCGAAAGCGTCGATGCAAAAAATATTTTTTTTCAAGTATAGAGCGGTCGAAGGTTCTAATTACCCCAATCATGGCATTAGAGGCATAATAAATTAATAACACAAAACCAAATGAAAACAAGCCCACTTGGCGTTCCATTAAGCTATTAAGTAAGTTACGTATAAAAATATAGGTGTTAGAATTAGGTGTAATATCTTTAAATAAACCCAATACTTCGGTTTGTAAATCAGCCGATTGTGGCAGATAAGGAATGATAGAAAATAAAAATAATATCGCCGCAGGCAAAGCCATAATTAAATTAAATGAAATCGCTGAAGCGCGTTCGTTTAAACCCAATTTATTGATTTGTTTTAAAAAATAGGTCGTTACCTCGTACCAACTTAAATTGGTAGTAGGAAATATTGCTTGCTTGCTTTTGGCAGACAAAAATCGTATAGGACTTAACTGCAATAGGTTTCTTTTTACTTTATTCATCCCCTTGTGCCTGCTTCTTTTGAAGATAGATGGTTAATGCTTGTTGGTAGGCCTTGGCATATTGCAAATGCTCGGCGTAATTGCTACTAAAATGGCTACCCCCTTTTAAATCGGCATCGGCTACAAAAAATAAATAGTCAGTTTTTGGCGCATTTAATACCGCATCTATGGTACTGGCACTTGGCGTACAAATAGGGCCTGGCGGTAAACCAAGGTTGCGGTAGGTATTGTAAGGCGATTCTATTTGCAAATATTTTTCGTACACACGTTTAATGGTAAAATCGTTCATAGCAAAGCGTACGGTAGGGTCTGCACCAAGCTTCATGCCCTTGTTATAACGATTGAGATACACACTTGCAATATTGCCTTTATCGGCTTCTTTATTGGTTTCTTCCTCTACAATGGATGCCAGGGTATACACTTCTGCTGGCGATAAAGCGAGGGCAGTGGCCTTAATTTTTCTATCTTTTGCGTCCCAAAAGGCATCGCTTGCAGTTTTAATTTTTGCCAATACCTTACTTAAAGGTGTAAAATAGTAGAATGAATAAGTATTAGGTATAATAATGGTAAATAGGGTTTTATCATTGACACCGAAGACTCGCAAACTATCGTTGTTGTTAAAATAATTGATAGCAGTAAGACTATCTGTTGAGAAATTCTTAGCGATTAATCTTGCAAAATCTTCTTTCGTTCTCAGTTTATTAATAACCAATTTCACTTCTGCCTGACGATTATTGCGCAAAATTTTTGCAAGCGTTAACAGATTATCGCCATTTTTTAATTGAAATCTACCTGACTTTAAGCGCTGCCAAACATCTAATTGATCAGCCAATAAGCCAAACATTGATGTATTATTAATGATGTGTTCTTTTTCTAGTGTTTCAATTACGCTAGCTTTATCGGTTTTGCCATCTTCTACAACAAAACTTTTTGTTTTTTCATCAAAATTTGTGGCAGAACCTAACACCATATAGGCAGCTATCGCACCTATAATAACTATTATCAACAGTAAAAATGTAAGAAATCGCTTCATGGCATCAAATTACATAAAAAACCCCGACTGTTGTAAACAGACGGGGAAATTTCTGGTTAATAAACCAATAATTATTTTTTAACTGGTGCAGTTGGTGCGGCACCACTGGTATTTACTTTATTTAATAAAGAATTGTTTACTGAAGTAGTAGCACCGCCTTTTAAAAACAAAGTAGATGTTAATGCTAAGACTGCGATAGCACCTGCAAAAATCCAAGTTCCTTTTTCTAACACATCATTGGTTTGTTTTACGCCCATAATGTTGTTACTTAAACCACCAACATTACCTGCTAATCCGCCACCTTTTGGGTTTTGTATTAAAACAATTGCACCAAGCGCCACACTGGCTAACACTATTAAAGCTAAAAACAAATACACCATGATTATATTCCTTTTAATTGTTGAATTTTGCCTGCAAAATAAGCGGATTTCTCAGGATCTAAAAAACTTAATTTTATATAAAGCTGAATGGCCTTGTCAACCTTGCCTTGTTTGATAAACACATCAGCCATTGTTTCCGTAACTATTTCTCTTGCAGCGATAGACGTTTTGGCAATATTTGCAATGGCTTTTTCCAATTCTGGGTCAGTGCCAAGGTCTTGTGGAGGGTTTGGACCTTGTCCTTTAATTTGTCTCAACCAATCGGTAAAGCGTCTTAATTGTACTGTAAGTTTATCTTGTGGCTGCTTAGTTAGATCTATCTTGATGCCCTGTGATGCAAAATAATCTACTTTAAACAATGGTTCTGCCTCAAACTCAAGCTTCGCATCTTCAGTAATAGGCTTTTTAAAATCTGCAATCTGGTTAGATAATACCGATGCGATATTATTAGTAGGATGTTTATCATGTTCATCTACTCCGTCCACTTCTTCTTCAGCAAATGCCTCACTTAAGGTAACCGCGTTAGGTGTAATTTCTTTGGTAGTATCTGCAAAACCATTAAAACTATAATTTGGTATCGTTGCTATATTTGTTTTTGGTGCTTCAACTTGAGTAGGAGGCTCCGTTGAGGTTGTGGCTGGCGCATTAACATCTAATAATCGCTTTACTGCTTCTAAAGTAGGAATTGAGAAGCTATTGGCATTATTATCAAAGCTATTGGTAAGGATTTTATCCGTTGATGGCGTATGAGGAGTTTCAATCGAAACTGGTGCTTCTGTTTTTACAAGAGGCGCGGTATCTCTCAAAGAATTCGATAACGCAAAAGAAGTATAATCTACAACGCCACTTTGATGAACTTCTTCAGCAACATGTGAAGCAAAAGATGCTACGGGTAATTCGTCAATAGCCTCTTTTCCTACAGTTTTCACATCAGTTTCGTCAGTTCCAATCTCAGGAATTGTAGGTATTTCCTTTTCAGTAGCTTCAACTAATGGTGTAACTTCTTGTACCTTAGGCTCTAAATCTGGTAGTGCGGTAGCATTTTCAACAACTGGTATAGAGGCATATGTGGTAGGTTGTAAAATAGGCTTTTCAACTACTGCTTGGACAGTTGGTTGTACAACCACAGGTTGTTTCGGATGTCCATTTAAGACAACTTTTTCCAATATGGGTTCTGCAATCGTCCCATTATGTAATTGGTATTGCAACCATAAAGGATTACTAAAGTGCAAAGCTGCTTTTTGTAACTGTCCATTAAAACTGTAGCTGCTTTGTTCTTTTTGTTTTAAGGCTAATAAAAATTGAGCAGGTGCAAAATAGGGAAATTCGTTGGCGATTTTCTGCAAATCGTCTATACCTACAGATGATAGGTGGTTATTTCCTGAGAGGTTGTATAATACTTGTTCTATTGCCATCGGCGATGAAAATACTAATAGATTACCAATTAGAAAAAATATGGTTAAAAATTTCATCTGTTAAATTGCGAATAATTTCATCCTGCAACTGAACATAGGCTTGGTCAATGGATAAATTGGCTGAAAAATCGAAGTTACGACTTACATCAAATTCATCCGTTTTATTTTCTAGAATATCTTTCACAACCATATGTACACCTACTGTTAGTCGGTTAGTTGCAGCTTGCGTAGATGAAATAGCCGCTGTAGTAACATTATAAGTAGATATAAATCCACTTAGTTGGTAATGCGCATTGTCGTCACTCGTTCTGGTCAATCTGGTTTGACTGACAATTTTTTGCTGAAGTTTGTCATTTAACTTAGGTGCAAGCTGCGTATTAATAATTGGCGCTCTATTTTCAATAAAATTTATCTTAATGGTTTTGTATTTGCTATAATCAATTGACGCATCATTAAACTTGTACACGCCACAGCTACTAATTAATAATGAAAAATTAATAATTAATAATGATAGAAGGAAATACGTAGATAGTGTGTAAGGATTGTGTTTCTTCAAATTTTTCATTGTTAATGATTATTTTTTAATTTTCTTAAAGATCATCAATATCGTATTCCTTCAACTTTCTATATAATGTTCTTTCACTAATACCTAAATCTGCTGCTGCATCTTTACGTTTGCCTTTATGCTTTTTTAAAGCTTTAATAATCAGTTCTTTTTCAATCACCATAATGTTCAATGTTTCTTCTACTTCTTCATGGTGATGAATATCGTCTTCATTAATTAATACCGCTTGAGTATTATTTGGTTGATAGGCATTAGCAATGGGCTGCGTTGGCTGATAGTTAGGTGTCGGCAACATCGGTTGCAAATCCATCGCATTTCCGTTGTTATGAAAATCGCTCATCAAACTTTCTTTGGTAAAATTAGCCGCAGTCCCTGCTAATGAAGGATTTTGTAATATTTCTAAGAACATTTTCTTTAACTCTGTTACATCCTTCTTCATATCGAAGAATAATTTATACAACAGTTCTCTTTCATTGGCAAATTCGCCTTGCGGTGCTGCATCGCTCGCTAGCATTGGCATTCTATTTACCACTTTTTCGGGTAAAAATTTACGTAATTGATTAGCATTTAATGTTTGCGAATTGCTCAATACAGAAATCTGTTCTGCAAGGTTCTTTAATTCACGCACATTACCCGGAAAAGGGTAGTTAATTAACAAATTTCTAGCCTCTTCATCTAGCTGAACAGGTGTGGTTTTGTATCGCTCTGCAAAGTCGACCACAAACTTTCTAAACAACAATAAAATATCTTCTTTTCTATCGCGCAAAGCTGGTACACGAATAGGAACGGTGCTTAACCGATAATACAAATCTTGTCTAAAACGCCCTTTTTCGGCAAACTCGAGTAGTTCTCTATTCGTAGCTGCAATAACACGTACATCCGTTTTTTGTACTTTAGATGAGCCTACACGAATAAATTCACCAGTTTCTAATACACGTAGCAAACGTGCTTGGGTACCCAAAGGCATTTCACCAATTTCATCTAAAAATATCGTACCGCCATTTACAGTTTCGAAGTACCCTTTACGACTATCAACAGCGCCCGTAAACGCACCTTTTTCGTGGCCAAATAATTCACTATCGATGGTACCTTCTGGAATGGCGCCGCAGTTTAGCGCAATAAAAGGATTGTGTTTTCTGGCAGAAGTGGCATGGATAATTTGTGAAATCACCTCTTTACCTACACCACTTTCACCCACTACCAATACTGTTAAATCGGTTAATGATACTTGTACGGCTGTATTTAACGCAAAATTAAGTGCGGGTGCGTTACCTATTATGCCAAATCTATTTTTAATGCTTTGTAAATCCATTCTTAATCTTTTTACCTAGTTGTCAATCTCTATTTTACAATCTCACCCAACAAAGTAGCCCTTGTACATTCGTTTACTTTTACGTGTACATAGTCACCTTTTTGCAATTGATAATTACCTTTGGGAAACACAATTGACTTGTTTTGTTCTGTTCTGCCACTCCAATCTGTGTCGCTTTTTTTGCTATTGCCTTCTATTAATACTTTAAAGGTCTTGCCAATATCGTTCAAGTTACTTTGCGTAGATAAAGCACCTTGCATATCAACAATTTCTTGTAAGCGTCTTTTCTTTACGTCTAGTGGTACATCATCATCAAAGCGCCTCTCTGCCAATGTACCTGGCCTTTCACTGTAAAAATACATATAAGCCATATCGTATTTACTATAAGCCATGGCGGTTAACGTGTCTTGATGATCCTCTTCTGTTTCTGTACAAAAACCTGTAATAATATCGGTGGTAATGCCACAATCTGGCAATATTTCTCTGATTCGATCCACTTTTGCTAAGTACCATTCTCTTGAATAGGTTCTATTCATGAGTTGTAAAATGCGAGAGTTACCGCTTTGTATGGGCAAATGAATATAGTTACAAATATTTTCATATTTGGCCATAGTAAACAATACATCGTCTGTAATATCTTTAGGATGAGACGTACTAAATCGCACACGTAAATTTGGATGAATCAACGCTACCATTTCTAGTAATTCGGCAAATGTTACAGCTTTATCCTTTTGCTCATTAAACCAATAGTAACTATCTACATTTTGCCCTAATAGCGTCACTTCTTTATATCCTTTTTTAAACAAATCCGTTGCCTCAGCTACAATAGAAACCGCATCTCTGCTACGTTCTCTACCTCGTGTAAAAGGCACTACGCAAAAGCTACACATATTATTGCAGCCACGCATAATAGATACAAATGCGCTCACGCCATTGCTATCTAAACGAATAGGTGAGATATCGGCATAAGTTTCATCTCTGCTTAGCAACACATTCACAGATTTTTGACCGCCTTCTGCTTCTTCTATTAGACTAGGTAAACTTCTATACGCATCAGGGCCAATTACTATATCTACTAATTTTTCTTCTTCCAATAATTTGGCTTTTAATCGTTCTGCCATGCAACCTAAAACACCTACCAACACACCTTTTCTGGCTTCTTTTAGCTTCCTAAATTCAGTTAAACGCTTCCGAATGGTGGCTTCAGCTTTCTCACGAATGGAGCATGTATTTACAAAAATCAAATCGGCTTCTTCTAAGTTTTTGGTAGCACCAAAGCCTTCGTTATTTAATATAGAAGCCACAATTTCGCTGTCGCTAAAATTCATCGCACAGCCATAACTTTCAATATAAAAGTGCTTTCTAAAGATATTCGGTTCCAATTCAAACGGCGCAAACGCTTCACCTTGCTTTGTCTCATCATGCACTTTGTTTTGCAACGCTAACATTTCCATTAGTCAAGAAAATTTTGTCTGCAAAAATAAGAGAAACTTGTGTCAGTTTGGCAGCGAAAGTTTGTTAAATACTTATTTAAAAAGTATACTGAATTATATTGTTTAAGACAAGCCATGTCTGATTCTAAAAAATTTAACAAAATCCATAGACTAACTTTTCTACACAGCGCTTGGGCGACATTTGTTCAACGCTTATTTTCGCCGCAAAGCAAGCTTACATGAAGCATTTAGTATTGTCTATTTTAATTGTTTTAGGTGCCTCTTCAGTGATCGCACAAGATATAGTGGTAAACAAATTGCGCAGTGAAACCTCTAGAACGATAAAAAAAGAAGCAGATACGAGCACTTGGAAATGGAAACAAGGCGGCTTATTAAGTTTCAATTTGTCGCAAGCTTCTTTAAGTAATTGGGCTGCTGGTGGCGATAATTTTACACTGGCCGTTGGCGGTTATTTTAATTATTTTTTCTACTACAAGAAAGAAAGGATTAGTTGGGATAACAATTTAGATGTTAATCTTGGTTATGTTCAAAGTACGAGCATTGGCGGCAGAAAAAACGATGATAGAATAGATTTTTTGAGCAAGTATGGCTATAAAATGGATACCACTGGCAAATGGTATTTATCTAGTTTGTTCAACTTTCGTTCACAATTTTTTGATGGTTATTCTTTTAGCGGTTCTACTGCTACTTTAACTTCTACAGTTTTATCGCCAGCTTATTTGGTGCTTTCGGTGGGTTTTGATTATAAACCCTCTGATAAATTATCCGTGTTTTTATCACCATTAACATCTCGTACTGTTATTGTGGCTAGTAATAAACTAGCCGCAAAAGGGGTGTATGGCTTAGATAGCGGCAAGCATGTATTAAACGAATTGGGTGCTTTTGTGACGGTTAACTATAATAATAACATTGCAAAAAATGTAACCTATAAAGGCAGGGTTGATTTATTCTCTAATTATAGAAACAACCCATGGAATATTAATCTATTTATGACCAATCAGTTTTCCATTAAAATTAATAGAAATTTTAGTGCTACCTATAGTTTAGATTTAATTTATGATGATAATGTGCGCATTTTCGGCCCTAATGGCAATGCACCTGGTTTACAAACCAAAAGTTTAATTGGTGTAAATTATTTAAGACCTTTGGCCGTAAAAAGAAAACGATAAAAATTATTTACATGTATTTGTTTTTAGTAAAAGCTGCTTCAAAAGGGTAGCTTTTTTATAAAAAAGCATATAACGGCGGATCGAATACCATATTTTATCACCATTCTTCAAAAATTTATAGATTTTGTTTAGTGTAATAATAAATTGTTTGTAATAATTTATTATCTTGAGGCGGACTAAAACAAAGTTGTATCAAACGGACAGAACTTACTAGAAGACAATTTCTATCATCCACAGGTATGCTAGCAGGTGGCGCTTACCCAGCCATGCTGGCGCTTGGCATGTTAAAAGCAGCACCAGCTAATGCCTTTAACTTGCAAGGTAGTGGCAAAGGCAAAAAAATTATCATTTTAGGCGCTGGACTTGCGGGCATGAGTGCCGCTTACGAACTAGAAAAATTAGGTTACGAATGCGTATTACTCGAAGCCAGACATAGAGTAGGTGGCAGATGTTTTAGTATAAGGCAAGGTACTAACAATCAAGAATTACATCAACCAGTGCAAACTGCAAACTTTGATAAAGGCTTATATTTTAATGCTGGCCCTAGTCGCATTGCCCACCACCATCACATCACTTTAGAATATTGTAAAGAATTGGGGGTGCCTTTAGAAACTTATAACAATGTGAATGAGGCGGCTTATTATTTTGCCGAGGGCAAAGGCCCATTATCAAATAAAAAAATACGCATCAAAGAGATACAAAATGATGTGCGCGGTTACACCAGCGAATTACTAGCAAAAGCAATGGATAAAAGCCAGCTTGATGCTGCATTAACTAAAGAAGATACCCAAAAAATTATTGAATTTTTACGCGCAGAAGGTGGTTTAGACATTGATAAACTATACAAGGCATCTTCTCGCCGTGGCTATATACAAGAACCTGCTGCTGCCAACCAAGAAGGCGTTATTGCCGAGGCTTACAAACTGCAAGATATCATTGCATCTGGCTTGATGGATCCTGATTTTTACAACGTTAACTACTACACTTACGAGCTGCAAATGACCATGTTTCAAGCCGTGGGTGGTATGGACAAAATAGCTACCGCTTTTCAGGCAAAACTTAAATCCCCAATACAGTTTGGTGCAGAAGTAACCGATATTAAAAACACCACTAATGGCGTTACTATTAATTACAATACCAAGCAAGGGGCGCAACAAATACAAGGCGATTTGTGTATTTGTACAATTCCTTTACCAGTATTAAGCAATATTAATCACAACTTTTCTAGCGATGTAAGTAGGGCTATAGATTTTATTCAGTACATCAATACTTGCAAAATAGGCTTACAATTCAAAAGGCGTTTTTGGGAAGAAGATGAAGGTATTTATGGAGGCATTACACATACCAATAACGAGTTAACCCAAATATTTTACCCAAACAATGATTATTTAGGCAAAAAAGGCGTGCTGATAGGTTATTATAATTTTAACGATAAAGCCAAACGCACAGGTGCATTGGGTTTTAACGAACGAGAGCAATTGGCTTTACAAAAGGGCAGCTTGATACATCCGCAATACAGCAAAGAATTTGAGCAGTCTTTTTCTATTGCATGGCATAACACAAAATATAACCAAGGCGGCTGGGCTGTATATACAGATGCAGAACGAAAATCGGTGTACCAAGCTTTGCTAAAACCTGATGGCAATGTGTATTTTGCTGGTGAACATGTAACCTATTGGAATGCCTGGATGGCAGGCGCTTTTTTATCAGCACGTAGTACTGTGGCCAATATTCATGCAAGAGTAAACGAACAAAAATTGGCCTATCAATCACCAACATAAATCAACTAACGTTACTGCTAGGCACGAAGCAGCCTGCATTTAACAATATAAATCTTTTAGCAACCAAAACAAATCACACTCAAAACAAACGACTATGCAAACAAACATTAACCGCAGACAATGGCTTAGAAACAGCGCTTTATTGACAGGTGGCTTATCTGTTTTGCCAGGCATTTTCAACGCGCTTAGCGCTAATTATTATGTGCCACAAGGCACTAGTCCTTACAGCGATACTTTGTCAGAACAAGACATAGTAACGCAGTTTTCAGCAGAAAAACAACAATTGAAAGCTAGATTATTTGCCAATGAAAACCCTTGGGGGCCATCACCTGCGGCAAAAAAGGCCATTGCAGATGCACTAGCTACAAGCTACCAATACGCATTTGTAGAAGAAAAAGAGTTAAGCAAAAAAGTTGCGGCTGTAGAAGGTGTACAAGAAGAGCAAATATTAATGGCAGCAGGCTCATCGCCATTGTTGCAAGCGGCGGCTATTCATTTTAGTAAAAATGGTGGTACAATATTAACTTGTGGCCCTACGTATGATGATTTGTTAAGAAAATCGAAAGCGTTTGGTGCCAATGTGGTTGAAGTACCTTTAACGTCAGACTATAAATATGACCTTGATGCAATTGAAGCTAAAATTGATAGCAAAACATCGCTCATTTATATTGTAAACCCAAACAACCCTACTGGTACGGTGCTAGATGCAGCCAAGTTAAAAGCTTTCTGCACAAGAGTTTCAGCCAAAGTACCCATATTTATAGATGAAGCATATATTGATTATTTAGAAGACCCAAAAGGTGCTACCCTAATAGGCAATGTTATCAAGGGTGAGAATATTATCGTTGCAAGAACCTTCTCGAAACTATATGGATTTGCGGGTTTGCGTGTTGGTTATATTGTTGCACAAAAAAGTATGATTGATATTTTAGGAAAATATTCTTCAGAAGGCGCCATATCTGCACCTACCATTGCTGCTGCCATGGCTTCATTTAAAGAACAGCCTTATTGTGGTGAGATTATTAAAAATACCCAAGCTTCTAAAGCCTATTTGTACGGTGTGTTAAAAGCTGAGGGGTACGACTATATTCCATCGTCTACCAATTTTGTAATGTTTCCTATTAAAATGGACGGTAAAAAGTTTGCCGACGAAATGATGAAACGTGGTGTAGGCTTGCGCTATTGGAAAATGAATGGCAAAGATTATTGTCGCCTAAGCATTGGTAGAATGGATGAAATGGAAGCATTTGCCAAAGCGTTTAAAGAGATATCTTAATTTCTCTTTTGTAATACTTTCCAAGTCTTTAAGACTTGAAAAGTATTACAAACAATTAAAGTGTATTACAACATTGCAAAAAAAACTAGTTGTACTTGTCAAAAGCAAGCTAAAACATGGCAAGAGTGATATTCATATTACAAAAGGAAGGTTGTACATAGAAAAAGTCTACTAGAACATCATTAAAGCATTATAAAAAAAAGTATAAAAGGTATATGAGAATCAGCGTTTTATTAGGATTGGGATTATTATTAGCAGTGGTTACAACATGTGCACAAGATACAAAGCCTACAAGTAGACCATTAACCATGGCTGAGTATGAAAAAGCAAAAACATTTGCTGTTGCCGATTTAGATAAAGACACGTATGTAAAATTTGACAATACTTATGTGCTAGACCGTTACGAAGCTAAGAAGCCCTACTTTATTACTGGCGATGACGGGCAGAAAAAGCGTATTGATTTGTATAAATTATTGGCTAAGCAAGACATGCAAGAATTGGGCTTAATGATATTTTACACCACCGAGAAAGGCAAAGTGTACAAGGCAGTAATGCCAAATTTTACCGCCGATGGTAAAGTATGGGAAAAGTATTTTGAAGACATTCATGCGATAGATAAAGTAGAGCCAAATTTTGTGTTGAAACTGTCTTATGTGCTTTCCAAAGAAATGGGCTTCCAACTCTACAAAGCCATGAACCAAGGGAAAGATTTGAGTAAAGATGCAGGGACGTATGGCAGTGATATTTGTTTTCCTGGTGGCGACGAAGTGGCAATGGCTGATGGCAGTAAAAAGCTGTTAAAAGATATTCAACAAGGTGATGAGGTTTTAACGTTTGATGCTGCCACTAAACAATCTGTAGCCGTAAAAGTAAAAGCATTAACAGAACATGATGCAAAGAATTATGCCATTACAACCTTGCTTTTGGTAAAATTTAATGAAGCAGTAAATAGCGATGGTATTGATGTAAGGCTTACTAGCAAAGTGTTAGAAGCTACGCCCAATCATCCTATACAAACCAATATTGCCATCAAAGCGGCTGGTAGTATTGCAATAGGTGAGCAGTTATTTTGCTTAAATGAAGTGACGAAAACCAATGAATTGTACACCGTTTGGCAAGTAAAAGAACAAGCAGGTGGCACACAAAAAGTATATAATATTGTAGCAGAAGGCGGTACTACTTTTATTATGAACAATGTGGTTGTAAGGCAGAAATTATAAAGTAATTTAATTTACCGCATAGGTACAAGGTTGAGGCTTTGTACCTATGTGGTAATGTTTAGTTTGAAAATATATCAAACTTACTCTTTGGTCTTAAGTTCTCAAGCCATTTAAACTTTCGCAATCTAAGTTCTTCATGATTTATTTGGCGCATAGGGTAGGCGGTGCCTTCTAAATTGTTGCGTAAGACTATTTTTTGTGGCGAAGCACCATATTTCTTTTGTTCAAAATACATATCTATTACATCGCAAGAAGCTTTGTTTACACCAAGATATTTATTGCTTTCATCTACACCATAGTACACCGTTTCTGCATTGCCTTTGGCACGTAAATGGTCAATTTTACCATCTAAGAAAAAACCATTAATGGTAGTTCCTTTTATTTGATTAAAGTATTTGTCGGTTAACTTTTGAATGCTCATGGCATTTTCAAAAACATAAAGTCTTTCTGGCTTTTTGTTTTGTACAAATAAATACATCGTATCACCAGTAATCTGATTTTTTTGCGCCCAAGCAATTGGATTTTTGAATAGTCTAAACACCGAATCTTCGCCTGAATAAAACATGCTATCACAAACTGCTTGCAGCGAGTCGTTGAAAATCCGCACATTAAAGTAGGCTTCAAAATAGCGGTCTGCAGAGGAATCTTTTGGATTTTTTGTCATAGGTATTTTACCTTTAACAGAATCTCTAACTACAGGTACGGTTCTACTCTTTACAAGTTCAGAAAGTTTTGAAGTAAATAATGTATCAGCAGTGATATAGGTGGTGTCTTGCGGCTGTTTAATTAGTAACAATGGCTTTTGCGTAGCCAATAAAGCGTTCGTTTTTCTATTGGCTTTTATATTGCCAGCAATTAAATCATAGCCAGTACTATCTTTTGTTCTATATACAGCATTACCATCATATTCACTTAAGCCTGTTTTATCATCAACCGCGATTTTATCGGCAATAAATGTATAAGCGCTATCGTCAATTATTGGTCTTTGATTAAAGAAAGCTTTTTTGCTTTTGGTATCGTAGTAACCATCTTTTGTTTTAATGGTTTGCTTGCCACTTACTATGGTGGAAGGCGCTACAATAGTAGTGATGCCCGTTTTTGTGTTATATAAAAGTGTATCGGTTTTTACAGTAAATCCAGAATCTTTTAAGAATACATTTTGTTTAAAATACACGTCTTTAGTTTCGCCATAATAGTAGCCCTCAGTACTTGTAAGCACCGTTTTGCCGTTTACAACCTTACCACCTTTGTAGTAAATACCTATTTTGGTTTGCTCATCGTACACCAATTCTTCGGTGGTTAATACGCCCTTGCCATCGGTAAGTTTTACCTTTTTATTCAGGTAAGCTTTTTTCTCCTTACCTACATATTTCAAGTATTGAGAATAAGTATGAATGCTGTCATTATCGTTAATGTGTACATTCCCAAATGCTTCCAAAATATTGGTTAGCTGATTAAGCGCAATACTATCTGCTTCAAAAATCGTTTTTTCTTGCTGCACTTTGGCTTTGCCAGCAAGGGACAATACTTGCGTTAGAGAATCAATTTGCTGGAAATTTTCTCTGTCAGCACTTATAATGGTTATCATTTTACCATGCCTTGAGGTATCTTTTATGGGCGCTTGAGCGTATACAATAGTTGATGCCAGTAAACCAAGCATCGCAATTAATAGTCGTTTCAGAAAAATCATTTTTGAAGTATTAGCGTATCATTGAGAGGTGCCGTTAGTGGCGTACTCTTATCTTTTCCTCCAAACACAGAAATATTAACGTAACGCTTAGGATGTGTTTTAAAATCATCTAGCAGTATATTGGTGCTTCTTACAGTATTTAATAATTGATAATATAATTTTGGATCGTTCATCAATAAGCCCAAAGTACCATCCTTGCTGCCTACTTTTTCTACCAATACATTCATATTGTCAATCGCTTTTTTTAGCGAAGCAACAGTACCATCAATATCCGTTTTCGACAGATTCTCTGTTGTTTTTTCAATATTAGCCATCATTTTGGTGATCTTCTCGTTATTGTCTGCCAAATTTTTGGTAAAACTGTTCAAGTTTTTCATCGTTTGAGTAATAGCGCCAGACTGTTGGTTCAACATGGTTTGAATAGACACCGCAGAAACAGCCAAGCTTTCCGTCACCTTATTCATATTGGCAATGGTTGCTTGCAAATTAGCTTTTGAATTAGCATCTAGTGTACCATTTACATTGTTTATCACACTATCTAAACTATGTAAAGTGGTTTTTAATTGATCGGCAACAGGGCCTACCTTGCCAGATAAAGCACCCAATAAACCTGGATTATCAGCTGTAACCAAAGTGTCGCCTGAAGCTAAATAATTGGTACTATTGCCCAATTCTATTTCCATACTAGCAGAACCAAGTGGGTTATTGCTAATGGTTGCAACAGAATTTGAAGGAATATTATATTTGTCTTTCAACTTAATGGTTACCAAAATCTCATTCAAGTTCGCATCCAAATTTTCAATATCAGCTACATTTCCTACTTGAAAACCTTTGATTGTTACTTCATTAGAAACTTTAATGCCCTTCGTATTAGAATATTTTGCGTATAGATAATTGCCAGTTTTAAAAAGACTTTTTCCTTTTAAAAAATTAAACCCAAAAATAAACAAGGCAATACCAGTTGCAGCTAGCACACCCACTTTCATTTCGTTAGTTATCTTCATAATTACAAATTTAGGGGGATAGTTGCAACTTGAATAAAAGAAGATGAACAATAAGTATAGTAAAAATTTCTCTCGCTTGGATTAGGTATTAAATATTACTTTATGGCGTAATTAGGACATCATCTCATTGTCTCTAATTGATGAACTAAACATTTTTATTGAGTATTTTTTTTAGTAATGGTTGGGTATACAATGCCTAATTGCTCTAAATAAGTTTTATACTTACTAGGGTCATAATAGAATTTTTTCATTTCAGGGCGAAATTTATCCATTGTTGCTTTATTTAAATAAATAGCAGGCGGGTCATTCTTTGTAATAAATGGTATGTAGTGAACATCTTTTGTTTGTACATTTTTAAAATAATCCTTGGCATCAACCAAAATAGTTGGGTTAGTAAACAAGTCTATCAACGTTAATGCTGTTGCTTTTGCGCCAGCCAAACTACCTTTATGAGCAATTGGTGTAGCCATTGCTATTGCATCCCCCCAATGGTGACCTTTTAAACCTGGGATATTAGCAGGATATCTTAATACAATCGTTGGAACATTCCAAGAAATATCAGCAATATCATCACTGCCGCCTCCCCATGAATAAGGTACAGACCCTTTTACAGTATCTATTACACTTCTTAAGCCGTCTATAGGTCTGCCAGATTGATCCATTTTTGGTGCTTCCATCAATTTTTGAGTTGCTCGTGCTAGTTGCTGGTCAGCCTCGCTCCATTCTGGCATTCCTACTTGTTTAATATTTGCATGCATAACTTTTGCCAATGCTTTATTAAAATGCCCTGGCCAGGCTGTTCCTAAAATTTGATAGTTCATTTTTGTATCGCTCATCATTGCTGCCCCTTTGGCGATTTTTATCCCTGCATCGTACATGCTTTGAATGTCTTCATACGTACGTTCTCTAAAGTAATACCAAACTGATGCTTTTGAAGGCACTACATTTGGTTGATCGCCTCCGTCTGTAATCACGTAATGACTACGCTGTGTAGGTTTTAAGTGTTCTCGTTTAAAATTCCAACCAACATCCATAAGCTCTACTGCATCTAAAGCACTTTTGCCTCGCCAAGGTGCGCCAGCCGCATGAGCTGCATCACCTTCAAAAGAAAATTCAACGGAAACTAAACCATTGCCCCCATTATCACCATAGTCGCAGCTAAAATCACCACTAACATGTGTAAAAATACACGCATCTACATTTTTAAAATAGCCATCACGAATGTACCAAGCTTTTGTACCCACAAGTTCTTCTGCAACACCAGGCCAAATAACCAATGTTCCTGAAATATTATTTTTTAGCATAATTTCTTTTGCTGCAATAGCAGCGAAAATAATTACAGCCTGACCAGAATTATGACCTTCTCCATGCCCAGGTGCACCCTCTACTATAGGATCTCTGTAAGCAACACCAGGTTTTTGAGAAGCTTTAGGTATACAATCAATGTCGCTGCCTAAAGCAATCACAGGGCTTCCGCTACCCCACCTGGCCATCCATGCAGTAGGGATACCAGCAATGCCCTTTTCAATAACAAACCCATTTTTTTCTAAAACACTTATCAAGTATTTGGACGTTTCAGTTTCTTGAAATCCCAACTCGCCAAAACTAAATACCATGTCTACCATTTCCTGAACTTGTTTTTCTTTGGCAGACACCAAAGGAATTATTTGCTTTTTGAGATTAGCAATAGTTGTGCTATCAAACTTTTGCGTTTGAGCCAATATGTGATTAGTAATAAAAATGGTACTAAATAATAGATAGCAAAATGCCTTAGAAACGTATTTTCTCATAGTAGTTTGTTTGGTAAGTGAAAATAAGTTTTTTCGCTTAAAAAACTAACTAAAAGTTTATAAGGTATACCTAATTCATTTTAGTGTTAATATTCCATTTCTTTAAGCGCAGGCGCTTTAAACCAAGTGGTGATAACCACCAAAATGGTCATACAGCCACCAAATACCACCGAAGGAATAACGCCCATCAATTTTGCCATCACACCACTTTCAAACTGACCAAGTTCGTTACTGCTATTAATAAACATCGAGTTGACGCTCATTACTCGGCCACGCATATTTTCTGGTGTTTTTAATTGTAAAATAGTACCTCTTGTAACCACGCTTATGCCATCAAGCATACCGCTAATCATGAGCGCAGCAAACGATAACCAAAACATTTTTGACAAAGCAAATGTGATAATACACAAGCCAAAACCCGCCACTGCGTACATTAATTTGCGTCCTTGTTGTTTTCTTATTGGGTTAAGTGTCAATGTAATGATGATGATAGCAGAACCAATATCAGAGGCCGCATTTAGCCACCCAAAACCTACAGGCCCAACTTTTAATATATCTTTTGCAAAAACAGGAATCATGGCTACTGCACCCCCAAACAATACGGCAAATAAATCAAGCGACAAAGCACCAAGCACTTCTTTGGTTTTAAATACATATTGTAAACCTTCTTTAACACTGTCTAGTGTTTTTTTCTCGCCCACTTTATTCATTGGTGGTTTCGGTTTTAGCTGAAACAAAAATGAAAAACCGATAAATGCCAGTACCGCCACCACAGATATAGCACCAGTGTTACCAATACCAGCGATTAAAAAGCCGACAGTTGCATGGCCAATCACAGAGGCTGACAACCAAATTGTTTGACTCCAAGTGGTGGCATTTTGCAAGGTTTCTCGAGGTACCATGGAACCAACCATGGCGCCAAATGTAGGCCCAGTAAAAGAGCGAAAAATACCAGTAAAAAAGATGACGATATAAATACAAAAAACAATGGCATGATTAGTAAGATGGGCACTTGTAAACTTCGTTGTTAATAATAATAAGACTAATACCGCTAGAAAATAGAGCGCAACGCCTTTTAATATTAACTTGCGTTTATCACTAATATCGATTATATGACCAGCATATAATGATAACGATACCGCAGGAATCACTTCACTTAAACCGATTAATCCGATAGCAAATGGTGCATTAGACAACTCATATACCCACCAACCCACTAAGGTACCCAACATACGCAAGCCCATAATAAAGGTAAATCGTCCAATTAGGAAATTGCGAAATTCTGGTATTTGTATAGCCGCAAAGGCGTTATAAGGCTGTTGTTGCTTCTCTTGCATGCTTAGCTTATTGGTAAAAGGCGAAGAAACAGAAAAAAATGTTTACACAGTTTCTAAATGCGTTAAAAGGTAAAGTTTAAAGGAAAATGTGGATGTTATTCTGCGATATAGATTTTATAATTGAAACAAGGCATTTTTTAAGAGAAAAATTGGAATACCACTAATTTGATAACACTATTTATCATGTTTTATGATATATCGGAAAATAATCAAACAAGCTTTAAGTAATAAATGGTTGAAACGACTTTGCAATAAGTTACAGCTAATATTCAGCAGATGAATAAGAGTGCAATAATTGGAAAAAACAAATGATTTGTTTTGTAAAATGATAGTCTAACAATTACGGTAAAGTAAAATAGTGCTGCCCACTATCATAGTCTTTCTCAAGCGCATCGAGTACCACTCGTAAATGTTTTGGATTGCCCAAGAAATCAGCATTACTCGCATCAATAAATATGGTTTTGATATTGTGCTGCTTAATATAGCTGGTATAGGTTTCTTGCAGGTGAAACAAGTACGCATCTGGAATACTTTGCTCATAGCTGCGATTACGTTTTTTAATATTCTCCTGTAGTTTTTTTATGGGTGCATGTAAATAAATGAGAATATCAGGAAGAGTCATTTGCTGATGAATGATATCGTAGAATTTCTGGTACAGTCTAAATTCTTCTTCGGGCAAATTTACCTTGGCAAACAGCAAACATTTGGTAAATAGATAATCTGATATCGTGATGTTCTGGAACAAATCTTTGGTGTGCAGCATATCTTTTAACTGCTTGTAACGCTCGGCCATGAAAAACAATTCTACAGGAAAAGCGTACTGCTGAGGATTCTCATAAAATTTGGCTAAGAAAGGATTGTCTGCAAATTCTTCTAATACAATTCTCGCATTAAAATGCTTCGCTAATAAATGTGTTAGCGTGGTTTTTCCCGCCCCAATATTGCCCTCAACCGTAATAAAATGATACTTCATGCTAGCGTCAAAATTAGCGGCGATTAACTAGCAGTTGGCGTAATTTTTTGCACATCTAAGGTATCTATACAAGCTTGTAATAGCGTAGTAATTGTCTTTTTTTCAACAGGGTGCACCAATGATGGCGCTACTTCTGCCAAGGGCATAAGTGCAAACCTGCGTTGTGGCAGGGCAGGGTGGGGCAACGCTAAAATGGGGGATTGATGAATGAGATCATCTATTAGTAAAATATCGATATCAATGGTTCTTGGGCCAAATTTTATGGTGCGTATTCTACCAAGTTGCGTTTCTATAGCTAGCAATTGTTGCATTAAACTTTCAGGCTCGATAGTAGTTTTTACTACCAATACTTGGTTGTAAAATGCAGGCTGCTCCGTAAGCCCCCAAGCAGCAGTTTCATAAATAGATGAAGCTGCTGAAATGTCCCCAATTTGTTGTAAAATAGATGTTTTGGCTTGTTGCAAATAAGATAATCTATCACCCAAATTAGTACCTAATAATATATATGCATGATGCATGAAACGCTTAATTTTTAATAAGCAACGAAGATAATAGTTGGCAGAAGTAAATTCTTAGAATCTTGTTTTGCGATAGCCCCATTAAAGAATAGATTTGCCATAATTATTAGTTTATGAGCAAAGCCTATAGCCAAAGCAAAGCACTTGGTGCTATTACCAAAGCCAGTTTTTTAGCCAATCTTAAAAATCCACAATCATTGGTGTTTAGTTTGGTATTTCCATTGGTATTTGTCTTTATTTTCGGCGCCTTTGGTGGTGGTGGACTCACTAAATTTAAACTAGCATTAGCGCCAAACTGTAATACAGCTAACATCTTGTTTGAAACATTGAGTAAACAACCCTTTATTAGTTTTCAGCGCTATACTGATACCGCTTTAATGCGTAGCGATTTAGAGAAAGGAAAATTGGTTGGGGTAATTGATATTCAACAAATACACATACCTGATACTTCCTTTAAAAATACTAAACCTGTATTTACCTTACACATCAAATCAACCTCTGCAAGTGCTGCTGAATTAAGTCAGTTAAAGCCTTTGCTAGAAAATATTGATAATAGTTTAGAAAAGAAACTGAGTGGCAATACGTCGCAATTTGTAACCATTACCACCGAGATTTACAATGTTCGCGAATACAAACAAATAGACTTTGTTCTGCCGGGGCAAATTGGTTTCTCATTGTTGTTTTCCACCTTATTTGGCATAGCTTTTACCTTTTACAACTTGCGCGAACAATTGGTGTTAAAGCGCTTTTACGCTACGCCTGTTAACCGTCTCAATATCTTACTAGGCATTGGTTTTAGCCGTATTTTCTTTCAGTTAATTAATGTATTGGTTTTAATAACGGTAGGTCATTTCTTCTTAGGCTTTACCTTGGCACACGGTGCGCTAACATTTATCGAGATGGTGTCTTTAAGCATATTGCTATTAATGCTGCTGATGGGAGTAGGTTTGATCATTTCTAGTGTGGTAAAAAACGATACCATGATACCGTTGGTGATTAATATTTTTAGCTTACCGCAAATGTTATTATCAGGTACTTTCTTCTCTATATCAGTATTTCCACAATGGTTGCAAACCTGTTGTAAAATATTGCCATTAACGCACTTTAATTTGGCAATGCGCAAAATCTCTTTTGAAGGGGCAAGTATTATCGATAGTTGGCAAAATATTGGCGTTTTAGCATTGTGGACGGTTGGTATTTATATAATTGTTTTACGCGTATTTAAATGGGAATAATCATGCGTTTTATTAGATTTATTGGGGTTAGTGTGGTGATTTTGTTTGCATTGGTAACTGCTTTGGGCTTATTATTCCCATCGCTAGTATTGGTATCTAGAGCGGTAGATATTACTGCGCCTAAAGACAGTATCTTATTATTGATAAAAGATATCAATGGTTGGAAAAAATGGGTGGAAGGCATGAACGACCCATCTGTTGTGATTAGTACGCCTACAAAAGCCTTACTTGGTAAAACGGATGTAACCATTACAAAAGTGAGCGACAGTAGTGTAACGTCTGTTTGGGTAGGTAGAAACGGTAACCAACAAAGTTGTAATATAAATCTTTTTGGCGATAGTACTCGGATACAAACAGTGGTACAATGGGAATTTCAGCAGCAACTAAAATGGTATCCTTGGGAGCGTTTCGCATCCATGATGAACGATAAAATTCTTGGCACCATGATGGAAAAGAATTTGAACAATTTAAAGGTGTTGGCAGAAAAGAAATAGCCATTTGCCGCTGCTGCAAAAAACTAACAATTATAGCAAATACCTTGATTAAGTGTTGTTGAAATCATGAGATTTACAGATAGTCATTTCATACACTCCTCATACACTATCCATACTTCGGCTATACCTCGGGTATAGCTCGGCTTTACAGCAGTCACATACTAAAATACTAAAATAATTGGTTTTGGGCTATGGGCACTTTTCAGGGATAAGCTGCTATTTTCGATTATAGATTGTCTTTGCGCGTGGTAGCTGCATCTAGATTATGAGATTTTAACAACCCTCCTGATCGTAGATTTAACTACCCTAATAATAACGGCAATCCACCGTAAAACAGCGACCTAAATGTATCTACCACAGCCACTAGTAATATTGTGTACCGTCTAAATGGGGCTACAGGTGACAAATCAGGGCTTGGTGTCGCCCTAAAAGTAATGACTGGCGATGTGATAGATATCTATGCCAAAAGCTTTTGGCATAGCAATGGTAGTAGCCCTAACAATAGCTATAGCCTTACTTCTGCGCTCACCAGTTTTATAGGCACATTTGCAGGTACTTCTGCCGTGGCTGGCTCCGCAGTACATGGCGCTACGGCCACCGCCTTGGCTAATAGTAGTGGCCAAACCTATACAGGACTAAATAGTTGGCTAGGTAGTGTACCCAACCCAACTTCTTCTACTGTTCCAAAAGCTTATATCAACAGGATACTGTTCGATGAACAGTTCCGCCCAATCAGCAGCAGCAGCGGCTATGACTTAGTGAACACATCACCTGATGCCGTAAAAAGTCACCATAGCGTTGTAACTGTGCCAAAAGGTGGCTACTTATACGTATATTGCAGCAACGAAAGTAATATCGATGTGTTCTTTGATAACCTGCAACTAATAGATACCCGTGGGCCTCTATTGGAAACAGACAATTATTATCCGTTCGGGTTGACGATGGCGGGGATAAGTAGTAAGGCAGCAGGGAAACTGGAAAATAGGTATAAATTTAATGATGGGACAGCGTTAAATACTGATTTAGGTATTGATTCTTATGAAACCTATTTTAGAGGATATGACGCTCAAATAGGTAGGTTTAAACAAATAGACATTTTTGCTGATGCTTACGATTTTATAACACCATATCAATTTGGTTTTAATAATCCTATTTTCTTTAATGATCCTTCAGGTGCAGTAACTAATGACGAGTTTAATGATATTTTAAATAACTTAACAAATACTCAATATGGAGGTTCATGGTCAGCAAATGGCGGTATTAATACCTATCAATCAGATGCACAAGCTTTCGAAGCTGGCTCTTCTTATTTAAACCAATTTAATGGCTGGGGAAGTAATGGCCGTGCCAATTCTTTTGATGATGCAAAAGATAGATACTACCAAAACGGCGGTACTGACCCTGGTGTAAGAGATTTATTAAACCCAATTATTGTCACAGGCAAAATACGAAATGGTAAATGGATTAGTACGAATGTGAACTATACAAAAATTGCGGGATTCCTCGATGGTGATTATTCAGCTCAAGATTTACTTAATATCGGAGTTGCATTTGTCGGGGCGCAATTATCAGCAATGGAAGGAATGCTTAGAAATGAAAGAGCCCTAGCTTATGAGGCTAATATTCCAAATGGATTAAGCAGACCTTTAACTAAAGCAATAGCAAATTTAGATGGTGCGATAGGAAAGTTTGGTAAATACAGTAAAACTTTAGGCGTTGTTGGTGCAGGTTTGACAGTATTATCTTTAACTCATAAATTTTTTACTGGAGGTATAACTAAGAAAGATGCTTTTGATGGCCTAGTTTCTGGTATTTTGCTTGTGGCAACTATTACTATCCTGCTTTAATAATTGGGGTTGGGATTTATGGTCTTCTTGACTCTTTCGGTACCTTTAAAGAAATATAAGAACGTTTTGGTATTGATGATACGATTATAGCTAAATATTAATATATTTCGTATTGTGAAACAATTTTTGAATTACATATACTATTACTTATATCATTTTGCAAAAAAATTAGGAGGGCGTGATCCTGAATACTCGGCCACTCTGTATATTTCATGGATATTATTTGGGATATTAGTACCGCCGTCTTCAATTTTCATATTTTATATTATTGGTAGAGGCGGGGAAATATTTTACCTTCTTTTTGGTTTGCCATTTTTAGTAGGCATACACTACTTCAACCTAAAATTTATAAGAAAAGGAATCGATCTACCAACGTTGCTTTTGGTTTACGCCAATGAATCTAAGTTAGCAAACGTTTTAGGATTTATAATAGTTATGTTATTATTGGTTGGCGCACCTATTTTAGGATTTTTTATTCTATTCCACATTTGAAATTTTGTAATTATGAGAAATTTGCATAATTAATTTTTAAATACTTTTTGACTTTATTGATATGTCGGGTGGGTTGTGTGCAAAGCATACCAACAAATGTATAGATCTAACTCATCGTAGCATTTGCTACAACAAAAAAGCATTTGCAGCAAATTATTCAAATAGCTACTTTAACATTATGCCAGATAGCTATGTCATTAAAGACCAACAAAGTGTGTATTTTCTAACATTTCAAATAGTTAGCTGGCTAGTCCCGATAGCTATCGGGATTACAAGAAAGCGTTACCGAGATATTGTGGAGATGCTTTTACTTATTGCATAGCCAATAAAGGGTTACGTGTACATGCTTGGTGCATTATGAGTAATCATATACACTGTATATTAAGTATTGCCAATGGTACATTATCTGATACGATAAGAGATTTAAAGCGCCATACTGCCAAGCAAATTTTGTTATCTGTACAATCGGAACCAGAAAGCAGGCGTGATTGGCTATTGTAAGGTTTTAAGCAAGCTGCTACAGCACATGTACGTAACAAAGATTATCAGGTCTGGACACATGAAAACCATGCAGTAGGTATAGATGGGCACATTAGTGATATGTTTGCTAGTAAATTAAACTACATACACAATAATCCAGTTAAAGAAGGTTTAGTAGATAATGCTATAGATTATGTGTATAGTAGTGCAAGAGATTACGCAGGTAAAAAAGGATTGATTAATCTATATTTACTGTAGCAAATGCTACGAGTTTAAAAACGGCGTAGGCAAAGCCGTACGCCGAGTGCGAAGAGAGCAGCCTAGTTGGGAAGAAAATTTAATAACAGGTCAAAGGATTAATCAAAAAACCAAAATTTCATTGGCACAACCGCCTCCCGTTGTAGTCGCTAAATCATTTTATGGGTTTCTTTTTAAATCGAAAAATAATTATATGTTAGCTTATTGCAAGACTTCTTGCATCTCAGAAGAACAAAAAAGAAATCTGGGTATGTATTCTAAAGGTGATTTCCATATTACTGAGGGTAAACAATACCTTGTTTTTGGATTAACTTTTTTAAAAAACGGTGATGAACATATTTTGAATATTGAAATTCTATCTGATTATAATCATTTAATTAGTGTTCCAGCAATATATTTTGAATTTACTGACAGTAGGGTGTCGAAATATTGGGAAATTAAGATGTTTGATGATGGTTCAATTACCCTATGGCCTAATTCCTTTTATAAAGAATTTTACCATGAAGATTTATTTGAAGAAGTCCAAGAAAACATCGAAGATTTCAAGCATGTTAAAAAATGTATTGAAGACGAGTTTAATTACATACTATGATTATATATGACTAGCCCACTCAGCGAAGTTTGCGCCACATCGTCTCGGCGTCAGGCTCTGCCTACGCCGTTGCAATCATCGTAGCATTTGCTACAACAAAAAAACGTTTGCTGCAAAACATGGAAGAGCTATATTAGCGATATACCAAATAGTTATGTCATTAAAGACCAACAAGGTGTGTATTTTCTAACATTTAAAATAGTTAGCTGGCTAGTCCCGATAGCTATCGGGATTACAAGAAAGCGTTACCGAGATTTTTACACATCTGTTTAATTATTGGTGGCAATCATATCCTTACGAACAAAGGCTAAGTATCAACTAAAACTCATTAATAAACACCCATTTGCATCTGTGTCATCAGGTTTCTTAATAAATTAGTAATGCGCAAAATCTTTATTGTAATCGCCTTTAATCCGCTCAATTGGTGGGTTGAAGTAACCATATTTTACATGTGGAAATTCCTCTTTAATGAGTTGTTGTAATTGTTTGACGCCCATGATTTCGCCTGTATCGGTAACGCCTATTTGGCCTAAATACCAATCGGGGTCTATATTGAAATTGCGCCACTGAATCATGTTTAGGTCGGTATCAATTATCAATTTACGTAAAGCCTCGTATTCCTCTACACTATCCGTCATACCAGGAAATACAAAGTAATTAATACTAGCCCAGCCACCATAACTACGCATTACTTTTAGGCTCTCAACTATGTCTTCAAATTGGTAATTGTTTGGGCGATAATAGGGTGTGTAAATATGTTTACGAGCAGAATTGGTACTTACACGAATACTGTTTAAACCCACTTCACACAGGGCTTTTACCGCATCGGGTTTAGAACCATTGGTGTTAATATTAATACTGCCTTTGTCGGTATGTTTTCTTATTTCTATGATGGCTTCACGAATGGTTTCCCACATTAACAGCGGTTCGCCCTCACAACCCTGCCCAAAACTAATTAAAGGATAAGGGGCGTTCATTAAATGGGGTACGGTAAACTCAACCACTTCTTCTGCCGATGGCTTAAAAGTCAATCTATCTTGCGGTGAAGTGATGCTTTCTTCCTGAGGCTGAAAAGATACACAACCAATACAATTGGCATTGCAGGCTGGCGACATAGGTACAGGGCATTCCCATCTACCCAAACTTAAATTTCTTGCAGCAGGGCAGGTGTACGTCATGCAACAGTTTTCCATCAAATGCTTTACCAAGCGGTTGTGAGGATAAGCGGCCAACATATCTTTGGTGCCGGCGGCTATTTTAGCTTCGTCGTAACCCGCAGCTTCTTGTCTAATATCGTCTTCAATTCTTACACCCGCTACATAAAATGTGTCGTTGTGCCAAGCAGCCGCCGTGTAGCAAAATAAGGGTAGGGTAGGTGCATCTGGTAAGGTTTCGTAAGCGGCAATAAACAAACCCGTATATGCGGGAGGGATAAAGGCGGCAACGGCCCAACCTTTTTCGCACAGGCGCATATCACCTGTAAGCACATCAATACCAATACCTCTGCGACCGGGCAACTCGTATAGGTTACCACCTTCTGGCAGTTCTATCCAATCTTCAATTTCAACAGGGTAAGCATCCCAGCCAGCACGCCCCACCGCATACAAACTGGTGTCTTCAAAAATATTTCCCTGACCATCAGAGTATAGAATATATGGTGATTCTGTAAGCATTTATTAATGTATGATTTGTGATTTATGATTTGAAATTCGAGGCGACGATAATTAGAAATATCAAACTTCAAATTAGTTAAACTGTCTTCACTAAATGTTCTTTGCAAAATTGGTTAAACTCGTCTTCAATTGGCTGTTCTACTGGGTCGTTTACTTGCTTTTGAATCAATGTATTGTTTTTTAAATCAATGGTCAGCAAGCCATCCTTCAGCACCACATTAGTCACGTCTTTCCATAAAATGGTTTTTCTAGGAAAACTATTAAATACAATTTCCTCGCCATCAAACGCCGCTTCTGGCGCTACTTTTACAGGCTTTTCTAAAAAGCAAGCGACAATATATATAAGGGTTACCAATTTACCCTTTGGTACCACAAACCAGCCCCAAGCTGCAAACATTACTGCGAAGCGGTAGTAGGGTGTGATACCGCGCTTTTTTTGACCCGCACAAAACGTCCACCAAGCAATGATAAGACTAGAAATAAATACCAACAACCATGCGTTACTAGGTGGTAATATTGCATTTTCTTGTGATAATGACACATAAGCCACATAGGCAAAACTGCCTAGCGATAGCAATAGCATAAATTGACTCATCCAATCGATGACTTTAAAGTCAGGCTTTTTAAGTACAATGATATAATCGTATTCTTTAACCATAATGATGTGTTGTAAAACTTGCAAAATTAGCAAGGTTGGGTTGAAAAAGCTAAGCCACTACTTTTAGCAAATGCTTGATTTTATTAGCCTTGTACGTTAAATCTTGGTAATCGTTACTAATAATCGTAACATGCCCCATTTTTCTGCCCGGTTTAGTTTCCGCCTTGCCATACAAATGCACAAACACATTGGTCATGGTTAATACTTCTTCCAAACCTTGGTATTTGGCAGGGCCGTTAAAGCCTTGTTCGCCAATAATATTTACAATGGCAGATGGCAGAATCGCATCGGTATTGCCTAAAGGATATTGTAATAAAATACGCCAAAGCATATCATACTGGCTGCTGTAATTGGCTTCAATGGTGTGGTGACCACTGTTGTGTACACGTGGTGCAATTTCATTCACAAATACATGTTCGGCTTCATCGATGAATAATTCAACTGCAAAAAGCCCAGGACTTTTTAGTTCTTGCACAATTTTTATTGCCATTGCTTCCGCTTTCCAAAGGGCTTTTTCAGCCAATTTTACAGGCGAAATTTGGTAATCGAGCAAGTTCAATCTGGTATCAAATACCATTTCTGCTGGCGGATAAATAACGGTATCGCCTTTTTCGTTCATAGCAACAATCAGGGCAATTTCTTTATGGATATGCACCATTTTTTCAAGAACGGAAGGTGCATTAAAGCCTTTACTAATGGCAGTTTCATCACGTAATATTTCTACGCCTTTGCCATCGTAGCCGCCCTCACTAAGCTTGTGAACGGCGGGTAAAAAATCAATGTGGTTGTGTAAATCTTGCTTGTTTTGTGTGATGACAAATTCAGAAGTAGGTATTTGATGGATTTGGTAAAATTGCTTTTGAACAATTTTGTTTTTAATGATGCGCAAAGCAGCAGGTTTTGGATACACACGTACCCCTTCTTTTTCCAATGCTTCTAAGGCCTCAACATTTACGTTTTCTATTTCAATGGTAATAGCGTCTAAACCTTTGCCGAAGTTGTATACGGTATCAAAATCTGTAATGCTTCCTTTTGTAAAATGATGGCACAAATGCGCTGCAGGTGCATTATTATCATTTTCTAGCACATATGTTTCTACAGGATAGTTGGCTGCTGCTTGCAATAACATTCTACCTAATTGCCCACCACCTAAAATACCAACTCTCATTATTGTTAATTTATGCAGCGAAGATAATAGTTGCGATTTTATACTGGCTAACAATCGTGTAAATCGAAGATCGCAGTTGGTTGGATAAAAATAGCATTAAAAAAATGACAAATGAATCACCAGCTATCGCAATAAAGGTTTACAAATATGTCAAACACAATGTATAAAAGTGACGGTATTAACTGTTATTTGTACCCTTAAATAAAATTTTCTGTATGAAGTGTTGGCCTTTTCTTTTGGTTTTTTGCAGTATTTCTTCAAAAAGTATGTACAATCAGCTTGTGTTTTGGAAGGCAGGGTGGGCAATGATCCCATCGTAGTTTGGCTAAATGAAAATGTGGATAAGACAAGCATAACGGCAAATACATCTGCAACCTATTTCTACAAAAGCAATCGTCATAATATTAAAGGAGAAGGACGTAGGCTCTGTCATCCTAATTTTAGATGATAGTGGTACTTATAGTAGTAGTAGTAGTAGTAGTAGCCAATTATTTCGTACAAAATTTAAAGACATACCAAACAAAAACAGACCCATAGTTTTACCATAAAGTCAATTATGTACAAATTTATCAGCATTTTATATTTTGTTATTTTCAGTTTATATGTTTGGTTTTCACGCCAGCCAGATTATTTTGATGGTGAATTTGCGCCAGCAACTATTGTTGTAGTGAAAGATAGTGCTTCGCAAAAGCTTGTCACAAAGGCAAATTTTACAGTAGGTACGATGGCGTATCAGGTTGATGCTGATTATTTGTTTCGCAACTACCAAGCAGGCGACAAAGTAGCAGTGATTTACGAATTATCTAACCCTAAAAAAGCCGCCGTGTATGCCATTTGGGGCTATTGGTTAACTTTGGGCGAGCTAGTTGCCTCTATTGTGATGTGGTTTGTATTGTTTCAAGTAGCAGTAGGCATTACTAAAAATCCTACTCCAGAAGCGTTATTAGAACAATTGGAATATGTACCAGAGAAAAAGACCAAATACGATATGTCTTAATATAAAAATCCCCACAAACAAATCATTTGTGGGGATTCTTATATTATAAGTATTGTTTAGCTATTATTGTCTCTAGTTTTCATCATCCCCATTACCTGTTTCATGGTTTTATCCATGCCTTCGGTACTACCATCTAAAAATATCACATTGCCCTTACCGTATTCAGCAAAATTTTTAATGGCTTCTGTCCACATACTAAATAGAATCACATTGGTATCCAAGTTTGCTTGCTTCATTTGTTCAGCCGCCTGACTCATACCACGTGCTACTTCTTCTCTAAACAAAGCCACCCCTTGACCACGTAAGCGAGCTGCTTCTTTTTCAGCCTCGGCAGAAATTTTTATAAAATTACCTTCCGCTTCGGCCGCTTTGGTTTTAGTAATTAACAATGCCTGACCTTCATTCTCGGCAGCAGCTTTTAAGTTATTACTCGCTACCACTTTGCTCATGCTTTCCATAACCGCTTTGTCAAAGGTGATGTCATTGATTTGCAAATCTTGCAAGTGATACCCCCATTCTTCTAGCGAATGGTCAATTTGTTCTTTTACATATTCTACAATTTCGCTTCTAGCCGTTAAAATTTCAGCTTGCTTTTTTGTAGCAACGAATGCACGAATAGACCCCTCTACCGTACGAATTAAAGCCTGCATTAAGTCTTTGTCGCTGATAAATTTAAAAGCGACTTTTTTAATGGTTTCTTCGCTTTCGTTTTGTACCGAATACAGCAACATACTTTTAAAGTACACATTTGCTTGATCGATAGTAACCGCCTGAAATTCAAGCTCTACCGATCTGTTTTGAATACTGATACGCTTGTAAATCTGCTCTACTAAAGGAATTTTAAAACGTAATCCTGGCAATAAAATACGTTGGTATTTACCAAACATGGTAATGACAGAAATGGTGCCTTGGTTGACAGTTACTAGGCCACTAAAGGCGATAAGCAGTAACACAAAAACCCACCAAAAATTAACAAGAAATGGCATAGTTTATTATTTAGAAGCGTAATGTAGTTAATAAGTTAGTCGTATGAATCTTTTAATTCAAAAAAGACATTTTTTTAGACAAATTATGATTCTTAATACACCGTCTTTCGTTTTCCGCTTTCAAAATCTTTAAAAATAAAAGCGCCCAATTTATCAAGGCTGGCAAAAAAAGCTTTGCCATTATTCATTTCAGTAAATTCTTGTACGAAGCTTTGCAAATAAGGGTCGCTAGCAATCATAAAGGTTGTGATAGGAATTTTCAGCTTTTTACATTGTGCCGCTAAATTAATGCATCTGTTTACCACTTTTCTATCTAGCCCAAAACTGTTTTTATAATATTTACCGCCAATCTTCAAGCAAGTAGGCTTGCCGTCGGTAATCATAAATATCTGTTTGTTGGGGTTCTTCCTTCTGCGCAGCAAATCCATCGCTAATTCAAGCCCTGCAACCGTATTGGTATGATATGGACCAACTTGCAAATAGGGTAGGTCTTTCACCTCAATCGTCCACGCATCATTGCCAAACACCACGATATCTATGGTATCTTTAGGATATTTTGTTTGTATTAGCTCACTCAAAGCCATCGCTACTTTTTTAGCAGGCGTAATTCTGTCTTCACCATACAAAATCATCGAATGAGAAATATCAATCATTAAAACCGTAGAAGTTTGCGTTTTAAAATCCGTCTCACGTATTTGCAGGTCATCTTCATGCATGCTAAAACTCTCTACACCATGATTTATCTGCGCATTTCTAATGCTTTCTGTAAAGTCTATTTGCTCTAAGGTATCACCAAATTGAAACGGTCGCGTGTCTGGATTTATCTCGTCACCTTGGCCTGGTTTAAAGGTTTGATGATTGCCTGCTTTGCTCTTTTTTAGCTTTCCAAAAATCTCTTCCAAACTACGTTTTCTGATACTTTGTTCGCTCTTAGCGGTAATTTTCATGCTACCATCAGCAGGATTTTCTTGCAAATAACCATTCTGTTTGAGGTCTTCAATAAAATCACCCATACCATATTCGCTCGTGGTAAATTGGTATTTTTTATCCAATTCATTCATCCAACTCAAAGCCTCACTTGCATCGCCATTGGTGTAGGTGAGCAATTGCGTAAATAAATCCAACATTTGTTCAAACTTGGTTTGACTATTCTCGTTGGGGTTAAATTTTATAAATCTGTTACCTATCATAGTTCTTTTATTTCTTTTGTAACCAGCATTTGTAATGCTTTTCATCGTCCCTTGCGTCGCACTACCGATAGCTATCGGTATGTACGTTCTTGTAGCACTGCATCTGTGACCTTAATTACCAACTGCTTCAATTATGCAATTTTCAAGCTATAATTACAAACAGTTACTAAAAGATAAAGTTGCCTATTTATCACTTTAAAAAGTTCAGGGCATCTTTCGACAAGCGTAAAATATTAAATTCTAGGTGCTTTGCACCCTTGTTCAATCATTTATTAAAATTACCTACTAGGTATCAACATCGAAATACCACCATTCTTTGTTGAAAATCAAGTAAAAATCTTGCAGAAAATTGTATTAGTACAACGCCTATATTTGCACCTCAAATTTTTGTATGGCACAAACTAAATTTTCTAAAGAAACTTACCTGTATTGGTACGAGGTAATGCAGTTGATACGTCAGTTTGAATTAAAGGCTGAGGAAATGTACAAAATGGCTGGAAAAATCCGTGGTTTCTTCCACGCTTATGTAGGCCAAGAAGCTTTAGCGGCAGGTTGTATGACGGCTACACAACATACAGATCCATTTATTACTGCTTATCGCGACCATGGTTTAGGTCTTGCAAAAGGTATGACCGCTAATGAGTGTATGGCCGAATTATATGGTAAAGCTACTGGATGCTCAAAAGGTAAGGGTGGTAGTATGCACTTCTTTAGCAAAGACAATTATTTCTTTGGTGGTCACGGTATTGTGGGTGCGCAAATAGGTACAGGTGCAGGTTTAGCATTTGCTGAAAAATACAAAGGTACAGACAATGTTTGCCTTTGCTTTTTTGGTGATGGGGCTTCAAGACAAGGCATGTTGCACGAAACATTTAACATGGCAATGACTTGGAAATTGCCTGTTATTTTCATTTGTGAAAACAACCAATACGCGATGGGTACTTCGGTAGAACGTACTAGCAACGTGGTAGATATTTATAAATTAGCTGATGCTTACGAAATGCCATCTGACAAAGTAGATGGTATGACCGCAGAAACAGTGCATGAAGCTGTTGCAAGAGCAGTAAAACGTGCAAGAGAAGGTGGTGGACCTACTTTATTAGAAATGAAAACATATCGCTATAAAGGTCACTCAATTAGCGATCCTCAAAAATACCGTAGCAAAGAAGAAGTTGATGAATACAAAAGCCAAGACCCACTTCATCGAGTACTTCAAACGATCTTAGATAATAAATTTGCTACTCGGGCAGAAATTGATGCTATTGACGCAAAAATTAACGCAGTGGTTGAAGAGAGCGTAAAATTTGCAGAAGAAAGTCCATGGCCAGATGATAGCGAAGTTTACAAAGACGTATATTTAGATGAGGCGTATCCTTTCGATTACGATTAATATCTACACGTATAATTAAATCTAACGATAACAAACCCATAAATTTCAAAAAATCAAATTAAGATTCATGAGCGAACAGATTGTTGATGCGCAGCTGATAGAAACAAACGAAGTATTATCAAAAGCCAAATCATTTTGGGATAAAAACGGTAACTACATCACCCTATTTTTAGTAGGTCTTATTATAGTGGTAGGCGGCTTTCTAGGGTACAAACAGTTTATTATCAAGCCGAAAGAGGAAAAAGCTGCTGATGCTATTTATAAAGCACAACAGTATTTTCAACAAGATAGTGCCAGATTGGTGCTTGAAGGCGATGGTACCAATAAGGGTGTGTTGTACATTATCAATAATTATGGTGGTACAAAAGCTGCAAACTTGGCACACTATTATGCAGGTGTTAGTTATTTAAAGCTTGGTGAATTTAATAAAGCTATCGAGCATTTAAAAGATTTCAAAACGGATGCGAAACAAATTCAAGCAGCAGCTTATGGCGTACTTGGTGATGCTTACGCAGAAGTGGGTAAAAACGATGATGCAATAGACTCCTATAAAAAAGCAGGTAGTACTTTCGAATTCGATGAAGCTTTGTCTTCAGAATATTTATTCCGTGCGGCTTTGTTGAGTGCTACTTTAAAGAAAGATAAAGAAGCATTAGACCTATTCAAATCATTAAAAGAGAAATTTCCTAAAACAGAAAAAGCACAACAAGCTGATAAATACATCAATAAAATTAGTGTAGAAAAGGCTGACTTGAGCGTAAATTAATGTATGGCTACAAAAGGTAATACTGCATTGCGAAAAGGCATCCCCTCAACAAAGGATGCCTTTGTTGTTATAGTAAAAACAGAATGGAATGCTCATATTGTAAATAAATTAGAAGCGGGAGCTAAAAAGAGCCTGAAAGAACAAGCTGCTACTTATAAAGTAATTACAGTACCGGGCGCTTTTGAAATCCCATTTGCCATAAAAGCTTACCAAGCAAATGCTACACAAAAAGCGGATGCATTTATTGCTTTAGGTACAGTGATTAGAGGCGATACCCCACATTTTGATTATGTGTGTAAAGCTGTAACAGACGGCGTTGTAAGTTTAAATATGCAGCTAGATGTACCTACTATTTTTGGTGTTTTAACTGTAGATACAGAGCAACAGGCCATGGAAAGAATAGGTGGTATTCATGGCCATAAAGGGGAGGAAGCTGCTATTACTGCATTGAAAATGATAACACTCAATCAATCATTTCGAAAATAAATTTCCCAGAAGGGTGTGGTGCATGACTGTAGAGATTTTTATACCATGTTTTGTTGATCAATTATATCCACAAGTCGCTTTTAATATGGTAAAAGTGTTGGAGAAAGTGGGTTGCAAGGTTAGCTATAATACCAATCAAACTTGTTGCGGTCAACCTGCATTTAACGCGGGTTTTTGGGGCGAAAGTAAGGATGTGTGTAGTAAGTTTATGAAAGACTTTGCTGGTGCCGACTATATTGTAGCGCCAAGTGCTAGCTGCGTAGGTTTTGTAAGAAATTATTATCCGAAATTGTTTGATACGGCTGCCAATCACAAAGAAGTGGTTGCCCTAGGTCAGCGTACTTTTGAACTGAGCGATTTTTTGATCAATGTGCTCAAAATAGATGATGTAGGTGCATCATTCAATGGTAAAGCGACTTATCATGATAGCTGTGCAGGGCTAAGAGAATGTAACATTAAAAAGGAACCAAGACAATTATTAAGTAAGGTAAAAGGGCTAGAATTGGTAGAGATGCAGGATGTAGAAACCTGCTGCGGTTTTGGCGGTACGTTTGCTGTAAAGTTCGAACCAATAAGTATTGCGATGGCTGATCAAAAAATAACCAATGCTACAGATACTAAAGCTGAGTATTTAATCAGTACCGATATGAGTTGCTTGATGCATATTGATGGTAGAAATAAACACAACAATGCTGGTTTGCAGGTCATGCATTTGGCAGACGTATTGGCAAGTGGTTGGTAGGAGCCCCAACCCTAAAAGAGTGCTGAAAATAGTTTCGAATTAAAGATTTTATATTATGGCAAAAATTGAATCTCATCTTGAAGAAAAAAATCCCCCTTCAGGAGCTAGGGGGTACTGGCTTATTAAATCTGAACCTTTTAAATACAGTTGGAATCAGTTTGAAAAAGATAAACAAACTTTTTGGGATGGTGTCCGTAACTATCAAGCACGTAATAACCTAAAAGCCATGAAAAAAGGTGATTTGTTGCTATGGTATCATAGTAATGAGGGCATGGAAATAGTGGGTATTGCAAAGCTAGTAAAAGAACATTATCAAGACCCAACAACAGAAGATACCAATTGGGTAGTGGTGGATGTAAAGCCTGTAAAGAAGCTGAAAAAGCCTGTGACTTTGGCACAAGTGAAAGCAGATGCGAGACTAGAGAAAATGGCATTGGTACGCTTAGGGCGTTTATCTGTCCAGCCCGTCACTGCCGACGAGTGGAACGTGATTATGGAATTAGGCGACATGCCTGCTTCCGATTATGCAGTGTAAAATTATTTTAGAATAAACATGGCCTCGATACTTCGGGGCTTTTTTTATGTCATAAATGGATGGTTTCCCTTTTCTAAATTCTTTAACAATTGTAAATGGTTACTATTTGCTGCTATTGACTATTAAGCTATGCGGGCCTGCAATTTTATTTTCCTCACAAATAAAACCGCAAAAATGAAACAAACATTCATCGCAACCATAGTTGTTGCAAGTATTATTATTATGAGTATTTCCTGTAAATGGTTCGCCTCAAAAGCCAACAATAAGGCGCCTTTTAACATTGTAGGCCAATGGCAAGTTGATACCGTAATTAACAATGGCAAATCACCAGCTATTTTAGCGTTATCACCTGCCATCATTGACAGTAATTTCAAGTTGACTTTCAATGCAGATAGTACAATCAATGTCTTATCAGCAAAGGATTCTACACATAACTATTACTATTTACAAGCAGACACTTTGTTTGTAAAACAAGACACCGCATTTGTACCTTATACCCTCACTAAAACCAACGACAGTATCATTGCTATCACTTCAAAAGATAGTTTGGCCATTATTTTAAAACGTCAATAATTCCTCTACACGATTGTTTGCCGTATGTAATTGTGCTCTCTCTGCATCTCATCTAAAAATCAAAAAAATGAAACGAATCACACTATTCATGGCTTTTGTAGCCGTGCTGCTACTGTCATGTAATCATGGAAAACAATCTTATCAAACTGAAAGTAAAGCAGCAGCTCAAGATGTTGGTATTACTGCAACTGCTGATAGTATAGTATTGCCTAATCCAATAACCAAAACCGAAGCAACCAAAAACAATACGCCTGTAAATATTGATTGGGACAAAAAGATGATTAAGACGGCAAATATCGCACTACAAGTAAAAGACTTTGCCTCATTTAATGACGAGATTCATAATAGCATAAAAAATTTTGGAGCTTATATCGCTAGTGAAGAACAATCACAAACAGATGGCGGGATTCAAAATAGTATCAGTATTAAAGTGCCGGTTGCACAATTTGAAAATCTACTAAACAGTTTTAGTAAGGATGCTGTAACGGTTGTTGAAAGGAAAATCAACACACAAGATGTAACAGGTGAAGTAGTTGATACAAAAGCAAGAATTGAAGCAAAAAAGCAGGTGAGAAATAGATACATGGACTTGCTAAAACAAGCTAAAAACATGAAAGAAATACTTGAGGTACAACAAGAGATAAATGGCGTTCAAGAAGCAATAGAAAGTGGTGCTAGCAGCGTTAATTATTTAACCCATAATGCGTCGTATAGTACCATCAACCTGCGCTATTTTCAATATCATTCGGACACAAATACTATTGATGATAAACCTAGCTTTTACAAGCAATTGAAAGATGCGTTTGCGCAAGGTGTTTCTATTGTTAGTCATCTATTTCTTTTCTTAACCTCTGTTTGGCCTTTTATAATCATGGGAATTGTCGCATGGTTTGTATATCAAAAAATGGCACTTAAAAGCACCAAGGTTTAATTATTTTTACGCCATGGCAAAGCAAAAATTGGTAGTACTAACTGGTGCTGGTATCAGCGCCGAAAGCGGTTTGAGAACGTTTAGAGATAGTGATGGCCTGTGGGAGGGTTATAATGTATATGAAGTAGCAACGCCAAGAGGCTTTCAAGCGAATCCCGCATTGGTTTTAGACTTTTATAACCAACGTAGAAAAGATGTAGCAAAAGCACAGCCAAATGCTGCCCATATCGGCTTGGCTGCTTTAGAAAAATATTTTGATGTGACCATTATCACACAAAATATTGATGACTTACACGAACGTGGCGGCAGTACTCATGTTTTGCATTTGCATGGTGAAATATTTAAAATGCGGAGTATTGCAAATAGTACTAAAACCTATGATATTAGAAGCGATATACAATTGGGTGATTTGGCAGAAGATGGTACACAATTAAGGCCATTTATTGTGTGGTTTGAAGAAGAAGTGCCGATGATTGAAGTGGCTGCAGCTGTGGTTGCAAAAGCAGACATTTTTGTAGTGGTTGGTACCTCTTTACAAGTATATCCTGCTGCTAGTTTAATTGATATTGCAAAACGCAGAATACCCAAATTCATTATTGATAAAAAAATTCCATACACTTCATCGCTGCAAAATATCACCATGATTGAGAAAACTGCTAGCGAAGGTATTGTAGAATTAACTCAATTATTACTTAATATGTTGTAACAAATTAGTATTTTACTAACAAAATCAACGTTAATTTGCCACATTATCTCAATCTAAGAAAGTTCATGAAAAAAATTATTACACTCGCAATTGCTAGTATTGTTTTAGTCACTGCATCCCAAGCACAATCTTTAAAAGGCTTAATTAAAAAAGCCACAGATGTTGCTAAAAGTGGCACTGCTTCGGGCTTAACCACCGACGAAGTAGGCAAGGGGCTTAAAGAAGCTTTGACAATAGGTGTTAAAAAAGGTGCAGAGCAATTGTCAAGTGTGGATGGCTTTTTGGGTAACGCTGCAGTAAAAATTTTGCTACCGCCTGAAGCCCAACAAGTAGAAAAAAAATTACGCGCTTTGGGCTTTAATAAGCAAGTAGATGATGCTATTGTGAGTATGAATCGTGCCGCAGAAGATGCTGCCAAAAGTGCTGCACCAATTTTCGTCAATGCCATTACAAGCATGAGTATTACCGATGCTTTCGGTATTTTAAAAGGTAGCGATACGGCTGCCACAGTTTACCTAAAAACGAAAACCACGGCACCATTAACTGCAGCTTTTACACCGGTAATCGACTCGTCTTTGTCTAAAGTAGGTGCTTCGCAGTTATGGTCTGCCTTGTTTGCCCAATACAATAAAATTCCATTTATTAAAAAGGTAAATCCCGATTTAAAAGGCTATGTAACTGATCGTGCATTGGCAGGTATGTTTTATCAAGTAGCACAAGAAGAAGCCAAGATTCGCAAAAACCCTGCGGCTCAAACTACCGATTTGTTGAAAAAAGTATTTGGTACAAAATAGCTTTATGTTACTAGCCGTAGTGCGACGATGATGCTTAGTTGCGTCGCACTAGTGATGGATATTGGTATGTACTTTCTTATCGCTAAGGCGCTTATATAGAAGTGAAACCATATTAATCCTGCGCCAAATTAAAGGTTTGGCGCAGTTTTTTTAAGTAAATAAGTAATAGTTGTTTACCTTGGAGATAGGGGGTACTATCTATTTGTTCAAAGTTTCCTTTTTTAACAACCAAACCTGACAAACATCAGTATTCAAGAATTGTTTTTCAACTACTTTTGCATACTGAAAACATCAAGTACCATGAAGAATACGCATATAGCCATGTTAGTTTTAATTGTGATAGCGATCACAGTATTAATCAGCTTTACTGGCAATCTCACTACTTACGAAACCATTGCATCTGCTAAAGAAAAAGATGGCAAATTTGTAAATCTTATTGCCAAATTAGATAAGTCGCAACCAATACAATACGATGCCACAAAAGATGCGAATTATTTAAGTTTCACGGCCGTTGATACTTTAGGCAATTCTGTTAAAGTGGTATATCACAATACAAAGCCAACAGATATAGAAAAAAGCGAACGTATTGTATTGAAAGGTAAAATGAATGGTGACCATTTTGAATGTAAAGATATTCTACTAAAATGTCCTAGTAAATATAAAGACGATGTAAGTGCCGCTAGCAAAAGCATACAAGCTGCCAATGCCATGGATGCTAATGGTTATGTTAGTTCAGACAGTCTTTCGAAGAAATAGAAAGTAAAGCAAAATAAGCGATGGTTGGTTAGCCCTTACCTTTCTTTAACTCACTTGTAGCATCTTAAGTTTCACATTTTCACATTTCACTATCTCACAATATGGAATATTTAGGCGAACATTTATTACCTGGTAAAATAGGACAGTTTTTTGCGGTGGTTTCTTTTGTGGCTTCCTTAGTAGCTACTATTGCATTTTTTGTAGCAAGCAAGAGGCAGTCTATCACATCTGAACATAAAAGTTGGCTACAACTTGCACGTTGGGCTTTTTTCGCCGAAACAGTATCTGTATTTATCATCTTTGGTACCCTATATTATATTATTTCACATCATTTGTTCGAGTACAAATATGCATGGCAACACAGTGATAAAAGCTTGCAGGTGGAGTATTTGTTAAGTTGTTTTTGGGAAGGGCAAGAAGGTAGTTTTATGTTGTGGAGTTTTTGGCATTGTATCCTCGGATGGATGCTGATTTGGAAAGCCAAAGACTGGGAAGCTGGCACTATGACGGTGGTGAGTTTTGCCCAATTCTGCTTGGCGTCTATGCTTATTGGCTTGTACTTTTTTAGCGCAAAACTTGGCAGTAGTCCTTTTAGTTTGTTACGTAACGAAGGCATTTTAGATAATGCACCCATTATGCAAGACACCGTAACAGGTGGCATAAGAGCAGATTATTTAACCTTGATGAAAGATGGTAGAGGTTTAAATACCTTGCTTCAAAACTATTGGATGGTCATTCATCCCCCTGTATTGTTTTTAGGTTTTGCAAGTACCACTATTCCATTTGCATTTGCTTTTGCTGGCCTATTAAAAAAAGACCATACTTGGATTAAACCTGCTTTACCTTGGGCCTCTTTTAGCGCAGGTATATTGGGTTTAGGCATTATGATGGGCGCAGCTTGGGCCTACGAAAGCTTAAGTTTTGGAGGCTATTGGGCTTGGGATCCTGTAGAAAATGCATCATTAGTTCCATGGTTGGTTATGATTTCTGGTCTACATTGTAACTTGATTTATAAGCACACCGCTTATAGTTTGCGTAGCACGTATTTTTTTTACATTTCTGCGTTTATATTAATTCTGTATTCTACTTTTTTAACAAGAAGTGGCATTTTAGGTGATACATCGGTACATGCATTCACAGATTTAGGTATGAATACGCAATTATTGTTGTTCTTGTTGGTGTTTGTTATTCCTGCTTATACCTTGTATATTGTACGTTATAAATCCATCCCCACTATTGCAAAAGAAGAAAGCACTTATAGCCGAGAATTTTGGATGTTTATCGGCTCATTGGTATTCTTTTTATCAGGTATTTTAATTATCGCTAAAACCTCTGTACCTGTTTATAACAAACTGTTTAATGCGTCTATTGCACCATCCGAAGATCCTGAGTTTGCTTACAACCGAATTCAGGTGTTTGTGGCTATTGTTATCGGCTTGTTAACCGCTATCACCCAATATTTAAAATATAAAGACACGCCAAAGGGGTTTTTTACAAAGAAAATTTTAGTACCTACCGCTCTATCATTGCTGATTAGCTTAGCTATTAGTTGCTTCGGTAATATCAACTATGACAAACACGGTATTGGTTTTTTGGGTGCGGTACATGTGGCTATTTTCTCAGCGGTTTATTCAATAGTCGCCAATTTTTCATACATCATTATCGGTGTAAAAGGGAAATTAAAATTTGCAGCCGCTTCAGTGGCACACGTAGGCTTTGGTTTGGTATTGCTTGGGATTTTAATTTCTTCTAGTAAAAAGACGGTATTAAGCTGGAATACCACAGGTGTTGCAACGTTTAAAAAGGATAAAAAAGAAGATCCAGCGGAGAATATTACGCTATTTAAAGGTATTGTAACAGATATGGGTAAATACCATGTTACTTATGTACAGGATACCTTTAATACCAAAGAAAGAAAGCGTTTTTTTGAAGTAAAGTTTCAATCAAAATCTAGCAATGAGCAATTTGCATTGTATCCAGATTTGATTAAAAACAATAAAGACATGGAGGGTTTTGCTGCCAATCCTGCAAGCAAGCATTATTGGTACAAAGATATTTTTGTCTATATTTCTTCTTTCCAAGAAAATAATAAAGCCGATACAACTACTTTTCAGAATAAAGAAATCGGTTTAGGCGATACCACTTTCTATAGCAATGGCTTTTTAGTGTTGCATAAAGTAGATAAAAATCCTGTGGAATTACAAAATAAATATACATCCGACGAACAAGCGGTTTTCCTAGATATTGAAGTATTTTCTAAAGAAGGTAAACGCTACAAAGCAACACCTGGCTTTGCTTTAAAAGGAACGGCGTTACGTAGTATTACTGATACGGTTATTTCTCAGAGCATGGTCATCGCACTTAACCGAGTGCCAACAGACGGCAAAGGCAAGTTTGAAATTGGGGTTAAAGAAAGTGCAGGCATTACAGATTTAATTACACTAAAAGTGTATGAGTTTCCTATGATCAACTTGCTTTGGATTGGTGTTATTATTACAGTCCTCGGATTTGGAATGGCAGTGTATCAAAGGGTGAAGGCCAGATAGACGATTGATTAAAAATATTGTCAGCGAACTTCGCTGAACGGGAAAACGCATCATTTGGCTCTAGCGCCGTCCGCTGGCACTATTTTTATTATAAAATGGCTTTAGCGATAGCTGCAGAAAAGCAAAAAACGGGTCATTTTGAAGCCGCGCCATCTTCTGGATTGATTTTTTGTGTAAAAAGGGTTCAGCGAACTTCGCTGGGGCGAAAAAATATATGATTTGCCTTCAGCAAATTCCGTTGGGACAGTAAATCGTATCATTTGTGTCCAATTAACAATGAAATGCAATTTATTTCTGCGAAACCTGTATTTTCTGCAAGCAAGAAACCTTAAAAATGATCCCTCAAAATGGCATAAAAACGATACACATCCTCAAAACTACAATACATGGGTGCAGGTGCTACCCGAATCACACCTGGTTCTCTATAATCGACAATAATGCCATTGTCAATCATTTTTTGGTGAATGGCTTTGCCATTTTCTAGGAAATACAAACTTAATTGCGCCCCTCTTTCTGCTACGTTTTTGGGTGTAATAATTTCAAATTGAATATTAGGCAATTGATGGAGTAAAAATTCTAAATAGTTAGTCAACTGAATACTTTTTTCTCTCAACCGTTCAATGGTTGCATCGGCAAATAATTCTAAAGATGCTTTCAAAGACACGGTATTTAAAATTTGCGCGGTACTAATATTCCAACCGCTTGCCGTGGTTTTAGGTACAAAGCCTTTTTCCATTTTAAAACGAATGGCTTCTTCATTGCCCCACCAGCCTGCTAAGCGGGGCGTGCTAGGATTACTCGCATATTTTTCATGCACATACAAGCCACCAATGGCACCTGGCCCGCCATTTAAATATTTGTAGTTGCACCAGCAAGCAAAATCCACATCCCAATCATGTAGTTGAATTGGAACATTACCAACAACATGCGCTAAATCAAACCCTGCAATAGCACCTACTTTGTGAGCAGCATCTGTAATAGCAGCCATATCAAATAACTGCCCAGTATAGTAATTAATGCCACCAAACATCACCACAGCAAGACTATCGCCATGTTGTGCGATTGCTGAGAGAATGTCTTCTGTGCGTAATAGTTTTTCGCCTTCTCTAGGTTCTATTTCAATAATGGCATCATTTGGTTCTAAGTCAAAATGCTTAACCAAGGTTTCTATGGCATATTGGTCGGATGGAAACGCACCTGCTTCCATCATGATTTTAAAACGTTGCTTGGTGGGTTTGTAAAACGATAGCATCAGTAAATGCAGGTTCACGGTAAGCGTGTTCATCACAGTCACTTCATCCGCTTTGGCACCAACAATATTGGCCAATGTGGGCTTGAGATATTCTTGATAAGTGAGCCAAGGATTTTGAGCTTTCGCAAAACCACTTATAGCTAGATTTTTCCAATCACTCAATTCTTGTAATACTGCGGCTTCAACATTTTTGGGCTGTAAGCCTAGTGAGTTACCACAAAAATAAATCACATCTGTGTCTTGATGTTTTGGAAAATGAAACTGTCTTTTAAAAGGGGCTAATATATCTTGTTCGTCTAATTGCTTAGCAGTAAATAAGGATGTGTCAAAATTGGTCATGCGTTAGAATTTTATGGCGTCAATAGTAGCTTCTGCAACGATGAATATGCTACCACATACTACAATTAGATCTTGTTTATCAGAGGCATTAACAGCAGCTTGTAGTGCATTGTTCACTGTACTATAAGGCTTACCAGTTAAGCCAAATTCAGCAGCCATTTGTTGCAGCGTTACATCTTCTAAAGCCCTAGGTATAGGCGCTTTGCTGAAATAATAAGAGGCATGTTTTGGCATTAATTGTAACACTTTAGAAATGTCTTTATCTTTCACCATACCCATTACAATATGCAAATGCTGATAAGTAGATAATTCTAATTGTTCGGTTAATTGCCTTATGCCATCTTCGTTATGTGCTACATCGTATATAATGCTTGGATGTTCGTGTACCAATTGCCATCTACCATACAATCCCGTTAATTTCTTTACTTGATAAAGCGCTTTTTTTACTATGGCTTCGTCAAGTTGCCAGCCTTGGAGGCGTAGCTGGTGAATAGCTTCAATAACAGTTAATAAATTTTTACATTGATAAATACCTGGTAAATCTAGAATATAACTATGCCTAATATCGCTGCCATGTTCTGCTAGGTCTATTGCCAATTGGTGGTGTTCATTTTTAAAATCAGCAACATATCTTTTGTCTTGCGCAAACACAATTGGGGCATGTTCTAGCGTAGCTTTTTGGATAAAAACAGGCTTTGTTTCTGGCAAATATTCACCAATAACAACAGGAATATTAGGTTTAATAATACCTACTTTTTCACCTGCAATGAGCGCTAAAGTATTGCCAAGCATATGCATGTGATCGTAACCGATATTGGTAATAACAGATAATTCTGGTGTGATAATATTGGTACTGTCCAGCCTGCCACCTAAACCCACTTCAATCACCGCAATATCTACTTGTTGTTGGGCAAAATAGTCAAATGCCATGGCAACTGTAATTTCAAAAAAAGATGGCTCAATGGTTTCAATGAAAGGTATGATACGCTTAGTAAAATCTACCACGAAGGCCTCTTCACACATTTGCCCATTCACCTTGATGCGCTCTCTAAAATCATGTAAATGCGGGGAGGTGTATAAACCAGTTTTGTAGCCAGCACTTTGTAATACAGCAGCGAGCATATGGCTGGTACTGCCTTTACCATTTGTACCAGCAACATGTATGGTTTTGAATTGTTTATGTGGATTGCCTAATGCTTCACATAAAGCAATGGTATTGGTTAAGTCCTTTTTAAAAGCCGCTGCCCCAATACGGGTAAACATCGGCAATTTATTAAATAAATAATCTAGCGTTTCTTGATAAGTCATTGTAGCGAATGGTCAATTGTGAAAATTAAATGATTGCACAATATTAGTAGTTGCAAATAAATTCTTCACTTGAAACTTGAAACTTGAAACTTGAAACTTGAAAGGCTATCCTCTTAGTTTAAAATTAAAAACAATCGTACCATTTTGGTCATCTTCATTACCAGCATTCAATTTTAGTTCTCTTGCTTTGCGTAGCGCAATGCTACGAATATTGCTATTTGTAGTGGTGGTACCACGAGGATTTACAGTTGCAGAAGTCACGTTACCGTTTTTGTCTACCACAATATCTACAGCTACTTTCGCTGGTTCGTTAAAATCATCTTCAAAGCTGGGCAATTTTGCAAATCTTCTACCAGCTAGGCCACTTCTGATCGTAACACCACTGTTGCCGGTGCCGCCATTACCTGTATAACTATCACTGTTGGGATTGCCGTTCGGTTTGCCTTGATCACCAGTACCGCCTGCAATACCTTGATTCTTTACACCATTATAACTATCGCCGTTATTACCGCCTGTACCATTACCACCAGAATATTTACCCATTTGTGCACGAGGTTTGGGAGCTGGTGGTGTTGGTGGTACTTCCGCTTTAGGCTTTTTTGCAACTATGGGTGGATTATTGTTAGGTTTTGCTTTTACAATAGTTTTCATAGGCTTATTGATGGTTGCTGCATCATCGGTTTCGTTCTCGTCGGTTGCTATGTTTTGCGGTTGTTGTGCCGCTGGTTTTGCTGCAGGTGGGGTGTTGGCTATTGGTTCTTCTGTTTTTGAAGGAGTGCCTGGGGTTTGTGGGGCAATATCACCAATACCTGTTTCGCTATTGCCTAAGTTTACCTCAATACCTTCTTCTTGTACAGGCGGTGGAATATTTGGCAAAGACCATTGTACAAAAAAGAAAATAATAAACAATAAACTACATATCAATAGCGTGATGCCTGACGCTTTTAGGTTCTTATTTCTTTCAAAATCTACTTGCATGTGGGCATAATTGTTCATACAAATTTACACTTCTGTTAATGGATTATTTGCAATGTTGAAAATTACACACATTAACCATAGGTTGTGAACGGATTGATGTAAAGTATGGTTAAAATGTATCTATGATTGGAAATGATTGCAATGATAGGAATGATTAAAAGTAGTTATTGTATCAATTGATGATACAAATCTGTGTATGCTTTTACGGTGTAGTTGATATCATGTTTTAAACTCCATTCTTTACCAAAGGCTTGTAAAGCTTTGTATTCTGTTTCATTTTGCAATAATGCCAATACTTTATCTGCTAAGTCTTTTGCGTTTTGTATTTCCACAGCCAATGTTGCTTTATCTTCTAAATCGGCCAATAAGCCTACCCTTGTGCCGCAAACAACACAGCCATTCGCCATTGCCTCATTTATAACTAGTGCTTGTGATTCTGATAAAGAAGTGAGTAGAAAAATATCTGCGCGCTGATAGAATGTTTGCAATGCCTTGTACGGAAGCATACCATGAAAAATAACATTTTTACTTAACCCTAAATCCTCAGACAATTGCTGTATTTGTCCATGTAAAGTATCAAAACCTACAATATGCAGGCGACAATCAATTTGCGTAGATAGCATTTTAAACGCATGTAAAAGTGTTGTTTGGTCTTTAACTAAATTAAGATTGGCTGCATGGAAAAATTGATAAGGTGGTGTCAGTAATTTTGTAATATTATCAGGTATTTCAGAGGTATCAATACCACCATATATGATGGTTAATTGTTTGTAGGGCAGGCCACTTGCTTTAATTTTTTCAAGATAATATTGGGTATGGGCAACCACACAATCTGTATGACTTGTTACCTGCTTAAGCAGCCATCGCATGCGTTTTGAAGACCATAAACCGTAATGTATAGTAGGTAAATCAACCACTTCAGCACCTTTAAACGTAGTAACAACTGGCTTGCCAGATAACTTACCCATGATAGCAGCGAGTACACCACCAGGAAATCCCCAATATGCTTGAAATAAACTAAAAGGCTTGAGAATATGTGTTTTCAGAAGTATGAGCAGCAGAAAAAATAATCTTATGTACAAGTTAGTCTCGTCCTTTAATGGTACTGTTTTTACCGTATAATGTGGCGGTATAAAACCCTTACTAACTTGTGTTAACGAAAAAACAGTTATATCAAAATCGTTTGCCAATCTTGAAACCAATTGCATTAATTCGGGTATACCTTGCGCTTGATAGCCACCACCAATGCCACCGTGCGTAATAATTGCAATACGTTTTTTGTTGCTCATACTAATTCTCTTAACGCTGATACTGTACTATCAGCAATACTACTTGGGCTTAAATGGTATTGGTATTGTTGAAATGCTTTTAAGCTTTCTGTTTCAATAGATAGGTGTAAAGATGTTACTAACGCTTCAAATAAAGCATTTTCATTACCCGCTTCGTATAATAAGCCACTGCTATTACCTAGCATATCTACATGTGTTGGAATATTTGTAACAATAGGTATACAACCGCAAGACATGGCTTCTGACAGTGAAAAACTAGTGCCTTCTTTAAACGAACTTGAGATATAAAAATCGGCACTACTATACCAATTCGGCATCTCTTGATAAGGTATTTTGCCTATTAGAATTATTTTTGTCGTCAACAGCTTTTGCAATAAGTAATGGTTTACCTCTTCCAATAATTCATATCTATAAAAAAGTATATACAGTTTCGCAGTAGGTTGTACTTGTAAAAACCGTTCGAAAGCTTTGATTGTGAGTAGTGGATGTTTATTGGTATCTAATCTTCCAACCCAAATATATATTGGCTGACCTGATAGTTTGGTACATAATCTTGCTATGGGCTTATCTATTTTTTGAAAGCTTGATGCCCCTTCGTGAATTTTAAAAATGGGCTTGCTGATAGATATATGACCATTTTGCTGCCACTGACTACTAATTATTGTTGAGGGAAAGAAATAGGCATTAACCATTGTACAAGCAATTTTTTGTACTATTTTTTTAATGCCTCTAAATGGCTGTTCAGCATGATGTTGTATGACGATGGTAATACGTTTCCCTACCAACAATCTCAATAAAATGGTTTGTAAGGGAAACACAGTACCATGAATAATAATGACATCTGCTTTTAATGTTTTTACAAATCGGTTTAAACGAAAGGGTAGGAAAGTAGCTTTTTGATAAAAATCTACAAATCGATAATGCACACCGTTTTTAGCTAAAGCACCCGCATAATTTATCTGTTGCACAGAAATAATTGAATGCTTTTTTGCTAGTTGTTCTAGTACAATATTTACAGATTGCATTGTTGCCAACCAATCTTCGGGGTGCTCGTATTTTTTTGAGTAGAAATAATTTAAATATACTATTCGCATATATTTCAAGCAGTTGCGTTCATAACGTCAAAATTAAAATAATGGTTGCTTTCAGTTTTGTTTAAAAATTAAAAAGCTTTGGCAACCATAGCTTACTCAATGCCGATGAATGATTAACAAAAAACCCGTTCAATATGTCTTTAGCTGTTGCCTATATCAAATCTAGGCCTTTAGTGTCTGCTGAAGCAGCAATAGCATTAAAAGCACTCATATATTCGGATATTTTTAGCTACCCGCTTACACTCACCGAAATTTTTGAACGTAGTGATATTGATTCCACTGAATCTTTACAATCTGCTCTTGGCGAATTGGTTCAAGGAGGTTATGTCTATTTTATCAATGGCTTTTATCTGTTGCGAAATGATATCGGTTTGGTAGAACAACGTTTGAAAGCCAATAACAAAGCCACCCAATATTTACGCATTGCTAAATGGGTGACGGCGCTTATCAAGCACTTGCCATTTGTGCGAGGTGTGATGTTATCTGGTTCTATTTCAAAAAATTATATTGATGCACAATCTGATATCGATTACTTCATCATCACTGCACCTAATCGCCTATGGGTTTGTAGATTATTTTTTATCATTTGCCAAAAGCTATTATTCTTTAATCGTAGTAAGTTTTTTTGTTACAATTATATGATAGATGAGCAGCATCTTACCATTCAACATCGCACCTATTATTCTGCTATGGAAATTATTACTTTGATACCAACCTATAATGGTAAAACGTATCGTATTTTTCAACGTTATAATGATTGGACAAAGCAATATTTCCCCAATGCAAACCAATATGCCACGCAATATGTTCCCCATACTCAAAGCATTTTGCAACAAACATTGGAAGCGCTTTTTAATAATTCATTTGGTGAGTGGGCTGATAAAAAATTGATGTTGCTAACGCAAAATAATTGGCGTAAAAAAATGGCAACCAGAAAGTTTATAAATGCCAATGAGCTTGAGTTGAAACGCTTTACAGCAAAGGCACACACGCAAGATCATTATTGTTCTATTATGTCGCTTTTTACAAATCGGTTGCAGCAATATGAAAGCCTTTTAAACATTAAGTTTCACCAAACTTTTGCAGATTCTTTTCATTCCTAAATGCTAATAAATTGAAGGTACTTTTTACAAACGCATATTTCTACAGGCTTGATGAAAAGCAATGGCAATTGCAAAAGCCCTATCCACCTTATGGCACTATTGTAGCGGCCGCAGTGGCAAGAAAAGATGGGCATGAAGTGACATTATTTGATAGCAGTTTAGAGACTTCACCCGATAATATTCAGCCAATTATAGCCCAAGTACAACCAGCTTATTTTGTAGTATATGATGATAATTTTAATTATCTCAGTAAAATGTGTTTAACCATTATGCGTAGTGCTTGCATTAAGATGATGGCGCATGCAAAAACTGCGGGTTGTAAAATATTGGTAAATAGTCCAGATGCCACAGATAATCCGCTTTTGTATCTAGAAGCAGGTGCAGACGTGGTAATGAATGGTGAGGCAGAATTGACATTACTTGAGCTATTGCAAGGAGATACACCTATTGAACAATGTTTAGGTATCAGCTATCTTGCAAATAAACAACTGATTACAAACCCTAAAAGGCAGGTACTCACCAATCTTGAATTGCTGCCAATGCCAGCTTGGGATTTAATCAATATTTACAACTATCGGTCTATTTGGATGCAACACCATGGTTACTTTTCACTAAATATTGCTACCACAAGAGGCTGTCCTTTTAAATGTAATTGGTGTGCCAAACCTATTTATGGTAATAGATATAATACGCGTGATGCAGAATCGGTTGTAGCAGAATTGAAGATGTTGTACACAGAGTATGATGCCTCGCATTACTGGATTTGCGATGATATTTTTGGATTAAAACCAGGCTGGGTACGTGCGTTTAATCAACATCTACAAGCAACTGCCATTACACCCAAACTTAAAATCCAATGTAGAGCTGATCTGCTATTGAAAGAAGATACGATTCAAAATTTGGTAGAAGCAGGCTTAGACGAAGTTTGGATGGGTGCAGAAAGCGGCTCGCAAAAGGTATTAGATGCAATGGATAAAGGCACAACGATTCAACAAATTTATGATGCCACCAAACTTTTAAAAAAGTATGGTGTAAAAGTTTGTCTGTTTTTACAATATGGCTATTTGGGCGAGGAAGCGAGTGATATTGACTTGACATTGCAGATGGTAAAAGACTTGCTACCACATGACATTGGCATATCTGTGTCTTATCCGTTGCCAGGCACAGGCTTTTACAACAAGGTAAAAGCACAATTAAAAGAGAAGCAAAATTGGACAGATTCTGACGACTTAGCAATGATGTACCAGAGTACATTTACACCAAATTTTTATAAACACTTATATAGTCATACCCATAAAGAATTTCATTTGCAAAAGAGTAAATTTAGCATTAGAAATCTTGGGAAATCATTGCGTGAAAAAGATATTATCCAGTTGAAAACAGCAGGTAAATTGCCTTATTATTGGCTTGGCAAAAAATGGAGCTCTTTTAAGTTAAAGCAATTACAAAACCAGTAAACAATCGTATGAAAACCGCATCAATAAAAAAACACGAAATGCTTGCAGCCAAGGCTTTTAGCAAGCAATCGAGTGTCTTTGATATGGAATACGCTGGCAATAAAATTGTTGCTTACAAACGCGCAAGAGTAAGGGCTGTTTTAGAAAAATATTTACTTGAAAATAGCCGCATTTTAGAGTTAAACAGTGGTACTGGTGATGATGCTATTTGGTTGGCCCAACAAGGACATTCAGTACATGCCACAGATATTTCGGAAGGCATGCAAAATATGCTAAAACAAAAAGTTGCAAGTGCGGGCCTGTCCAGCAAAATTACCACTGAAATATGCAGTTTCAATGACTTAGAAACACTTGCTGATAAGCAACTATACGACTGTATTTTCAGCAATTTTGCAGGGCTTAATTGTGCAGAAAATCTATCGCAAGTATTGGCATATTTTTCTAAACTTTTAAAACCAAATGGCATAGCAACATTGGTCATCATGCCTAAATTTTCGCTTTGGGAATTGTTACTAGCCTTTAAAGGCGAATTTACATTAGCGTTTAGACGATTGACGAGCACTAAAAAGCATGGCGCGCAAGCACATATTATGGGACAATATTTCCGTTGTTGGTATTACAATCCTTCCTACATTATCAATTGTCTTAAAAAAGACTTTGTATTACTACAACTTGAGGGTATGTGTACCATCGTACCCCCATCGTTTATTGAAAACTTTCCAATAAAATTTCCAAAATGCTTCTATTTTTTTGTAAAAATGGAGCATCGGTTAAAAACTTTTTGGCCCTTTACTATTATTGGTGATTATTATATTATCACACTAAAAAAGCAATAAAATAGCCATCTTTGCCGTCTTTAATTATTTTAATTATGGGAATATTAATATTGGTAACAGGTGGTACCTTCGATAAAGAATACAATGAACTAACAGGTGAGTTATTTTTTAAAGATACGCATCTGCAAGAGATGCTAAAATTGGGCAGAAACTTAGCGCCTGTAAAATCACACACGTTAATGATGGCCGATAGCTTACAACTAACTGAAGCTGATAGGCAAACCATCGTAGATTATTGCAAAGCCGCTGAAGAAACGGCCATAATTATTACGCACGGTACAGATACGATGGTAGAAACAGCGAAAAAATTGGCTGAACAAATCACTCATAAAACTATTGTACTTACTGGAGCCATGATACCTTATAAATTTGGCAGTTCTGATGGATTATTTAATTTAGGCAGTGCATTGGCATTTGTTCAAACCTTACCAAAAGGCGTGTATGTAGCGATGAACGGTTGCTATTTTGAAGCGAACAATGTACGCAAGAACAAACAGGATGGTATTTTCGAGGCTTTATAAATAAAATTTTCAACGATAATTTTTTCAGAAAATATTTCCCATAACTTTCCATTTCAATTAACGATTGTAAAATGGGAGATTTCAACATTAAAAAGCAGCCCAAGCATTACGATGCTGTCATAGTAGGTTCTGGCGCTGGTGGTGGCATGGCCGCTTATGTTTTGGCAAATGCTGGTTTAAAAGTTTGCATTATTGAGGCTGGTGCGATGTACGACCCTCAGAAAAACATTACACAACTTAAAAATCCTTGGGAAAGTCCACGTCGTGGTGCCTCTACAAAGCACCGTCCTTTCGGCGATTTTGATGCTTGCTATTGGGGCTGGGAAATTGACGGCGAACCTTATACCAAAGAAAAAGGTACTGAATGGGATTGGTGGCGCGCTAGAATGCTTGGTGGACGTACCAATCACTGGGGTAGAATTTCATTGCGTTTTGGCCCTAAAGATTTTAAACGCAAAAGTATTGATGGTCTTGGTGACGATTGGCCGATTGGCTATGAAGATGTGAAGCCTTATTACGATAAAGTAGACCGTTTGATAGGCATTTTTGGCACTAACGAAGGTTTGGAAAACGATCCAGACGGTATTTTTCTTAAGCCACCTAAGCCGCGCTTACACGAATTATTTATAAAGAATGCTGCTACCACCGCAGGGGTAAATGTGATCCCGTCACGTATGTCTATCCTTACCCAAAAATTAAATAATGATAGAGGTCAATGCTTTTTTTGTGGCCAATGTAACCGCAACTGTAGCATGGCTAAAGCTGATTTTTCTGCAACCAATGTTTTAATTTATCCAGCTTTAAAAACTGGTAATGTAGATATTGTAGCCAATGCAATGGCTCGTGAAGTGCTCACCAATGCCGAAGGTTTAGCTACAGGGGTTTCATATATCAATAAAGATGATGGCATGGAATACCAAGTATCTGGCCGCACAGTGATTGTGGCTGCTAGTGCTTGCGAAAGTGCGCGTTTATTGTTGAATTCAAAGTCTACAAGGCATCCAAATGGATTGGCCAATAATAGTAATGTTGTAGGTAAATATTTACACGATAGCACGGGCGCAGCTTTAGGCGGTGTTTTACCAAAACTATTTGATAGAAAGCGTTACAACGAAGATGGCGTTGGCGGATTACATGTATACAGCCCTTGGTGGTTGGATAATAAAAAGCTAGATTTTCCACGAGGTTATCATATTGAATATTGGGGTGGTATGAGCCAACCAGCATATGGATTTGGCAACTCCATTCAGTTTTTAAATGGGAAATATGCGGTTCATGGTACGCAAAAACAACCTGGTGGTTATGGCGCAAGTTTAAAAGAAGATTATCGTTATTTCTATGGAGCTAGTGTGGGGATGGCCGGCCGCGGCGAAGCGATTGCATTAGAAAGTAATTACTGCGCTATAGACCCTAACGTAGTAGATAAATATGGCATACCAGTATTAAAGTTCAACGTAAAATGGAGCGAACACGAGATTAACCAAGCTAAGCACATGAAAGAAACTTTCAAGGAAATTATGCACAATATGGGTGCTGTTATCACTTGGGGCGGAAACGACGATGCAAGCAACAACTACGGTCTTGAAGCACCTGGTAAAATTATTCACGAAGCTGGTACTGTACGTATGGGTAACGATCCTAAACGCTCTGCATTAAATAAACATAGCCAAGCGCATGATTGTAAAAATTTATTTTGTGTGGATGGCGGGCAGTTTGTAAGTCAGGCTGATAAAAATATTACATGGACCATCTTAGCGCTGTCAATGCGGGCAAGTGAATACATCATTGACGAAATGAAGAAGCAGAACATATAAGCTGCCCCAAACCCCTTCAAAGGTGGGGCTTTAAATCTCAAATTATTAATCACAAATCTCAAATTCAAAATGGATAGGAGAAAATCGATAAAAGCATTATTAGTTGGTTCTGCAGCGGCAGGATTGGTAGTAGAAGCTTGTAAAACGCCCACGTCAAAAAATCCACAAGCAGGTGCAGATGCATTTGCAGGGTTAGATAGAATGAAAGAAGAGAAAGCTGCTTACGATAAAGTCATGGCGCAACCAACTTTTTTTACAAGCCATGAAATGAAGACCATTGTAGTACTTGAAGACATCATTATACCAAAAGATGCTGTGAGTGGCAGTGCTTCAGAAGCTAAAGTGCATGACTTTATTGAGTTTATTGTAAAAGATAAGCCCGAACTGCAAACCCCTGTACGTGGTGGTTTGCGTTGGTTAGATATGGAAAGCTTTAAGCGCTTTAATACTGCATTTGTAGATGCTTCTCACGAGCAGCAAATACAAATTGTAGAGGATATCGCTTACCCAGAAATTGAGTTTAAAGACGAGCAAGGCAATACTGTAAAAAAAGGAAAAGTTAAACCTGGTTTGCAGCAAGGCGTTGCTTTTTTCTCAACCATGCGTGATTTGGTAGCTAGTGGTTTTTACACTTCAGAAATAGGGGTGAAGGACATAGGCTATAAGGGCAATGTACCTAACCAATGGAACGGTGTGCCAGATGATGTGCTGAAACAATATGGACTTGCCTACACTGAGAAAGAGCTAAAAGAATGCGTGAGTTTTGATGTGGTGAAGTAAAATAAATACTCAGAGCATACGCAGATTTCGCTAAAATAAATTTTAAGTAGATACAATATAATAAAAACGGTTGCCAAAAGTTTGGCAACCGTTTTTATATTTAATATATTATATTTTACCCCAACTTACCCACCAAAACAATCGCTTCTTTGGCTTCTTTCACATCGTGGACACGCAAAATATCAGCACCGTTTTGTAAAGCAATAGTATTTAAAACCGTTGTACCGTTCAATGCTTCTTTAGCAGAAATGCCCAAGGTTTTGTAAACAGTACTTTTTCTTGATAGGCCTGCTAAAATAGGTGCATCAAGCATTTTAAACACCGCCATTTCTTTTAGTAGTTGAAAATTATGTGCGATTGTTTTGCCAAAACCGAAGCCAACATCTACTATCACATCTTTAATGCCTGCTTGCCTACAAGCGGCCATTCTTTCTATAAAAAAGTCTAGAACTTCTTTGGTAACATTTTCATAAGTTGGATTTACTTGCATGGTTTGTGGTGTGCCTTGCATATGCATACATATGTACGGCACGTTTAAACTAGCGACAGTTATCAGCATTTCCGTATCCATCATGCCACCACTTATATCATTTACCATACAAGCGCCAGCTTCAACTGCTGCTTTTGCAACAATAGCATGATAAGTATCGATGGAAATATAAATGCCGGGAAAAGTTTGTACCAAAGCTTTAATAACTGGTATCACCCGTTTCATTTCTTCGCTAGCACCAATTGCTTCGCTTCCAGGCTTTGTCGTTTGCCCTCCAATATCAATAATGGTGGCGCCATCGTGCAACATTTGTTCTGCTTTGCTTACAACCTCTTTTATGTTTTGTTGTCTGCTATCTTCAAAAAAAGAATCTGGCGTGACATTAATGATGCCCATTACAATGGGTTTGTCTATTATCAGCAGGCGCCCTTTACAATTGAGTGTAAACATTCTGTGGTTTCTATTATATTGCAATGCTTCAAAGGTAATAGCACAAATGCTATCTTAGAGGTTGAATTAAGTATTTATAAACATATTATTAAGCGGTGCAAGATGAACAATACCTCGCAGCAGTACGATGCAGTGATAACCAAAAGCAAGGATATTTTTTTAAAGAAAGTACAAGATTATGGCACAGCTTGGCGTGTGTTACGCACCATATCGGTAGTTGACCAAATTTTTATTAAAGCACTTCGTATTCGTACCATTCAAGAAAAGAAATTACAATTGGTAGCAGATGATGTGGCAGGCGAATTTAAAGGCATCATTAACTATGCGATTATTGGTTTAATTCAGCTAGAAATAGATGAACCGAAAATTGAAGAACTGCCCGTAGCGCAAGTAAACATTGCGTATAATAAGCAAGTTGCTTTTGCAAAAGACACCATGCAAAACAAAAACCACGACTATGGCGAGGCTTGGCGAGACATGAGCCAAGAAAGTTTTGTAGACCTAATTTTAATGAAACTATTACGCATTAAACAGATATTGCTAAACGATGGTAAAACGCTGATTAGCGAAGGTATTGATGCAAATTATGTGGACATTATTAACTACGCAGTATTTGCCTTGATATTGCAAGATAATGGTGCATAGATGCTATCTTGTTTGATGGTTAAAATGCTATTCACACAAATGACTATTGACAACTGACCATTCACCACTCAAAATTCACTTTATGAAACAAGCACTTTTAATTATCCGTTGGCTAGTTGGCTTATTATTTATTTTTTCTGGCTTAGTTAAAGTCAATGATCCACTAGGCTTAACCTACAAAATGCAAGAGTTTTTTGAGGTTTGGGGATGGTTTGCGCTAGACAAGTACGCTTTGTACTTAGCTATTTTTATGAATGTGCTTGAAGTGGTTTGTGGTGTGGCTTTGTTATTAGGGCAAAGAATGAAATTTGTAACCCGCTTATTATTATTACTCATCATCTTTTTTACTTTTTTAACGGGCTATGCTTTTTTGAGTGGCAAAATAAAAACCTGCGGCTGCTTGGGTGATTGCTTACCGCTAACACCTTTACAAAGCTTTTTAAAAGATATTGTATTGTTGGTGTTAATAGTCCTACTAACCATTAATTACAAAAAGCTAACCAGTACTATTAAGTTGCGCGTTGCAGATATGTTGTCGCTTGCTTGTGTGTTTTTCTTTACAGGTATCCAATGGTATGTACTCAACCATTTGCCTTTTCACGATTGTTTGCCTTACAAAGTGGGCAATAATATTATAGAGCAAATGCAAAAGCCTAAAAATTATGTACCTGACAGCACGACCATCATTTACCAATACACAAAAAATGGTAAGCCCATAGCGTTTGATCAAAACAATTTTCCAGCAGATTTTGATAGCACTTATATCTACGTTAACCGTATAGATAAATTGGTAAAAAAAGGTAGTAATGAACCAAAAATCATCAGTTTTAACCTTGTAAATACCAACGGTGTAGATACTACGAATGCTGTGTTTAGTTTACCTAAATATATAATGGTATTAAGCAACGAATATCCTAGTAACTATGAAAAATGGCATACTGATTTACTCATTACAAAAGCCTACTGCCAAAAGCATCAAATTCCGCTGTTTTATGTAACTTCTCAATCTGACGAAGCATTGCAAAAGATAGCAAGCGATAGCATCACCATACTAAAATGCGATGCCACGCTGATTAAAACAGCAGCGAGAGTAAATGCAACCTACTTTTTAATGAAGCAAGCTAAGATTGTTGATAAATTTAGCTTCGAAGATTTTGACAAAGGATTACACGAATTTTAAAACATAAAATCATATATCTCAAATCATAAACCAGAACAGTGCTTCAATTCATCACCAAAAAAATCTTATATGGCTTGCTAGTTTTAGCAGGTGTGGTGGTAATGGTGTTCTTTCTCTTTCAGGGTTTTGGCGATCCTGCCAGATTGGTATTAGGGCAAAGTGGCGATGCAAAAACCATCAATAATATTCGCCAACAATTGGGGCTTGATAAGCCCAAATGGCAGCAATTTTTACTATATGCCAATGATGTGTCGCCCATAGCCATTCATTCTACTAAAGAGATTGAAACTAAGCAACTGAAAGGCTTTTTCATTGGTAGTAATAATACCAAAATTGGTATTAAGCTGCCTTATTTACGCCGCTCTTACCAAACCAAAAAAGAGGTTACTGACGTGTTGTTTGAAGCTTTGCCAGGTACCATTATTTTAGCATTCACGGCCATGTTAATAGCCACAGTTATTGGTATTTTATTAGGCGTTTTGGCAGCTGTAAAGCAAAACACCATTTATGATACAGGCAGTATTTTTGCTAGTGTGTTAGGTATTTCTGCGCCATCTTTTTTTATGGGCATTATTCTGGCTTATCTATTTGGCTTTGTGCTGAGCCATTATACTGGCCTTAGCATGACAGGCAGTTTATACGACATCGACGCCTTCAGTGGCAAGCACTTACAGCTGAAAAATCTCATTTTACCAGCTATTACATTGGGCATTCGTCCATTGGCAATTATAGTGCAGCTTACGCGCAGCGCTATGCTAGATGTGCTTGAGCAAGACTATATTCGTACAGCGTATGCCAAAGGCTTAAGCAAACGCGCTGTCATTTTTAAACATGCTTTGCGCAACGCGCTCAATCCAGTCATTACAGCTATTACAGGCTGGTTTGCCGAGTTGCTGGCAGGTGCATTTTTTGTTGAATATATCTTCGGTTGGAAAGGCATCGGGAAAGTCACTGTAGATGCTTTAGAAAAACTCGATTTTCCTGTGGTAATGGGTAGTGTACTCATTACCGCCACATTTTTTATACTCGTCAATATTTTGGCAGATGTATTGTACAGTATTGTAGACCCACGTGTAAAATTATAGATATCGTTGTAACCAACTTTGGTACTACTATATAGCTGCTGTTGCGTCGCACACTTGTACGTTCATATCGCTTTTCTACTGTTATCTGAGAGTAAATCTCATTAAAAATAAATACCTTTATATGAACCTGCCTTTTATTATACAATATTAAAACATATGTTAAAATTTCTAAGATACTCACTTATCATTTTAGCTTCAATAAATGTAGGGGCATGTCAATCACTATCATCTATTGCACCTGGATTTGATTTTGGTTTATTTAATAATACACCAGTACAAAAATTAGCTAGGGCTGTTGAAGCAGAAGATACTTCTGCTATGAGTAAGATAGTCAACGAGGATAAGCTGAATATAGATTTTCAAGAGTCAAGATTTGGTGAAACTTTGCTCACTTTGGCAATTTTAAATAATAAGAACCTATCTATAGAACAGCTATTAAAATTAGGGGCAAATCCTAATATAAAATCAACTGTTACTGGTTCAACTCCTTTTCTTGATTTTTGTAAATTAAGATCAAGTTATCCAACAGGCGCTGAAACATTAAAAATGCTCATAAAATATGGTGGTGATGTAAATGCTATTAATACTCCAAAAAATAGTGATACATTGGCATATAAATCAAAGTTCATTAGGTCAGCCTTAATTTATGTGTGTGAAAGTGGTAATCTAGCCTCTTTAAAAGTGATGGTTGAAAATGGGGCAAGGTTGGATATATATCCTATTGAAGGTAGAGAGTCATTAATCACAGCTGTGCTTTTGTCGGATCACCTTGACATGTTGAAATATTTTCTTATTGAAAAACAATTTAAAATTCCAAGTTGGTGTTATTTGAAGTACCCAGGCGATATAACTGAAAAGAAAATGACAATCACTGATTCTTTGATTGAAGATGAACTTCCAAGTAATCCTGAAAGAGACAAATTGAAGGAAGAGATTTTAGTTTTTTTAAAGTCTAAACAGCGTAAGTAAGTAAGTATCTGGGCATTCTTTTTTAACTAAATTACTTTATATCACAAAACTTTTACAGCCATCAACCCTCATTGAGCATCGTAAAATTATTAATTCAAAATCATAACACATCTATTAGAATCCCTATTATCTATATTGCTATCTACGCTACTTTTGCCCTATGTCTGCTGAAAAAATTATCATTGATTTTAAGAAAAAAGCGTTTAAACCTGTCTATTGGTTAGAAGGCGATGAACCTTATTTTATTGATGAAGTAGTAAATTATGCAGAACATCACATTCTTTCTGAAAGCGAAGCGAGTTTTAATTTGACCATATTTTATGGTCGTGATGCCAATTGGGCCGATGTAGTAAATGCTTGTAGGCGTTATCCAATGTTTGCCGATAGGCAAGTGGTGGTACTAAAAGAAGCGCAGCACATGAAGGATATCGATAAGCTAGAAAGTTATATTGAAAATCCGCTGTCATCAACAGTTTTTGTAGTTAGCTACAAAGAGAAGAAAGTGGACGGTAGAAGTAAACTCGCTAAGATTTTAAAGCAAAAATGCGAGTTGCTGTCTACTAAAAAGCTGTACGACAATCAATTACCAGATTGGGCAAATAACATGATTAACCATCATGGCTTGAGTATTGACCAAAAAGCATTGCTTTTGTTGGTAGACCATATTGGTAATGATTTAAGTCGCCTACAAAACGAAATTGAAAAACTAGCTGTGAACCTTGCAGGTCGTAAAGCCATATCCGAAGACGATATTGAGAAATACATTGGTGTCAGCAAAGAGTTTAACGTATTTGAATTACAAGATGCTTTGGCTAAAAAGAACTTACCAAAAGCTATTCGCATTGCGCATTATTTTGAGCAAAATCCGAAAGCTGCGCCCATACAAATGGTATTACCAGCATTGTATAATTTTTTTAGTAAAACCTATATGGTTTTTGGCGTGCAAAGCAATAATGAGAAAGACATTGCCACAGCACTTGGCGTTAATCCTTACTTCATGAAAGATTACCTACAATCTGCCAAAAACTATGGCCAGCAAGGTATCGAGCGTATTTTACTGTTATTGCACAGCTACAATCTGCGCAGCATTGGTATTGGCAATGGCAGCGCAGATGATGCTGGCTTAATGAAAGAGTTAATTGTAAAAATGATGGCTTAGGCATTGCCTAAAATTACCAATAGGGCATAAATAACACCTGGCAACCATATTAGCAAAGTAAGTAGCAAGCCAATCCAAAATTTAGAATTGATTTCGCCTTCTTTTAAATAGATGGCTAATGGCGGCAACAAAATTGCCAAGATGCATAATAAAAGGGTGTTTGTATCTGCGTCACCACTTTTATTTTTCTTATAATCTTTCAGTGCTTTTTTAGCTTCAGTAATTCTACTTTTCCGCTCTCGCCTTGAAAGATTTTTAAAGTCATTCATTGCATTGTTAAGCACTGTTTTATCTACTGTTGTTGTGCTAGCGCTATCAATAGGATTTGGCGTTAGCGAAATGGCAGATGCTTCAATACAAATGCCTACACAAAATAGCGCTAGTAAAATGGCTTTTGATACAAATTTTCTCATTGATTTGTCAGTTTAAATTATGGGTAATAATTGTTAGTTCATTAAATATTTGTTTACAATCTCCACAATACTTGGGTAACTCTTGGCTAATAATAATGGCAACTCAGTTTTACTTACCCAGCGTATATCAGTAATATCTTCTTCTGTTTGTGGTTGTAATACTTGGCTACTATTGGCTGTCATTTCGTACCAGTGGCTTTCCTTTATTGCTTGTTTATTCATGAATTTATCGAAATATTGATGTTGTGTAGTGCCAATAAATCTACCCAAAGTAACTTCTTGTAAGCCTGTTTCTTCCTGTATTTCTCTTACAGCACAAGCTTCGATGGTTTCTCCTTCGTCTAATTTACCTTTAGGTAAATCCCAAAAGCCTCTTCGAAAAATCATCAGTAATTCATTGTTTTCGTTAAGAACCAAGCCACCGCCAGCTTTAATTATTTGTATATCCATGTGATAAAAATAATGAATAGTGCGAAGTCAAAGATGAATCGTCGATTTATTTTTGGATTATGATAAATACTTTGTTTTTACTTTCGATATGACTTGAAACTCTAAAATACCTATCTTTAGCCAACTGAAAACTTATTTGAAATGAAAAAAATTTTTCCAGTTATTATTATAGCTACATCCTTATTAGCCAGTTGCCATTTTGAAACAATTAAAGGTAGCGGTGTAATGGCTACAGAAGTAAGAACTATTAGTGATGCCGAAAAAATCAAGGCTGTTGGCAGTTTTGATGTAGAAATCATGCCTGGTACAAGCACCTCCTTAAAAATTGAAGGCGATGATAATCTAATTAAGCACATTATAACCGAAAAAAAAGATGGCTATTTAGTGATTAGAATGGATGAGGGTATTGGTTATTTAACCGAAAATAAGTTAGTAGTCTACATTACAACACCACATTTAGAAGCGATTACATCGGCAGGTAGTGGTAATGTTACTACTAAAGGTAAATTTACAGGGAGCAATAAACTAAAAGTAAGCCTAGCTGGAAGTGGTAATACAGATATAGAAGTAAATACACCTACGATAGAAGCGAGTATTGCAGGCAGTGGCGATATTAAAATGAAAGGTGAAACGAAGGATCTTACTATAAAAATTGCTGGAAGCGGCAATTTTAATGGTGATGAATTAAAAGCTGAAAACGCTGAAGCTGATATTGCGGGCAGTGGTGATGTTAAAATATTTGCAGATGTAAAATTAGATGCGCATATTGCTGGCAGCGGTTCTGTTCTTTATCAAGGCAATGCGACAGTTACGCAAAAAATAGTGGGTAGTGGCGAAGTAAAAAAAATGTAAATACCAGTTGTAGATAATAAATTTAATGTGACATTCACTTGCGTAATAATTGCCTGAATAGTACTCAAACACCTTTAACTGCAGGCTTTTACACATAAAACTGAAACGTCAGCTAGTTTTTCAATTCGGCCATTCGGCTTACGTATTTACCAATAATATCAAATTCGATATTTACGATACTACCAACAACAACTTGGTGAATACTTGTGTGATGATAGGTATATGGTATAATGGCTACTTTAAAACTATTTTTAGTAACATCAAAGCAGGTGAGGCTTGTACCATTAACAGAGATTGAACCTTTTTCGATTACCAAATGTGCAAATTCAGGAGCAAACTCGAATCGGTATTCCCAACTGCCAGCGAGTGTAAGTGCTTCAACACAAATGGCGGTTGTGTCTACATGCCCTTGAACAATATGACCATCTAATTTACCATTCATTTGCATGCATTGCTCAATATTGATATAACTGCCAACTGACCAATATTGTAGATTGGTTTTCTTGATGGTTTCTTCAATTGCAGTTACACGATGTTGATGATCTATAACTTCTTCCACAGTTAAACATACCCCATTATGGCTAACGCTCTGATCAATTTTAAACTGACTAGATAGGGGCGAATTTACCCAAAACGTATAATTGGTGCCATTTTGAGTAATAGATTCAATCTTACCTATACATTCAACGATTCCTGTAAACATACTGCAAAATTAACTTTAAAATACTGAGTTAATAAGCTAATTTTTTTACAATAAGTATTGTTACTTAAAAGCCAGTACCAGTTGCATTTGTAGCAATGATAGATTTACCACTTGCAACATTAATTACATAATTACTCATATTAATATTAGCCCCATTTGTAAGAATTAATCCGGTTTGGGCAGTAATATTGAGGTTGCTTAATGTAATATTTTGAAGGATGCTATTGGTTAAGCCTACCAAACTACCTGCATTTTTAGCACCAGTAACCGTAAGGTGATCAATCGTTACCCCATTTACAGACGGAATATCTGCAGGATAAGGTGCGCTGCCATTATAATTTAAATCGATAATAATTGGATAGGTAACATTGGTCATAGTGATGCCAGAATAACTTAAATTTTGCATTAAACCACCAGCGCCTGTTAAAGACTTTAAACGAATACCGTTGGTAGTGCCGTTAAATGTGCAATTAGTAACGGTAAGATTTTTTACACCATCATCTGTTTCGCTACCTACAGAAAGCCCGTGACCATGTAAAAAAGTACAATTTGTAACCGTTAAATCTTGGCAGCCAGCACCGAGTACACCATTAATTCTACCACCTTTTACGGCGATATTGTCATCACCATTATCTATTGTGCAATTGGTGATAGTAACACCACTACAATCAGAAGGATCAATGCCGTCAGTGTTAGGCGAGGTTGGGGGCGCAATTATTTTTAGATTACTCGCAATAACATTTTGACATTGGTTGGGTACAAAATGAAAAGAAGGTGAATTTTGCAGGGTAATACTGTCAAGAATTAAATTTGTACAATTGGTTATATAAACGAGTCTTGGACGAGCTATAGATGTATTAGCTTTGTAAGCAGCCCACCAAGCAGCACCATTACCATCAATCGTACCTTTCCCTTTAATAGCAACGTTTTGAATGGCCGTATTACTACTATTGGTACCGTTAATTATATTAAGTGTTTTACCATTAACCACAAAGTCGTTCATATTACCGCTTGCCAAAAGTGTAGCTAAACTATCTAAGTAAAGTGTTACATTACTTTTCATGTATATAGCGCCAATCATATAAGTACCTTTAGGTAGCTCCAATGTACCGCCGCCAGCTGCAGAACAAGAATCTATAGCTTGTTGCAACGCGAGTGCTTGGTTGGTAACACCGTCACTATTTAAATTAAGAACCGTTCGATGCGTGTCGATGGGCACTGTTATAACTGGGCTATCTGTTGTTGTGCTAGTTTTAGAGCAGGCGAGAACGATAGCTAAGCAGCTAAAAAGAAGTATTTTTTTCATATAGTTTTTTGAGAATTAACGTCTTATGTTTTTAACACAAAACCGCATTTTCCAATTCAACGTGAAATTAGAAACATTTTTTTCAAGAAAAAACTAATAACTACGCAATCGTTCCCGACTTTAAACAGGCAAACAAGTACATTTAATTTCCCAAAATAAAATATACTTATATAATAATAAACACTAATTGTAATAATTTTGTAACAGACTTTTCATGTTGTTAATACTATTACGCAAAAGCAGTAACTATCAACATTTGAAAAAACAATTTGGCAGTTTGAATGATTCAACTATTTTTGCATTCCAATTTTTCACCAAAGGAGGTATATTAATCATGCTTATTATCGATTCAAAAGATTGCGAAAACATTGACAAGGCTTTAAAGAAGTACAAAAAGAAATTTGAAAAAAGTAAAACTTTGTTACAGTTGAGAGAACGTCAAACGTTCACTAAACCAAGTGTTGTTCGTCGTGGCCAAGTTTTAAAGGCAATCTACAAGCAACAATTAGCAAGTGGAAAAATAGAAGGATAATTTCCTTTTATACCCAAACATACTTAAGTAGCCTTTAGTGTATAGCTTTAGGCTACTTTTTTATGTCTACTACTCAAATATATCAGTCAAATTTACAGTCTTTTATAGATTATATCAGCTTTGAGAAGCGTTATTCTGCCCATACCATTACATCTTATCAAAACGACTTAGCGCAATTTTTTGCTTTTTTGAGCAGTCAATTTGAAGCGCCCGCATTGGATAAAATTACTGCAGCCATGGTACGCAGCTGGCTAGCCGAATTAAAAAGTGATAAGTTGAACGCCAAATCTATCAATCGAAAAGCTTCTTCCTTAAAATCTTTTTTTAAATACCAAATGAAAGTTGGTGTGTTAAAAGCCACCCCAATGACCACAATTTCAGCACTAAAGGTGAGTAAACGACTACCAGAATTTGTACAAGAAAATCATTTAGATACTTTATTTAGCCATGTCGCATTCACAGATGATTGGGATGGGAAAACAAAGCGTTTGGTGCTGCAATTGTTTTACGCTACAGGTATGCGTTTAAGCGAATTAATTAGCCTAAAAACAAGCTTTTTAGATGCATCGCTTAGCCAAATAAAAGTACTAGGAAAAGGCAATAAAGAGCGTATTATCCCAATTGCTAAAATATTGATGGATAAATTATTAGCCTATGACAATAGCAAGCCAATACGAATACCAGAGGTAGATTGTTTATTTACTAATAATAAAGGAAAACCTTTGCAGGCAAGGCTTGTGTACCAATTTGTAAAAGATAATTTAGGGCTTGTAACTACTATTAAAAAGAAAAGTCCGCACGTGTTGAGACATAGTTTTGCTACACATTTAATGAATAATGGAGCCGATTTAAATGCCGTTAAAGAATTACTAGGCCATAGTAGTTTGGCAGCCACACAAGTGTATACCCATAACACCATTGACAAGCTGAAAGATGTTTATAAGAATGCCCATCCAAAGGCATAATTTTTTAAAAAATTATCTTTTTGTTATTTTTTCAAATAATAAGTTTTACATTAGTACTAGAAAAATACCCAGCTATTGCCTATGAATTAATACTCTACTTGAAGTTCTTTCACAATTATTTTTTCATTTTTAAAACGTGAAACGTCATGAACGTAAACATTCAAACAGTACACTTTGATGCAGATGACAAATTAGTAGATTTTGTGTCTAAAAAAGTTCAAAAATTGTCAACATTCCACGATAAAATAGTGAAGGTTGATGTGTTTTTAAAACTTGATAATGTAGTTCACACGATTAAGGATAAAGTTGCTGAAATAAGAGTACATATTCCTGGTCATGAATTGTTTGTAAAATCTTCTTCAAAATCTTTTGAAGAGTCATTTGAAAACGCTTTAGATTCTATCACCAATCAAATAAAAAGAAAAAAAGAAAAGCTTGCAGCATAAACCAAAAAAATTGAAGGCCTCTATTCGAGGCCTTTTTGTTATCCCTAAAACATTCTTTTTGATTAACGGTTATTCTGGTACGAAAGATTCGCTTTCCTTTATTGCAAACGCTTAACAAACACTAATGGCTACCAAAACCGACTTATTTCAATCGCCCGATTACTATTTATTAGATGAATTACTCACTGAAGAGCAAAAACTGATTAGAGAATCTGTGCGGAATTATGTAAAAAAAGATATTTCGCCAATTATAGAAGACTATGCGCAACGAGCAGAATTTCCACAACATATAGTGCCTCAGTTGGGTGCTCTAGGTTGCTTTGGGCCTACCATTCCTGAAACGTATGGCGGTGGTGGATTAGATTATATTAGCTATGGCCTTATGATGCAAGAATTAGAACGTGGCGACAGTGGTGTTCGCAGCACTGCTAGTGTGCAAGGTAGTTTGGTGATGTTTCCAATTTATGCTTACGGTAGTGAAGAACAACGTCAGAAATACTTACCAAAACTTGCTAGTGGCGAATGGTTGGGTTGTTTTGGGCTTACGGAGCCTAATCATGGTAGCGACCCAGCGGGCATGCTGACACATTTTGTAGAAGATGGCGATGATATTATTTTAAACGGTGCTAAAATGTGGATTAGTAATGCGCCTTTCGCTCAAGTAGCAGTAGTATGGGCAAAAGATGAGCAAGGCGAGGTAAGAGGTATTATTGTAGAACGGGGTAGGGCTGGTTTTACGACACCTACTACGCATGGTAAATGGAGCTTACGCGCAAGCGCTACAGGCGAATTAGTATTTAATGATGTACGTGTACCCAAGACGAATATATTGCCTAATATCAAAGGGCTAAAAGGACCGTTAAGTTGCTTATCAAAAGCTAGATTTGGTATTGCATGGGGCGCTATTGGTGTCGCCATGGATTGTTATGATACAGCTTTGCGTTACAGTAAGGAAAGAGTTCAATTTGGTAAGCCAATAGCAGGTTTTCAATTGCAGCAAAAGAAACTGGCAGAAATGATTACAGAAATTACAAAGGCGCAGTTGCTAGTTTGGCGTTTGGGTGTTTTAATGAATAATAACAAAGCTACGCCAGCACAAATAAGCATGGCAAAGCGGAATAGTTGTGAATTAGCCGCTAATATTGCACGTGAAGCAAGACAGATTTTGGGTGGTATGGGTATTACTGGCGAATACAGTATCATGCGACACATGATGAACATGGAAAGTGTCCTAACTTACGAAGGCACCCACGATGTACATTTACTAATTACTGGTTTGGATATTACTGGGATAAATGCGTTTAAGTAGCGCCACTCACTAGCCTCTAAAGGAAAGTAATATTGTAATGATTATGTGAAATGAAAATTTTATGATGGATGTAAATATCAACCAAAACAACTTATTAAATACACCTCTAGTAGCTTGTAGCAACCTCTTTTTAATAGGTATGATGGGTAGTGGCAAAAGCTATTGGGCAAAGCAAATAGCGGCAGTCACACAGCGCCAATGGATTGATTTAGACACGATAATTGAAGCAACAGCTGGTAAAACTATTTCTGACATATTTGCTACAGAAGGAGAAGCTGCTTTTCGCGTGCTTGAGCAAAAGGCATTACAACAAACTGCTAGATATAACAATCTAATTGTGGCTACGGGTGGAGGCACGCCATGCTTTTTTGATAATATCGATTGGATGAATGCACATGGCATTACCGTTTTTATTAATGAACCAATTGAGTTATTGGTACATCGCTTACAAAAAGAAAAAGCCCATAGACCATTGGTAAGTGATACTTCTGATGAAAAATTATATGCATCTTTAACAGAAAGACTAGCTAGCCGAGAACAATTTTACAAAAAGGCACAACATATAGTTGTTGGCTCAAAAGCAACCGTTGGAGATTTTGTAAGACTTTTACATTTGTAATAATCAGTCCATTTATTTTAATCATCAAATTATATTTTATGCATAAAGGTTATATAAAAACCGCAGCTTTCTTAGGGGCTTTGTCTGTTATGTTGGGGGCATTTGCAGCACACAAACTGAAGCAAATGTTAACCGAACAATCGCTAAATATATTTGAAACTGGTGTACGCTATCAGGTATACCATGTGTTTGCATTAGCACTTACTGCTCTTATCTACAAAGAATTTAGCAACAAACTCATTACCACTGCAGGTATTCTATTTATGCTTGGTATTGGCTTTTTTAGTGGTTCTTTATATTTACTAACCTACCTATCAGCAAAAGGTATTGTAGGTTACGAATGGGTAGGCGCAATTACACCCATTGGAGGTTTATTTTTTATCATTGGTTGGTTGTGTTTATCGCTTGGTGTAAAGTACAAATAGTCAAAAGTGAATAGTCAATTTTGAGTAGTAAATAACTATTTTCTATTGAGGTTGATACATAAAAATTCTCAAATTCTTATAAATAATATGAAAAAATTTACATCATATTTATTATTGATAGTTCTGTTGCTCGCTGTATTGGCTTCAAATAGCTGTAAGCAAGCCTCCAAGGCAAATAATCCTTCCAAACAAGTAACTGCTGTAATTGTACCCGATGTCAACCCATCAAATGGTTTAAATAGACATCCCTCACATATCAAATACAGCAAACATGCGCAATGTAGAATGGCTTGCAGACATATTGATGCTGCTGAAATACAAGATATTTTGGAAAATGGTACCATCAATTATAAAAAAAGCGAGCTGCAAGGCGAAGATTGTAGCAAGAAATATGCAGTTGAAGGTTATAGTAAAGACAACCAACATTTACGAATCATATTTGCACCATGTGCAGACGAAGTAACCGTTGTAACTTGCATTGATATCGGTAGAGAATGGGCTTGCGATTGCAAATAATGCATACTAGATAGTGAATGGTGAAACGTTAAAAGTGAAAATTAATTTAAAATAGATGCATTAAAGGCGTGTTTTAAAATTTCAGTCTCAAATCCTAAATTTCAAACACCAATAATCCCTATGTTTGCGAACGTCTTTAAAAAAATAACGAATGAACTTTACCAAGATTAACAACCTAGTTGGTTGGGCTGTATGTTTATTAGCTTGCACGGTTTACATTTTAACATCAGAAGCTGGCGGCAGTTTTTGGGATTGTGGAGAATTTGTAAGTAGCTGTTTTAAAGTGCAAATTCCTCACCCGCCAGGGGCGCCTTTGTTTGTACTATTAGGTAGAATTTTTATTGTTTTATTTGGTGATGATCCAAATACTGCTGCAAAAGCCGTGAATATCATGAGTGCTTTAGCTAGTGGCTTTACCATCTTGTTTTTATTTTGGACAATCACCCATTTTGCTCGCAGAATAGTGAAGTTGGACGTTACTGAAAAGATGAGTAGCTATCAAATTTGGAGTGTCATGGGGGCTGGTGTAGTTGGAGCATTGGCATATACATTTAGTGATAGTTTTTGGTATAGCGCGGTTGAAGGTGAAGTATATGCAATGAGTTCATTTTTTACGGCGATTGTATTTTGGGCAATTTTAAAATGGGAACATGAAGCCGATAAGCCTGGCGCTGATAGATGGATTGTGTTGATTTTCTTTTTAATGGGCTTGTCAATAGGTGTACACTTATTAAACTTGTTAACTATTCCTGCCATAGTAATGGTATACTACTACAAAAGGCAATCAACTTTTAACTATGCAATTATCCGTAAATGGTTTCTTATCCTACTCGGTGTGGGAGGTTTTATTGCTTTAATAGGAGCAATTATAATTGCAAAAGGGGAAGAGAATCTTTTATTGCTTCGTAGCACTGAAATTCAACAACAATATGGTCAAGATGTAGAATTTTCAGATTCGACATTGGCTGGATTGGTACTATTAGGAGTAATTGTTGCTGGCGGCTTTTTATACTTTGTAGAAAGTATTAATAAAACTAAAAAAGCATTATATGGTGGTGTCTATATTTTCTTCATTATTGGCTGTGCTATTACAGGTATTGTACAAGTTGGTGTAATACAAACTAGTATTGGGTTGGCTGGTGGTTTTGATAGGGTATTTGTCAACAATTTTGGTTTACCATTTTTTAGCGGATTTACCACTTTCTTTATATTATTGGCGGTGCTAATATGGGCTGGCTTACGTTTCGCAACAAAAAAGGGTTGGGCCTATTTACGCTTGGGCTTATGGTGTTTCTCGTTCATGTTAATCGGCTACAGTACCTATTTAACCACCATGATTCGTAGTAATGCAGATCCTGCTGTAGATATGTACAATGTTGATAATCCAATGAGTTTGGTTGGGTATCTAGGTCGTGAACAATACGGTGATTTTCCTCTCATTTATGGTCAAAAATTCACTGCACAACCTGCTTCTTATAAGCAAGGCGCAATGAAATACCAAAAAGGAAAAGATAAGTATATAGAAATTGGGAAAGATTTTGGTTATGTGTATTTGCCAAAAGATAAAATGCCTTTTCCGCGTGTATGGGACGCAAGTAACGACCAAAACCATGCTGATTATTATGGCTATTTCTTAGATATTAATAAAAACAAAGATGGCACTTATGAACGTGCTCCTAATCAAGGTGATAACGTTAAGTTTTTTGTAGGTTATCAGTTTTACTGGATGTATTTCCGCTATTTCATGTGGAATTTTGCTGGTAAACAAGATGATGTACAAGGCTTATTTAATGGTAATGTTCGTGATGGTAACTGGATTTCTGGTATTGGGTTCATCGACAATTTTATTTATGGTGACCAAAGTTCCTTGCCTGATAGCATTAAAAATAATAAGTCTCACAATAAATTATTCTTATTGCCTTTCATCTTGGGTTTGATTGGGCTGTTCTATCAGTTTAAACAAAAAGGTGACGACGCATTTGTTAATTTCTTATTGTTCTTCTTTACTGGTTTTGCCATTGTTATTTACTTAAACCAAGCAGGTTATCAGCCACGTGAGCGTGATTATGCCTATGTAGGAAGTTTTTACGCCTTTGCCGTGTGGATTGGTATTGGTGTGTTAAAGGTGAGAGATTGGATAGCAAAAGCGGTATCTCAAACGACTGCAGCTTCTATTGCCACATTAGTATGTCTACTAGCTGTACCAGCAATCATGGCGCAACAAGAATGGGACGACCATGACAGAAGCAAAAAAGTATTGGCAAGAGATTTAGCAAAAGACTATTTAGAGAGTTGCGCACCAAATGCTATTTTAATGAGTTTTGGCGATAACGATACATATCCATTGTGGTATGCGCAAGAAGTAGAAGGTATAAGAAAGGATGTACGTGTAATAAACAATAGCTTATTAGGCATTGACTGGTATATTAATCAATTGCGCTATAAAGTAAATGAGAGTGATTCTATTGACGTGATTTGGAGCGCCGACCAAATTGAAGGTTCTAAAATGAACTATATTCGCTACAAGCCAAACCCAGCCATACCAGAAACCAAGTTCTATGATCTATTCGATATGATGAAAAATTATGTTGGCGGAAAAGTAGGGGCAGAAGACCAAGGTGATGGTAATGCCGAACCAACTTTCCCTGTGAGGAAAGTATCTGTACCAGTAGATAAATCAGTGGTTTTAGCAAATGGAACGGTTAATGCAAAAGATAGTGTTGTCAACGAATTGCAATTTGAAATTCCAAAAGGCGCATTGATGAAAAATGACCTTGCGGTATTAAATATTATTGCAGCTAATAAATGGAAGCGTCCGATTTATTTTACATCGCCTTACGGTGAATTGGGTTTTGGCAAATACTTACGTAAAGATGGTTTAAGTTACCGCTTGGTGCCTGTAGAAAACGATGAGTTTAATGCAGATTGGGCATTGGATAAGATGTTGAACAAATTTGCCTTTGGTAATGCAGACTTAAAAGGTGTGTATTATGATGAAGAAAATCGTCGTCATTTGAATACCATTCGCACCGCTTACGGTGAACTAGCAAGTTATTTAGCAGCCAAAGGCAGAAAAGAAGAAGCTAGAAAAGTGCTAAATAAAGTAGACAAAGGTATGTCTGAAGAAAACTTTGCATATGGTATGGTAAGCCGCGGAAATACACACAATAGATACAGTCTAATGTTCTTAAATGCTTGTTACATGGCTGAGGACAAAGCGTTAATTAAGAAAGTATCGGAGTCTGTAAAGAAAGATTTACAACAACAAATTAAATATTATAATAGTCTCGACGGCCGTAATGCAGACAATATGGGCGAAGAAAAACGCTATGCAGAAAGTTATCTAAATGCGCTCGACCAAATGGAAAAGCAATATGCACAACCTGCAAAAGCTGCTGTGCCAGAAGTGGGTACACCAATAATAAAAGATAGTAGCAAGTAAAAATATTGCTCATCAATAGTTAAACACCTCACAGATATGTTCTGTGAGGTGTTTTGGTTTTGTCATGTTTATTAAATTTCTTCAGTATAACACAAAAAAGCCACTCGTAGAAACAAGTGGCTCTAACCAAAACTAACTGCCTGTATATGAAAGCATTATAAAATTGCAATTTCTTTAGGTGCAATTTTCACTTCTTCTTTTTTAGGTAAATACAGTTTTAAGATACCATTTTCGTATTTCGCCTGAATAGCATCTGCATTTACTTTTTCATCCAAAGTAAAGCTGCGTTTAAAGCTTTTAAAACTAAATTCTCTACGTAAGGTTTTGTAGTCTTTGTTCTCTATTGTTTCTTTTTGTTCAAAAGCAATGGTGAGTAAATGATTATCAATGCTCACTTTAAAATCTTCTTTGTTTCTGCCAGGCACATTTAATTCTACATGGTAGCCGTCAGTTGTTTCATGGATATTTACTGCTGGCGCAAAGTTGTGTTGTACTTGGTCATTACCCCAATGTGCAGGAAAAGCATTAAATAATTCATCAAATAAGAAATTGATGCTAGCTGGATTTCTTTTTACGAGTGTCATAATTGTATGTTTTTTGTTTTTTTGAAATGATTGTTTTCTGTGGGTTAGTGAGTCAAATAGTGTTCCATTGGGCAAAAGTAGATTAAATTGGCGCCATTATGTCATTTTTAAGCTATACATAGTGCCATAACGACGCTTTCGATAGTCGAAAAAAGGCAAATTGACGTTTAGAACTTTCATCCAATGCGCATTTTTCTCTTATTTTTGCAGTATCAATTAAAAGAAGATTTATTATGTATCCAGCAGAAATAGTTTTACCAATGAAAGCCGAGTTAACTGACGGCGGATTTGAAGATTTAAGTACACCAGAATTAGTAAACGATACTTTAAAGCAAACAGGAACAACCTTACTAGTTGTGAATTCTGTTTGTGGTTGCGCAGCAGGTAGTTGCAGACCAGGCGTATTAATGGCTGTTCACAATGCCGCTAAAAAACCAGACCATTTAGCCACTGTATTTGCAGGTTTTGATGTTGCCGCTGTGAATCAAGTAAGACAACATTTATTACCTTATCCACCATCTTCTCCTGCTATTGCTTTGTTTAAAGATGGTACATTAGTAAGCATGGTAGAACGTCATCAAATTGAAGGTAGATCTGCACAAATGATTGCGCATCATTTAATTGCAGAGTTTGAAAAATATTGTAATTAAGCGCTTTTTTTTAGATGGGTTAGTTAGTAAATGGCCTCGTATATTTATGCGAGGCTTTTTTATTGAGGCTATTGGGTAAATTAACTAACATTGCACTTGCATTACCACTATTAAATATTATACAAGCATTATGTATCCCAATTTGTATTACGTATTCAAAGATTTTTTTGGTGCTGATTGGCGCGGTTTAAAACTGGTAAATTCTTTCGGATTCTTTGTAGCTATTGCTTTTTTAACTGCTGCTTATATTGTTACACAAGAGTTAAAACGCAAGCAACAACAAGGTTTGCTTGGCTATACCGAGGAAAAAATGATGGTTGGCGCACCCGCATCAGCATCCGAATTAATCATTAATTTTTTACTGGGCTTTATATTTGGCTTTAAAATTATCGGCGCCTTTATTATAACCGATGCTTTTAACGACCCGCAAGCTTTTATTTTATCTTCACAAGGTTTTTTACCTACAGGCATATTGATAGGCGGCTTATTTGCATGGCTTAAATGGCGTGAAAAAAATAAGGAAAAATTAGCCAAACCAGAACAACGCACCATCCGCATTTGGCCTCAAGATAGGGTAGGTGACTTGGTAATTTTTGCAGCAGTATTCGGGTTTTCTGGCGCTAAAGTGTTTCATAATTTAGAAAATTGGGATGAATTTATGAGAGACCCAATTGGTTCTCTGGTTTCATTTAGTGGGCTAACATTTTATGGTGGTTTAATTTGCGCAGGTTTAGCTATCGTGTTTTATGCACGTAAACATAAAATTGCTATCCCGCATTTAGCCGACGCATTTGCGCCAGCTTTAATGTTGGCCTATGCAATTGGTCGTATCGGCTGCCATGTAAGTGGTGATGGCGATTGGGGAATTTTAAATAGTGCTTTTGTAAATACCAATACTGGTGCAGTAGTACCCGCAAATCCAGGTCAGTTTAATACAATATTATTGGCCAATCAAAACTTTTATATTAACCAATTTAAAAGTCTAGAAGCTGTAAAACATATTAGTGTGCAACCTTTTTGGCATTTACCAAATTGGGTGTTTGCCTACAATTATCCGCATAACGTTATTAACGAAGGAGTAAAAATTATAGGGTGTGATGGTCAGTATTGCTCTCAATTACCACTTCCCGTTTTCCCTACTGCTTTTTACGAAGTAATTGCGTGTACGATACTCTTTGCAGTACTTTGGACTAGCCGTAAGCGGTTTAAATTACCTGGCCAAATGTTTGGTTTTTATTTTATTTTAAATGGTATGGAACGTTTTACCATCGAAAAGATTCGGGTTAATACCAAATACGAAGGTTTACCATTTCAACCCACACAAGCAGAACTTATTTCAACACTTTTGATTATAGCGGGTGTTGTGATTATGATTATTGCCAGTAAAAAAACTACAAAAGTGGCTGTTTAAAAACTTTCATAAATCTTAGTTCTATTTATTAAATACATGCTATGAAGTTGGATATTTTGGCTATTGGCGTACATCCAGATGATGTAGAATTAGGTTGTAGCGGTACCATTGCAAGCGCTGTTGCTGAGGGAAAGAAAGTTGGGATTGTAGATTTAACCCAAGGTGAATTAGGTACTAGGGGTACTGTAGATACGCGGTATGCAGAAGCTGCTACAGCAGCGAAAATTTTAGGGGTGGCAGTGAGAGACAATTTAAAAATGGCAGATGGCTTTTTTCAAAATGATGAAGCGCATCAAAGATTGGTAATTGCTGCAATTAGAAAATACCAACCAGACATCATTTTGTGCAACGCACCAGAAGATCGTCATCCAGATCATGGCCGTAGTGCTAAATTAGTATCGGATGCTGCTTTTTTAAGCGGATTGCGAAAAATTACAACGAATAGTGATGGGCTCATTCAAGAAGCTTGGCGACCAAAATACGTTTTCCATTATATTCAGGATAGGTTTATACAACCCTCATTTGTGGTGGATATTTCTGCTCATTTTGATACCAAGATTAATTCGATATTGGCTTATACTACCCAGTTTAATAGCCCAAGCACAGACGAACCCCAAACCTATATTTCTTCGCCACAATTTCTAGAAACAGTAAAAGCAAGAGCCATGATGCTTGGTAAAAGAATAGGTGTACAATATGCCGAAGGCTTTATATCTGAGAAAGTCATTGGTGTCAGCTCTTTTGATACATTTGTACAAAATGTGACGTAAAACTACCTAATAAGTACGCTAGTACCACTTAAGTTCACCACTTTCTTGGTATCTGTATCGGTATAGGTTAAGTACCAAACATAGGTACCCGAAGGTTGTAAAATACCATTAATTCTGCCATCCCATTTTTTCTGCCAATCTGTTGTTTCGAATACCACATTGCCCATGCGGTTAAATACTTTAAACAATAAATTTTCAGTTTTATAAGCATTGAGCGGCCCTAAATAATCATTTAAGCCATCGTTATTAGGCGTAAAGCCTGTAGGTACAGCAATATAACAAGATTTTAATACCATCACTTCGTTACTTGCCGTGCTAGAACAGCCTATATTATTCGTTACAGTTAATCGTATGGTATATTTGCGTTGTGTAACGGTCGTAGGTATCGGATAACTGATATTGGTTGGATTTTGTAAAGCACTACGTACGCCGCTTCCAAAATCCCAATCAAAACTCACTATTTTACCAGTACTTGTATTTGAAATCAACCAAGGTTCATTCGGACAAATATACTGCGGTACTTCAAAAATGGCTTGTACGGTATCAAAAGTGAGTGTAATAGGTGCTGAATACATATCGCTACAAGCGCCGTTACTCACAGTAAGTTGTATCGTAAAATTGCCTGCATTTGGAAATACCAAAGCGGGATTTTGTAATGTTGAGGTTCTCCCATCACTTATTGTCCAGTTCCATTGGTTTACACCATGTCTGCCGTCATGCGCAAATTGAATATTATCGTTGTTGCAACCAAGCGTTGTATTATAGGTAAATTGGGCATTTACTGTGTCTGAAGTAGTAAAAGTTAGGTTGCCACCTGCCAAGCTTTCTACACCACAATCATTAATTAATACATTGCCATCAGTACCTTTTTGTAAGTAAATAGCAAAAGCACCTGCGGTATACACAGGTTGCGAAAAATTAACCGTAATACTATTGGCAAGTCCGGCAGCATTGCAATTCCCAGCAGCACTGACGATGTTGATAGGAGATGTCCCAATGATATTGAAATCGCTACCGTCTGCTGCGATAGAACTACAGTCAATTGGTCCACTGAAATACAAAACCAGTTGTTGTGGTTTACAAGCTATTTTAACAACACTGTCTAATGTAGCAGGTAAATTGGCCTTTACAGTAACTGTTTTGGTTAATGAATCGGTACAGCCGATAGCATTGGCCACTATTAAGCGGATGGCATATTGGTTTTGCTGTGTAGATGTAGGGTAAGCAAATGGCAGTGGATTTTTAAGCGTACTACTTGTGCCATTACCAAAATCCCATTTGTAACTAGCTATTTTACCGGTACTATTGTTCATTATAGCCCAATTGTTAGTGGGGCAAATGGGTGTTGGAAAATCAAACATCGCTTTTACCGTATCAAATTGCTGCACAATGGTTTGCGTTGCTGTATCGTTACAAGTACCATTACTAACGATCAATTGCACATTTACCGTACTTGCATTTGGTACCACAATACTAGGATTCTGAACTGTAGCAGTCGCCGCCGCATTTCCAAAATTCCAATTCCATTGGTTGATATTGTTAAAGCCACTTTGGGTAAAATGAATGGTATTAGTTACGCAGCCGCTATCAATTTTAAACATAAACTTAGCCGAAACAGTATCTGCGGTTGTAAAACCAATGCTTGTGCCACTAGCTACAGTAATTCCGCAATCGTTTAGTAAAATATTGCCATCGCTACCTAATTTGGTGCTGATGGTATAATTACCACCAAGCTTAATAGGTTGCATTAAATTAAGCGTAATCAAGTTGGTAAGTCCCGTATTGTCGCAAATAGGGCTGGCACTCTTAATACTAATTGCACTTGGCCCACTAATGGCAAAGTCGCTACCATCTGCCGCCACGCTGCTACAGCTTACTGGATTGTTAAGTCTTACTGTAATACTTTGTGGGGCGCAAGTAGCTTTTATCACAGAGTCTAACACAACGGAAGGATTGCCTTTTACCTCAATCGCATGCACTGCTGTGTCTTTACAGCCTAGCGCATTGGTGACGATTAAGCTGATATTGTATACCTGCTTAGTGGTTTGTAGGGCGTAGGCAAATGGGGCTGGATTTTGAGCAGTACTGGTAGTGCCATTACCAAAATCCCAATGATAACTGGTAATATTACCCGTACTAGCATTGGTGATAGACCAACTATTAGTAGGACAAACACTAGCTGGTGTACTAAATACAGCTTTTACCGTATCAAATTTTTGTACCAATACACTGGTGTAAGAATTGGTACATACGCCATTGCTCACGGTAAGTTTAATGGTGGTACTGCCAGCGTTTGGCAAAACAAGATCAGTATTTTGAAGGGTAGAAGTACTACCATTACTAAAATTCCAAAGCCAGCTATTGGTGCCATTATTACCATTGTGTTTAAAATGAACGGTATTGTTTACACAGCCACTATCGATGGTATAAGTAAATGTTGCCGATACTGTATCTATTGTGGTAAAGGTTAATAGCGATCCAACTGGTGTTTCTTTATTACAATTGTTCACAATGGTATTGCCATCGGTGCCTTTTTTGAGACTAATGGTAAACAAGCCTGCAGTATTAATCGATTGCGCAAGACTTACCACAATGGTATTGGTAAGTCCATTTGCATTGCAGTTACCTGATGCCTTAACAATACTTATTGATGCTGGGCCACTGATGGCAAAATCGCTGCCATCTGGGGCAATAGAACTACAACGCACATAATCGCTTAAGGTAATGGTAATATCTTTTGGCGCACAAGCCGCTTTAGATAAGCTATCCATACTTGCTGGTAGGCCTGCTCTAACTACAAAACCAATGGTATCGCCCGCGGCTATCCCGTTATCGCAATTGTCGAGAATGGTATTGCCATCGCTACCTAGTTTAGCAGTAATATAAGCATATCCTGGTGGTAAAGGGTTGTTTAGTGTCAGTACAATAGAATCCATATCAAAACCGGTGGTACAATTAACACCCGTTGCACCTGTAATGCTTACCGAGCTATTGCTTATACTAAAATCACTACCATCAGGATCAACGCTTTTACATTTCATCAGCTTGTTTAGCTTGAGGCTGATGCTTTGGCCTGTACATGCTACCGTTGCATTTAACATTTTGGGGGTTACCGTATCAGTAATGCTAGACGTACCGCCACCAAATGAAAGCTTATAGCCCGCCTGTGAAATGGAAAAATTACTCACCATCATCAAATAATTGTGCCCTTGAATGAGGGTAGGCATAGAACTGATGTTAGGATAATTAGTGCCAGCACAGCTATTTTGTTTGCTACCCGTAGCGTTAGCGCCAGTTGGCCCTGTAATGCCACTCCAATTGCACGATACAAATAAGCTGGCATCTGTATAAACATCGCTAGGATTTTTGCCAGTTATGTCAAATATTTGCCAATCATAATCATCGCTATTATTATTAGGCTGAATTAAAAATCCCAAAGTGCCGCCTTTAAAGCAGGTAAACTTGTACCAAAAAGGGCGAACATCGGCGTAAGTACCTAGAGGGTCGTTACAAACAGGTACAGGTATGGTGGCGCCTGCGCAATTGGGTATGACGGTTTGGGTTAAAATAGTAGTACCACATACTGGGAAAGCAGTGCTAGGCGTTTGCCCAAGAACTGTACAGCCGTTTTGAGCATACATACTGCTAGCAAATAATAGTAAAACTATGGTGTATAAATACTTTGTCATAATGTTAAACTCAAAAATAGCCAAATGCAGCTTTTATACAACGCCCGATGATAGATTATTGATTGTAAAATGAAGAAAATTAACACAAATGATAGGGATAGACCATTAGCGGACATCTGACAAATAACTATTGAAACATCCCTACCCATTTCCTAAAAAACAATACCAAACGACCACCGTTTGGGTTCATGCCAACTTAATTGGGGCTAAACGGCCGCCGTTTTGGTTCATGCCAACTTACTTGGGGCTAAATGGCCGGCTTTTGGGTTCAGGAAAAATTACTTAGGGGCATTTGGCCGCCGTTTGACTTGATGTAAAATTACTTGAGGGTAAATGGCCGCCGTTTGGATTGATAAAAAGTCTTTGAGATAATATTGCCATTAAAGCATGACCTATTACTTCGCATTGCGACATCTTCACAGTATCTTATTTTAAACATTCTGCCTCAGAAACAGATAACAAGACAACTGATAGAGGCTATCAAAATTTTTTTTGTTGCGTGTTACACGAGCCATCTATATTTGACGTACAACATTACCAAATGAATACCCAAGTAAATTTCTTTTTTGATAAGCCCACCAAATGGCAGTCGGCTTATGTGGCATTGAGGGCAATTGTGCTTAGCTGTAATCTTACCGAAACGCTAAAATGGGGCTGCCCTTGCTACACACTTAACCATAACAATGTAGTATTGATTCATGGCTTTAAAGATTATTGTGCGCTACTATTTATGAAAGGCGCTTTGATAGAAGACAAATACGGCATGCTGATGAAGCAAACTGACAATGTGCAAGATAGGCGGCAACTGCGTTTTACAAGTCTTGAAGCAATTGAAGCACAAGCGGATCGCATTAAATGGTATATACAAGAAGCCATAAGTATAGAACAAAAAGGCTTAAAAGTAGCTTTTAAACCAACCGAAGCCTTTGCCATGCCCGATGAATTTAAAACGGCATTAGCACAAATGCCTGAATTGAAAACCTCTTTTGAGGCCTTAACTCCGGGTAGACAAAGAGGCTATTTGCTCTTTTTTTCTGCCGCCAAACAAGCCAAAACTAGATTGGCAAGAATAGACAAATATGTGCCTCAAATTTTAGCTGGCAAAGGGCTTGAAGATTAGCCAATTACCAGCCAAAATGTTTGTGAATACTAATTACCTTCATTATTCTTTCGTAAAAATGCCTTCTGCTTTAAGTGCTTCGTAAATACTAATCATGGCAATACTTCTTAATGTGCCAGCAGTAGATAAATCTGGCACCCAAAACATAATACTCATATCAACATTTTTCTCACCAAGCTCTTTAACAATAATTGATGGGGCAGGCACGTGCAAAATTTTATCATTTTTTGCAAGGGTATTTTCGATGATGGCTTTGGCATGCCCAATATTGCTCAAATAAGAAATGCCAATTGTAAATTCCACCCTTCTATTTCTGTTTTGTAAGGTCCAGTTGATAAGATGTTGCGATAACAAATCGCCATTTGGTATGATAATATCGGCTCCGTCACCACTTCTGATGGTACTACTTCTTACACCAATTTCTTTTACTACACCACTTTTGGTACCAACTTCAATTTGGTCGCCCACTTGTATGGGCTGTTCAAAAGCTAGTATAATACCAGATACTAAATTGTTAACGATGGTTTGCAAACCGAAGCCAATACCCACGCTTAAAGCGCCAATCATAATAGACAATTTATCAATAGGAATACCCGAAGCAGCAATGGCAATAAAAAAACCAATTGTCCAAATAGTGAGTCTAACCAATAAAATCATCGATCCAAGTGAACTGCGCTTACCAGATGTTTTTTCGATGCGTTGCCCAAATAAAAAATGGATAAATTTAGAAACGATCATAGAAATCCAAACGATAATAATAAATATAGCCACGTTTTGCAACGTAAAGTTTAGGCTACCAATGGTTCTACTTTCTGTAAAAAAGTTGATAATCGTCAATTTAATAAAATCATACAGTGTAATACTTCTAACAATACATAAAAGCCATAATAATATGGCAACTATCCAAACGTTTCTCTTGAATTTCACTTTGAGGTCTTCAAAATCAATATAGCTAGATAACTTACCATCTTTTTGGGCTTCTGCTTGCATATAAATACTTTCTAAAATCAAGGCGCAGAATATTTTTAGCGAAATGCCTAATACCAAGCTTTGGATGGCGGTTTCGCCCAATATTTTGGTAAGCGTTACCCTACCTAAAATATTACACACCAAAGAGCCGATGGCAAGTAATAAACTTATTGCTACTAATATTTTAGTAATAGGCGATTCTGGTAAGCCCATAAAATGTTTTTTCTTGAGTAACAAGGCAACAAAAACAATTATCAAAACAATGCTGCCCCAAAATAATAGCCATCTTTCGCCGTAGGCAGACTCTAAAAATACATCGTCTACAGCGTATAAGAGCCAAAGTGCCAAAATGGCTATCCACATTATTTTTGAGGATTGGGTTAGGTATTTTATCAATATAATCGTGAGAAAAATAGTTCTAAAAAATTCGCAGGTATGTAGAACTGACATGGTAGGATTGGCAAAAAAGAGTGGGGCATACATAAATAAACCAAATAGGCCAGCTACCCAAACATTTATTACATTAAAATGTAGGTTTTGGAGTACCAATATATTGTCTGCTTTCTTTTTAATTCTTGACAAGTTTAAATAATTCCATATGCCAAGAAGTACAAATAGCACTACAGATATGAGAATAGTTCCGATGTTTTTTTTGCAATAGCGGCTCAAGTTGTGACCAAGTCTTATTAAAGCATCGTTAGTGACAACTACAAGCGCTTTTTTATAACTTATAGGTGAAGCAGAAAATAAAGGCGCCTCTTCTTCAATCCACATAAGCCTTTTTTTAGCGGTTGTCATGTAGCCTAAATCCGATACAATATCATTCGCTTGTAACAGCGCCACCACCACTCTTTTTCGAAGAATATTAACATTCGTTAAAATGTTTTTTTGTATGGAATCCAATTTATAAGCTTCAAAACTTACATCATCCATTTGGTCTTGCAAAACCTGGTTAGGCATGGCAGTATGAATAACAGAATCATTTAGTATTTTGGCTAATGCTTTATTATTGGAGGATAATTTTATGCTATAATCTTCTAGTTGATGGTCAAATTCTGTTAAATCCTCTACAACGCCTTTTAGTACAATGGTTGTACTATTTAAACCTCTAAGATTCCAGCTGCTATTGCCACTTTCAAGCCTTGCTTTAAATTTTTTTAGTTGATTTTCAATACCTGGCAATGTGTCGATAATCTCATCCGTATTAATCTCTCGATCAATAAACGCATTATTTCTATCGATGGTTAAGGTATAAGCTGCAATTTTATTTATAAGATAAAAAACAACTGTATCTTGTTTGGCAGTTATCAATACCGAATCATGGGCAAATACTTTTTTCTTTTTTTGAGAAAAGCCAATTACTTGAATCAAACAAAAAAGTATCAACCAAATACTTCTTTTGAAAACTGAAGGATAATACATGTAGAGACTTTTTGGGGTAACAAAAAATGTAATGGCGCAAATTTAATAGCTATTGGGGCTAAGTCTGTTGAAACAATCCTTGCACGACCATTAAAAAGAAACATTGCATCGCTAGATAAATTGTATACAATAAAACTTATACGTCTTTTTTCGCAAGAAAAAGCAAATGATCATAGGGTTTAAATATAGAGATCGGTTATAATTACATAACCTAAATAGAAGCGCTCTTTTCTTCCTCACTAGTTCTCCACAGTACCACTTAAAGCCGTGTCTATTTATTGGTAAAACCGTATGTTCGCAGATACTAAAATGGGTGAGCGTTATGCGATTAAAGAGTTTAGAAATCAAGGGCTTCAAGAGTTTTGCTGACAAAACCGTCGTTAGTTTCGACGAAGGTATCACAGGCATTATTGGGCCTAATGGTTGTGGTAAAAGCAATATCATCGACAGTATTCGCTGGGTTATTGGCGAACAAAAAATTAGTGCCTTGCGTAGTGAGAATCAAGGCGCTTTGGTGTTTAATGGTTCTAAAACGCGCAGCGCTAGTGGCTTGGCCGAAGTGAGTTTAACGTTTGAAAATACCCGCAACTTATTACCTACCGAATTTAGTACTGTTACCGTCACCAGAAAGTTTTATAAAAATGGGGATAGCGAGTATCGTTTAAACGATGTCAGTTGCCGCTTAAAAGACATTCATAACTTGTTTCTAGATACTGGTATCAGCACCGATAGTTACGCGATTATTGAGCTTGGCATGGTAGATGACATAATACGTGACAAGGAAAATAGCCGTAGAAGAATGCTTGAACAAGCAGCCGGTATTACCATTTATAAAACCCGTAAAAAAGAAGCCAAAAGCAAGCTAGATGCTACCGAACAAGACTTAGCCCGTATTGAAGACCTCTTATTCGAAATCAATAATCAGTTAAAAACACTTGAAAATCAGGCAAAAAAAGCAGAAAAATATTTTGAGTTAAAGAACGAATACAGAGACATAGCAGTAGAATTGGCTAAAGCCGCGCTAGAAGGTTTTAACGTAACGTATAAAGACCTTCACGAACAGCAAGAAAATGAAGCTAATAAAAAATTGCGTTTGGATGCAGAAATTGCTACTGAAGAAGCGGCGCTAGAGCAAGAAAAAGTAGGGTTTATAGAGAAAGAAAAGGCCTTGCATGGTATGCAAGTTGCATTTAACGAATTGCAGCAAAACTTGCGTACCAAAGAGAACGAAAAGAATTTGGCTTCGCAAAAATTACATTACCTTAAAGAAAAAGAAACCAACCTTAAAGACTTTTTGCAAAAAGCAGAAGGGCAGTTGAAAAACTTAGGCGATAGCATTCAGTATACACAAATTCAAGTAGGTGAGGAAAGCAATCAACTACAAGCATTGCAGTTTAAAGTAGCCAATGCGAAACAGGATATTGATGATAAAAGACAAGTATTTGATGAAAAACGTGTAGGCTTAGATGGCTTGCGCCACCAATACCAAAGTATACAGCGCCACCAGTTTGATGCTGAGAAAAAAGTAGCTGTTGCCGATACCTCTATCCATAACATTCAACGCTCATCTGCACAACTAATTGAAGAACAACAAAGTCGACAGTATCAGTTACAACAACTAGAAACAGAAGCATTAGAAAAAGAAGATTTATTAGCACAAAAACGTGTTGACTTACAGCTATTACATGAGCAACACGAAACTGCCAAACAAAACATTTTGGCTACCCAACAAGAACTAGAAGTATTGCGTAATCAATTGGCAGAAGAAAACCGCAAGCTTGATAGTAAACGCAATGAATATGCCTTATTGAAGAGTTTAATTGACTCGATGGAAGGGTATCCTGAGAGCATTAAATTTTTACATAAAAATCCAAATTGGAACCACAGCGCACCTATTTTAAGTGATATTATTTATGTAAACGAAGCTTATAGAACAGCGGTTGAAAATGTGCTTGAACCTTACCTAAATTATTACGTAGTAAACAACTTAGCCGAAGGTATGCAAGCGGTGCATTTGCTTGATGACAACAAAAAAGGTAAGGCTAATTTCTTCTTACTAGATCAATTGAAGGGTCAAGAGTTAAACAATATTCCTCAGCCGGCAAATACCATAAAAGCCCTTGATGTAATTGAGGTGGATGAAGAATATCAAACCCTTGCTGAATATTTGCTACAAAACGTGTACATCGCTGAAAATGAACAGGCATTTACCACTAGCAATGGCGTAACGATTTTAGAGAAATCGGGCAAATTTGTGAAGGGTAAATACACATTAACTGGTGGTAGCGTTGGTTTATTTGAAGGTAAAAAAATTGGTCGTGCTAAAAACCTTGAAAAGCTGAACGATGAAATTATCATGCTAGATGCGGTAGTACAATCGCTAAAAGCTGAGATACAAACCACGCATAACCGTGTGCTTGGCTATAGTGGTCAGTTGCAAGAAAAAGCCATTAAGCAAACAGAAACTGAGGTAAATCAATTAACCAATCAAGTGTTTGCAGCTAAGAATAAAATTGAAAATACGCAAGCACAACAAGCAGCATCTACACAGCGTTTAGAAGACTTGCAACTGCGCCTTGAAGACGAGCAAGAAGCCATTGCAACTACAAGAGAAACTTTGCAAAGCTTAAACGAACAATTGCTACAAACCAATGAGCAATTGAAATTGGTAGAGCAAGATTATAAATTGGCTGAGCAGGATTATCAACAAGCATCGGCGCAATACAACGAGCACAATTTACAGCTAACACGTCAGCAAAGTAAGATTACGGCATTGCAGCAAGAGCTTGAGTTTAAGCAAAAGCAATTGAACGATTTGCACCAACAAATTGATACCAATACAGCGCAATTAGCTGAAGCTGCTACCAATATTGAAGAAGGTGAAAATGCATTGCAAGACAGCCACGAAGCATTGTTGATTTTGCTACGCAAAAAAGAAGAAGAAGAGAAAAAATTGAATGAGGCTGATCAAGCGTTTTACAACTTAAGAAATGCGCTACAAGCTAAAGAAAGCGAGCTACGCGGCAAGGTTAAAAGTAAAGAACAGTTGGATAGCTTAATCAACGAACTAAAAGATAAGTTGAACGAACTCAAGTTGCAATTAGCTGGTATGAAAGAGCGCTTGCATGTAGAGTTTAAAATAGATTTAGACAAAATTTTAGACGAAGCAAGGACTACCGATACACCTTTAGAAGAGCTACAAGCTACAAGCGACCGTATGCGTAAGCGTATGGATAATATGGGTGAAGTAAACCCGACAGCCATAGAAGCGTACACTGAAATGAAGAAGCGTTATGACTTTATTTTAGAGCAGAAAAACGACTTGGTGAACGCAAAAGACAGCTTATTACAAACCATTCAAGAGGTAGAAGCTACCGCTAATCAACAGTTTTTAGATACGTTTAATAAGGTACGCGACAATTTCCAAAAAGTGTTCAAAGCCCTATTTACAGAAGAAGATACAGCCGATATGGTCTTGGTAAATCCAGAAAACTTGGCCGAAACAGGTATTGAAATTATTGCCAAGCCAAAAGGTAAGCGACCATCATCTATTACACAGTTAAGTGGTGGTGAAAAAACCTTAACTGCAACGGCTTTGCTATTTGCTATTTATTTAATTAAGCCTGCGCCTTTCTGTATTTTAGATGAGGTAGATGCGCCATTAGATGATGCCAATGTGGGCAAATTCACCCAAATGATTAAGAAGTTCAGCGATAACTCACAGTTTATTATTGTAACACACAATAAACAAACGATGGGTGCGGTAGACGTTATTTATGGCGTAACCATGCAAGAGCCAGGCGTAAGTAAATTGGTCCCAGTAGACTTTAGAAGTTTAAATTAAACTGAATAATTATTTTAGGTTCAGAGGCTTTATAACCTTTTATTTCATGTTCATTGGTGTAGATACTTTATTACTAGCTACGGGTAAAAATTCCTTTGGATTTTTGCCCGTGGCTTTTTTAAAAGCCCGATTAAATGTCGCCTTACTATTAAAACCCGCATCGTAAGCTAGGCTCATGATGGTACGGTTAGCATTGGCACCATCTTCTAATTGTTGTTTAATTTCCTCAACACGATACCAATTGATGAAGTCGTTAAAGTTCATTGCAAAACCTTGGTTGATAATTTTTGAAAGGAGGGAAGGGTTAGTCACTAAATGTTTAGATAAATCGGTAAGGGTTAATTCAGGATTCTGGTACAATTTCTCTGTAACAACAGCTTGTAATACTTTGGCTTTCCATTCATCCATAGCTTCACTATTCTTTTTATTTTTAGTCTTACCAACAGGTTGGTTTTCTGTAATATCTTCGAAGCTTATAGCTTCTATTATAGCACTATCTTGATTGATATTAGGTAATAAAGGGGGTAATTGTTGCTGTAAAAAAGCGAGGCGATATTGGGCTTTCGTTACAATCGAATTTGAATAGCCCGTAATAGCGATATAGTAAAAGATAATAGCAAATAATAAGTAATACCACCAAGAATCGGTGTACTTTATATCGACATCAAAAAAATCTAATAATCCAACAATAAGACTTGAGAAAAAGTAAATGAAAAAGGCAATTAAAAAATTGCGAATCCATTTAAAAGTAACATCATCTGCAAAAGATAACTCCTGATAAATAATAGTTTTGTAATGTTGATAATACTTAAAACTTAAGTATAGATATACCAAAAGACTTACTAAGCCTAAGGCAACATACCAATTATTAAAATCAGGATCGTTTTTGCCATCCATTAAATAATAACGTTTTAAAATCAGCCTATCTACAATGACTACTATCAAAATCCAACTATTATAAATGATACCAGGTATAAAATGAAGCCAATGCATTTTAGTAAACTGAAAATTAGGATTTAAACGACCTTGGACATAGCAATAAATAACCGGGCCCATCAACAGAGACTGCTGAAAAGGCATATAAAACAAGAAATTTCTACAAGAAAGGCAAGTATAGCCATCATACCAGCCAGCAAAACCAAGCATCCATGGGCAAATAAAAAAAATGCAGAGCAACAGAAAAAAAGCTAACCATTTATCATGAACGGTATCGTTTTTTATGCCTTTTCCAAATAGTAATAATGCATATACCAGACCGTGTACAAAGAATATTAGGAGTAAGCCACTATATTTATTAAATACAAAAGGCATATGCTGATTAGTTTCTAAAATGAGTAATATAGTTTAAGAATTTGTCACATATAAAGATGCGTTATCATCTATTGATTAGCTCAGTTTCATTTTCTTAGTTTCTGACAAAGTAAATTCAAGAACTTTAATTTGTAATTCTAAAAGCATCCTGTTGGCATAACTATTATTAGTGATCAAATCATTGGCATTTCCAGTGAGTGCATTTAGCCAAAGTTCTTCACGATTCAACGTAAGATTATCTGGATGGTCTTGTAAATAGGCAGCTACCTGTAGAAATAATTGCCCTTGCCGATATTTCGTTTGTGCTATTGCCAAGTTTTTGCGTGTAGCAGCCAATTGCAACGTTGTTTGTTGGATTGTATCCAACATCACTCTGTTTAGCTGTGCAATTTCTAGCCCCGTTGGCTTCTTAGAAATGGGAGAAAGCTGTAATTCTGATTGCGTAATGGCATGTTGAAGCCTGATTAATAATAAGTTAGCTGCATCAGGTAATTTTCTTCTCCCTGACTGTGCCATAGATAATTGGCTAATAGGCAATGCTAAATAATTGGCAAGCTGAGCAAATGAAATGGCTAATTTTTGTCTAATAAATTGAATGGTATGCATCTTGTGTAAAATTTCAGGCCGAGAATTAGCGTACACAGACTTGTGTACCATAATTCTACAACTCTTATTAATTACACAAACGAAATTTTATTGGAAAAATTTTAATGGGTTAGCCTTCATAGCCAATATCTTCAATTAAATTACCGCCATCGGCAGCTGTAGTAGCCAATTCATCACATCGATTATTGTATGGGTTGTCAGCATGGCCTTTGACCCACACAAATGTAATTGTAAACTTCTTAGACAATTGATAGTAACGTAGCCAAAGGTCTTTGTTTTTTTTACCACCTTTAAAGTCCGTTTTAATCCAACCATCTAGCCAGCGTTTTTGCACACTATCTACAATGTATTTACTATCGGTATAAATAGTAAGAGGAATATCATTTTTCTTTAAACTTTCTAACGCTGCGATAACACCCATTAATTCCATCCGATTGTTCGTAGTTCTTCGGTAACCTTGCGAAATTTCTTTGCGTTTGCTGCCCCACATCATCACCACGCCATAACCACCTGGACCAGGATTACCACGAGAAGAACCATCTGTGTAAATAATAAGTGGATGAGATTGCGTTTCAGACATTAAGAAAAAATTATGCGTATAAAAGCTGCAAACTTATTGTTTTCACCGCTACTTTTTAATCCATCTAAGGTAAAAAATATTCTCCTTTGATGTACAATACACACTCGCCCCCAATAGTTACACGGTCGCCTTTGCTTTCGCAATACAAAACGCCGCCACGTTCAGAAATTTGTTTGGCAAGCATATTGGTTTTGCTCAATTGTTTTGCCCAAAAAGGAATTAAAGTGGCATGCGCAGAACCTGTAACGGGATCTTCGCCAATGACAGAATTGGGTACAAAAAAGCGACTCACAAAATCGCAATCATCGCCAGGCGCAGTAGCAATAATGCCCATTGTGTCAACTTTATTTAACCAATTAAAATCTGGTTTTAAATCAGCCACTTCTTTTTGAGAATGATAAACCAACACATAATCTCTACTTTTAAGCATCTGATAAGGTTGATGACCGATACCTTCAATTAATGCCAAAGGTTGGTTACATATTTCAGGCATTCTGCTTGGAAAATTCATTTCCAGTAATCCATTGCCTTTATTTACCACATACAAAGGCCCGCTATTACTGTGAAATTCTATTTCTGCTTTTGCATAATTGAGATCATTGAAAATAACAAATGCCGTAGCCAAAGTAGGATGGCCAGCTAAATCCATTTCTATTTCTGGTGTAAACCAACGTATATGAAAAATATCACCGTCCTGTACAAAAAAAGCGGTTTCGGATAAATTATTTTCCTTGGCTAATTGCTGCATTAATTCAGTAGGTAGCCAACTTGTAAGTGGACAAACTGCTGCAGGATTACCGCCAAATATTGAATTCGTAAATGCGTTAACTTGATAAAATGGGTAGGCTGTCATAATGCTCTATTAATGCTAACAATGAAAATATATTATACTTTAAGAAATAATTGTACCAAACTTATAATATTTAAAGCATTATTTTTTAGATGTACTTTCGTTAGCAAGTGCTATTGTACATTTTTAAGCGCAGTCCTTATTTTTTCTTTGGCTTCATTAGATAATGAAACATCTAAATGGTCGTGGTCGTGGTTTGCATTGATTTTGATAAACCAACTTTGTTTTTCAAATAAACGACATGCGCTGCACACGCCTAAGTGCAACTTAAGTTTGATACTATCGAAAAGGCCAATTGCCTTTTCTTCTTTTTTAGAAATAAGATATGTTGCCTTTTTACAACTGATATTCACTAATCGCTTCATCACAATACTTTAAATATTTACCCAGTTCTTTTCTAAACAATTTCTTAAGCCCAACTTGGCTCGGTGAATTAATACCCAATAGTTAGACGTTGTAATACCCAACACCTTACAAATTTCTTCTGTGTCTAAATCTTCCAAGTATTTCATTACAAAAACAGATTGTTGCAACTGCTGCAGCTTAGACTTACATTTTTCCAGAATGCCATAAAATTCTTTCTTTTCAACGCTTTGATGGTAATTAATCCCCCATTCTTTTGGGGCATCTTCTTTTGTCCAATGCTCGGCATCATCAAACATATTGGTCGTAGTATCGGCTTCTGCATATTGTACGATACTTGAGCTTTTTTTACGGTAATGGTCTATTATCTTGTTTTTGCAAATAGTATATAGCCAGTTTTTTTCAGAAGCTTCGCCTTTGTAATTGTCTTTGTTGCGCCAAGCGCTTAAAAAAGTCTCTTGAACAATGTCTTCAGAAACACCTGTATCATTTACCCGCATCATCGTATATTTAAACAATGCGTCGGAATAATTGGTAATCCATTGGTCAGCGTTGAGGGTATGCTTATTATCCATTTTGGCAATTATTATTCCAAATAACAATTAAAAATTGCAATCGGCAAAATATCTCTTTGATAGTTGTTTATTTGATAATCTGAAATCGACTCATATGCATAATAAAAATTGTTTTCATGAGGCCAAATGCAACGATTACGATTTAAAAAACACAATTGTACAACTAAACCCAAGTGATATTGTTGTAAGAATATAATTTTGCAAGATGGGAATTTTAAAACAACTAGCCGAATATCTATATATCAAAAAACGTGATCCAAATGATGAACGTACACAATGGATGAAATACATGCATGGCATGAATCGTATTTCAGTGTTTATGTTTTTAATAGCCCTTATCGTGATACTCGTAAAATTGGTGATTGTACCAATGTTTAAGCATTAAATATTACCGCCTTATGGTGGGGCATCTATAATTATTGGCTAACAATCTATAACTTACACCGAGTGATAAACCATAATATTTGTCATTAGTTGAAGGATTAGTAGATTGGCTAAAGCCATCAATATAATCTGAAAAACCAATGCGATAAGTCGCTTCGGCTCGAACTGATAGCTGATTATTAAGCGCATATTTAAAACCTATACCCACTGGGATAACAGGCAGTAGCGTTGGAGTACGATGTAAAGTATCTACACCCAAACCAATAATCGCAGTTGATTTGTTATCAAAAGCCCCCCGATTGATATTGTGCCAATCTCTTGTAACATGCAATAAACTGATGCCCAAGCCTCCAAATACATAAGGTGAAAAGCGGCTATATTCCTTTGCACCATTATCGCCCAAAAAATTCCAAACAATTACAGATGATAATTCGGTGATGGAAGTTGAAAACTTAAAGTTGCGTAGTTGTTTCCAAAAAGGTGTGGTAAACTGCGATTCATCTACACCAATTTTACCATACATCAAATTAACACGCCAAGAAAAATAGGGGTCTATATCTTTATTTACAAATACACCAATAGCTGGTTTGGCGCCTTTATAGGTACCAAATGCGCTATTAGTAAGGTCACCAAGATAAATAAGTGTACCACCATTAATACCAATTTCATAGTTGTTTTTGTTTTGCGCAGAAATATTGACAACAATAAACGCAAAAATGGTAGTAGCCATCACACGAATGATTTGGAAAGAATTCATAACCGAAATTTTAGTGTTGAATAATAAAAGGTCAGGTAGAATTCTATTTTGTGGCTATTATTTTAAATTTTAAGAAAAGAAGACTTTACATCAGAAAATTTCGTGCCTATAATTGTTATTAGATACTAGCTTTTTAGTTTTTGTTGTGAAAGAAATCTTAAAGATTTTGAATGGATACAAACCCGCCTTTTATAAGTTGCTGTTATATTTGCGTAAAATTTTAGTTATGCCATCATTTGATATTGCCAGTAAGGTTGATTTGCAAACATTAGATAATGCCATCAATACTGTAAAAAAAGAAATTGAAAATCGATTCGATTTTAAAAATAGCCACGTAGTCATTTCGCTTAACAAAAAAGATTATATCGTAAATCTGGAAGCCGAAAGCGATATGAAACTAAAGCAAGTAATAGATGTGATTATCAGTCGTAGTATGAAACAAGGTATTGATGCCAATGCATTTGATTTTGAAAAAGATGCTTACCCAAGTGGTAAAGTAGTAAAAAAAGAAGTGTCTGTGAGAAATGGGCTTAAGCAAGATGATGCTAAAAAAATTGTAAAGCTTATTAAAGATAGCGGCCTAAAAGTACAAGCAGCCATTATGGATAATATTGTACGTGTTACTGGCAAAAAAATTGATGATTTACAAGAAGTAATGGCATTATGTAGAAATGGAAACTTAGGCTTTTCACTTCAATTTGATAATATGAAGAGCTAGTTGCAAATTTATTTTGGCTAAAACTGTTATCTAGCGTACATTTGCCATCCATTAAAATAATTTGTACGGCAAAATCCGTACAAGCCTTAAATAAAATTATATGAAACAAGGTATCCACCCTTCAAATTACCGTTTAGTAGTATTTAAAGACATGAGTAACGGTACATCATTTTTATGCAAATCTACCGCTAATACCAAAGAAACCATTGTTTGGGAAGATGGTAACGAGTATCCAGTAATTAAATTAGAGATTTCTAATACATCTCACCCGTTCTATACAGGTAAAAATGTATTGGTAGATACTGCAGGTCGTATCGATAAATTCAAAAAACGTTACGCGAAAAAAGACTAATCTTTTTTTACAAATAATGAAAGCCCACTTTTTGGTGGGCTTTTTTATTAGCCCAAAGTTCTTCCATTAAAAATCCCATTTCAAGTAACTGAAATGGGATTTTCTATTCGTTTATCCCGATAGCTATCGGGACGTAAAATTATTGCTAATTCACACAGTTAAAATCTACGCTTTTTACCTCTAAATTGTTGTGACGGTGCTTTTACATAAGTAGTAATAATTGGCGTTACTTCTGGCATTGCGTATGGATGTTCTTTTTCTACAGGTAAGGTTTTACCAATAACCTTGTGAATATCACGCAAGAACATTTTTTCTTCCATATCACAAAAAGAGTAGGCTTTGCCGCTAAAACCTGCACGACCTGTACGACCAATACGGTGCACATAGGTTTCTGGAATATTAGGCAATTCGAAATTAATAACATGGGAAAGTTCATCAATATCAATACCTCTAGCAGCAATATCTGTAGCTACTAGCACACGGTTTTTGCCATTTTTAAAATTTTGCAAGGCTTGCTGTCTCGCATTTTGCGATTTATTACCGTGAATCGCTTGGGTATCGAAACCAGACTTGGTTAAATGCTCAGCTATTTTATTGGCACCATGTTTTGTGCGTGTAAATACCAATGCGCTGGCAATGGACTTATCTTGTAGCAAATGCACCAATAATTTTTTCTTATCATCTTTATCTACAAAATATACCTTTTGGTCAATAGTATTAGCGGTAGAAGATACTGGCGACACCTTTACCATTACTGGATTACTTAAAATACTATTAGCCAATTGTTGAATAATAGGCGGCATAGTTGCAGAAAAAAACAAAGTTTGCCTTCTAACAGGCAATTTAGTGATAATGCGTTTTACATCCATCACAAAACCCATGTCAAGCATTCTGTCAGCCTCGTCTAAAACAAACGTTGTAAGACTATTTAAATGCACAAAACGTTGGTTCATTAAATCTAACAAACGGCCTGGTGTGGCAATAACGATATCAATGCCTTTTCTTAGGGCTTCTACTTGGTGAAACTGAGAAACACCGCCAAAAATAACTGCGTGTTTCAATTTTAAATGTCTGCCATAAGCTACAAAGCTTTCACCAATTTGTATAGCAAGTTCTCTTGTAGGTGTTAAAATCAATACTTTAATACCAGTATTGGTATCGCCAGCGTCTTTTTGTGCCTGTAATAATTGTAAAATAGGAATAGCAAAAGCAGCGGTTTTGCCAGTACCTGTTTGTGCACAACCTAATATATCGTTTTGGCTTAAAATTACCGGAATGGCTTGTTCTTGAATAGGTGTGGGTTGCGTGTAACCTTCTTCTTGTAAGGCTTTTAAAATGGGGCTAATTACGCCCATGTCGTTAAATGTCATAAAATGTATTTGAGCTAGCGATACCAAATGGTACAACTGCTAATGAATATTGTGCTGAAGATCATTGCTGAAAACCGCTAATGATGAATAAGTAATAATTGCCTGGAGAAGGTTGACAAAATACCTGCGGATAAAAACGAATGCGCCAAAGCGTTTTATTAAGAGAAAATAGGGTACGGAATGACAATTCTTTTCTTAATACTGTAAAGGTGCACTAAATAATTTACATAACCTATTAATATTTTGCTAATAAAAAAGCAGGCTACCTAAAAGATAGCCTGCATATGTATGAAGGATTTTAAAACGACGCGAGATTGTTAATTGCCAGATTTTACACGGCTTGCTTCGTCAACACTACTTCTATTGCGTTGTGTATTGCCTATTTTACCCTTGCTAAAACGATAGGTAAAACTGATATTTGCCACGCGGTTATCGTTTCTATTTTTAAAAGTTAAGTCGATATCGCCATATTTGGCATAACCACTTGGTTGTTGCATCCAAAAAATATCTCTTACATTCAAGCGAATAGAACCTTTATTGTTTAGTACAGATTTTGAAATACCGACGTTTATATTGCCTAATGGTCTTATATACATTACACCTTCTAATCCCTCGCTTCTATAAAAACCACTCAATTCGGCGTTCCAACCTTTGCCCAACTTAAATGTGTTGCTGGCATTTAACAAGAAAGTAGGCGAACTGAGATCTACATAAGCATTATTTACCAACCCTCTAAAACGATTTGTGTAAAAATTAGTATATATATTAAGGTTCCACCATTTTGCAATAGGCGCCTGGCCAGCAATCGCAATACCAAATTGGTCTAGGGTTGCAATATTGGCTTGCTTAACAAAGGTTTCATTGGTGGCTGTATGTTGTTCAATAACTTGTTGTATAATATTATTTACTTTTGTATAGTTTAAGGTAGTACTAATAGCGCCGCCCATAAATAAATGGCTCAACTCAATATTATCGCTAAACTGTGGTTTTAAACCAGGATTACCTTGCTCAAAAGTGTATTTATCTATAAATTGTACAAAAGGATTTAAAGATTCATAATCAGGTCTGTTAATTCTTCTGCCATAGTTTAATGAAAATTGATTTTTATCATTTAACGTATAACTAATATATGCTGTTGGAAATAACTGGGTGTAAGTAGTATCAAACGTAGCATTACCTATTAATACTTTAGCAAATTGGTCGCCTTTTGCGTGGGTGTTTTCTAAACGTAGCCCTAGCTGCATCGCCCATTTTTTATTCAATTGTTTACTATAATTTACATAAACAGCATTCACATTTTCTTTATAAAGAAAGTGGTTGCTACGGTTATAATCTGGTTTCGATTGGTTATTAATCAGACTATCATATTGTGCATTGTTATCAGTTTCTACATAGCTAAATTTAAAACCTGCTTCAAATTTTGCCCCTTTTTTTAGTGGCAACGTGAAATCACTCTTTGCGCTGTAGATATTAATTTTAGTAGGTAAATTACTATTTAATGTATCGTTGTTCAAAATAGGATGGTAGTTCGCATCAAAATATTGATTACTAAGCATACCAATATTTTTAATATCATACCCACCATAGTCCAAATCTACAGTCATTTCTTTACCAGTTGTATCAAATTGATGACGAAAATTGAAATTGGTACTGAGGTTTTTAAATGTTTCTTTTGTAGGCGTTGATGCTATTGTAATAGTATCAGCACCAACTACCTTTCGAACTAATGTATTATTATAGCCAGTGCGGGATGTGTTATTGTTAAACCCATTGATGACAAAACCATACGTGGTATTTTTAGTAGCAAAAAAGTCGGCACCAAATTTTGCACTATGACTGTTTCGCTCATCGGTCATATTGCTAGTTTGACTAAATGTAGAAGCCAATTGTTTGCTATTATCTAAAAATTTTCTGACCAAATCTAGGTCTTGAAAACCTTTTCTGTAATTGTAGCTGTAATTACCAAATAAGTTCAATTTACCATCACGATAATTCATATTAAAACTTTGGTTGGCTTTAGGAAACACACCTTGCCCATAACCTGCTGTTATAGAACCATTTAAGCCTTTTATTTTATTCTTTTTTGTTTTAATATTAATAATGCCTGCATTACCAGAAGCATCATATTTTGCTGGCGGATTGGTCATAATTTCGATTTGGTCTAATTGATTGGATGACATGCTGCGTAGCATATTGGCTAAATCGGCAGCGCCTAAATAAGAAGGTTTGCCATCTACCAAAACAACTACGCCGCTTTTACCTTTGAGACTAATATTCCCATCTTTATCTACCGTAATTCCAGGTGACTTTTCTAAAACTTCCAAAGCGGTAGCACCAACATTGGTAACTGATGCTTCTACATTTACAATGGTTCTATCAAGTTTAATTTCTACCAAGGGTTTTTTACTTGTAACCACCACATCGCTTAGTTGCTTATCCATAACAGTAAGCACAATGGATGGTAATGTAACCACATTTTTAGCGGTCGTTATTTCAAATACATCACTATAATATTTTTTATAACCTATGCTTTGTACGGCTACCAAATATTTTGCGTTAGCTACTTTTTCTATTTCAAAATTGCCGTCTTTATTACTTACGGCAATTTTAACAATGCTACTGTCTTTAGCCCTTAATAGATTGATGGTAGCAGCTTCTAAAGGTTTGGTGCCACTAGTAATAGCACCGTTTATTTTACCAGAATTGTTTTGTGCTTGGCTTGTAAAGCTCAATAAACCAAGTGCAGTTAATAGCGTGATGATCTTTTTCATAATGTTATTTTGAATATTTTTAGTTCTTGTGTTTGATTATTACAGAACAAAACTAATTACCTTGCATTGCATAGTACATTGCTTTAGCATGGATGGCGCAAAGCGAGGATAAAAGGCAAATTATAAGGATTGTTTAATGGTTAAAAGATAAGCGATTCGCTTTTTTAAACGAAAGTGTCGCTAAAATGTTACAGATATATGAAAAAAGAAAAGGCTATCACAGGTTTAAAACCCGTAATAGCCTTTTACAATGATTCTTAAATAAGTTAGTATTGATATACCAAATAGCCCCAAGCAGGCAAATTAATTGCTTGACCCGATTTTAGAGATTGTTTTCTATTAGTAAATAATTCTGTCGCTTCGCCATCAATAATGGCATTTTTAATAGTAATGGTTTGAGGTGATTTAGAAAGATTGGTAATAACCACAACTTTTTTACCACTATTTTCTCTTACAAAAGCATAAACAGCATCGCCGTTAGAGGTACTAAGTTTGGTAAAACTTGCATTTGCGGCCAGTGCTGCGTTGTTTTTTCTAGCAGTTAATAATGTTTTGTAGAAATTAGCGCGTTGATATTTACCAAACTGAATCGGGTTTTTATAGAAAAAGCTAATACTATCTAGCTTTGGCTCTTCTTGACCGCTATAAATTAATGGTACACTATTTGGCAACGTTTGTGTTAACACGGCAAATGGCGCATGACTTTCGCCAGGCATGGTTGCATAATCGGCTTTATTCCAACTATTTTCATCGTGGTTGCTCGTAAAGAATAAGCGCAGCGCATTTTTCGGAAAGCTGGTATCGGTTTTAGCAATCGCACTATCTAGAGCAAACGCTTTTCGCTCACCTTTGGCAATTAATTTCATCATATTAAAATCATTCCAAGTATAAGTTTGGTCAAAGCCAGCTTTGTGAAGCCAAGGTTTATCGCCTTCAGCCAGCATAAATATGTTTTTTTGCTGTTTCAATGTAGCAATGCATTTTTTCCAAAAAGCTTCTGGTACTTCTGGTGCTACATCACATCTAAACCCATCAATATTAGTTTCTGTAATCCAATATTTCATACAAGCAATCACACTATCGCACATTGCAGGGTTATTGTAATTAAGTTTACGTGTATCTGTCCAGTCAAATGGCGAAACTGGCTTTTTAGTAATACTATCAAGCACATAAAAGTCAGGATGTTTTTCTAGCCAATAATGATCTGCACCGGTATGGTTTGGTACCCAATCTATAATTACTTTAAAGCCCATTTCATGCGCTTTTGCTACCAAATCTTTCCAATCTTGCAACGTTCCATATTCAGGATTGATGGCAGTATAATTTGCGACAGCATAATAACTACCAAGCGCGCCTTTTCTATCTTTTATACTAATTGGATTAATCGGCATAAACCATAGTGTTTGCACACCCATATCTTTTAATCTGTCCAAATTTTTTTCAAAAGCTTTAAAAGTGCCTTCTTGTGTGTATTGGCGAATATTTACTTCGTAAATATTACCTTGCATAATCCATGCAGGATGACCGTCTATTTTAGCTGTGTCACTGCTAGTTACTGCAGTATTTTGGTTGGTACAAGAAGCAAAAAACAGCATTACCAATGCTGCAAGACATACGTTTTTCAAATGCATAACAATGTTTTAGGGGTTAAAAATACTAGTTGTTGTGTATAATAAACACATTAGTTATAGCGAAAAACAATATTTACCGATTGAATACTTTGCTTTACCCATATTGTAAAACCTATGTTTAATAGTAAGATTATGTTTGTACGACTATTGATGTACCTTTTAAATACCCCGTTTTGAAGAACAATAAACGAATACTTACGATTGTAATCCATATGGCTGTTTGGGGCTGTTTTTTCTTATTGCCCTATATTTTTAGACCACAGGGCAGAGAAATGCCAGCGAATGTTAGTAACCGTTTTATCGCTTTATTTACAACCAATGGAATATATTTGATAGCGTTTTATTATTTAAATACATTGGTATTATTACCCAAATTGTTGTTTCAAAAAAAGTGGTTATGGTATGCGGCAAGTATTGTGGCTTGTTTGATAGTATTTATGTATGTACCGCGAGAAATTGCAAATTTAATTGTACCCCCGGAAGAGTTTCCATTTAAAATGGAAGCTTTTAAAGCGCAAGACCATCTAGCTGATTCTTTAAACCAATGGAAAATGCGCCCACGAGGAGGCGGTGGCGGTATGCATGGCGGATCTCGTTTTATATTTTTTCCAGGCTCAAATGCGATATTTTTCTTGGTGTTTTTAATAAGTACTTGCCTTTCTGTAACGCAGCAGTGGCTTAAGTCTGAGCAAACCAAAAAAGAAGTAGAAACAGAGAAATTAAATACGGAGTTATCTTTTTTAAAATCTCAAGTAAATCCACATTTTTTCTTTAATACACTTAATAATATTTACTCATTGGCAGTTGTTGGCAGCGAAAAAACAGCACCCGCCATTATGAAGCTATCAGCCATTATGCGCTACATACTAACCGATACGCAAAGTGATACTGTACCGCTTGAAAATGAGGTTAATTTTATTACAAATTTTATCGATTTGCAGCGTGTACGATTAACAGATAAAGTTGCGGTAGCTTTCACCACAGAAGGAACGATTACCAATCAACAAATTGCGCCATTACTATTTATTCCTTTTGTTGAAAATGCGTTTAAATATGGCGTAAGTACCAAAGAACATTCTACTATTGCTATCACTATTAAAGCTACAGACAATGCTGTACACTTATACACCACCAATACCATTGTAAAAGCAGATAATGGCATTTTAGATACAACAGGTATTGGTATTAATAACGTGAAAAGAAGATTGGATTTATTGTACCCCAACAACCATAAATTAGTCATTACCAATGATGGTAGCCAGTTTTTTGTAACTCTAGATATTACGATAAAATGATTAAATGCATAGCAATAGATGACGAGCCTTTGGCGCTGCAATTGGTAACACAATACTGTGAGAAAGTGCCATTTTTACAACTTAAAAAGGTATTTACTAATCCTGATGAAGCCACTATTTACTTACATCAAAATCCAGTGGATTTGATTTTTTTAGACATACAGATGCCTGATGTCAGTGGCTTACAATTTTATAAAAATCTATCATTAGCTAATAAGCCACAAGTAATATTTACAACTGCTTTTAAAGATTATGCAGTAGATGGTTTTAACGTAGACGCCGTTGATTATTTACTAAAACCCTTTGAATTTGACCGGTTTTTAAAGGCGGTGTACAAAGCCAAAGAATACATGGAATTTTTGTCTTCGCAAGACTTACAAATGAGTTCTATTTTCATTAAAGCCAATTATGAGATGATGAAAATAAACTTAAAAGAGATTGACTTAATTGAAGCACTTGATGACTATATTAAATTATACATCAAACCAACACCTATACTTACTTTAATGACCCTAAAAAGCATTCAAGAAAAGCTACCTACAAAAGAATTTATACGCATACATCGGTCGTACATTATACCAATAGCTAAGGTGGAAAAATTTAGTAAAAGCAAGGTATTTGTTGTTGGTAAAGAATTACCGATCGGTACAAGCTATGCAGATGTATATGATGTTTTATTACAACGCGTAAAAGCCGACTAAAATATCTATTTATTTTTCGAAACCATAATCGCGTTCTACCAAACAAATGCGTGTTTTGTAACAAGCATACCATTGTTCTCTGCCTTGCTTTTGTGCTAGCAAATGGTCAGTTTGTAGTTTCCAATTTTTTATAGCATCAAGATTCTCCCAATAAGAAACCGTAATACCTACACCATCTCTTGCACTTTCCTGGCCAAGATAGCCAGCCTGTTGTTCGGCAAGTTCTACCATTAACGAACTCGTTTCATTGTAGCCTTCTTCTTCATTGGTTTTAAGGGATGTGAAAATGACCGCATAATAGGGTGGTCGTGGCGTTTTCGCTATCATAAAAGAATGTTTGGTATTGCAGATAACGTAGATTCAACAAGAACCAATAGCACTATTCAATAATTAGTGTAATTATTTTAAATTCTAGGTATAATATTAGAAATATAACTGCACCATTTGGCTCCAATATTGGGCTTTATGTGCTTCACCTTGCCAAATAAAAAACTCATGCTGTATGCCCTTTTCTGACAATATATTATCAAGCAACAGGTTATTGGCTAAAAAAGCATCCGTTTCTCCAATCGCGATAATAATTTCTAATTGCTTTAGCTTATCAAGCGTGGCTTCGCTTTTTATGTGTGGCAGGTACTGTGTCGGTTGGTGCATAAAAATCTGCTGATCCATATAGCCTTCAAACAAATCTTCAAAAAAAGATAATTGGATTGTGATATCATAACGCCCACTCATACCTACTACTTTACTAAATAGTTGTGGATATCGAAACGCCAAATTAACTGCATGGTAAGCGCCTAAACTACAGCCTGCCGAAATAATCTGATGGTTTGTATTGTTTTGTTTGATGAAAGGCAATACTTCTGTTAGGATATATTTTTCAAACAGTTCGTGGCGCTTGATACGCTCTGAGGGATGTAATTCTTTATTGTAAAAGCTATCTTTATCTACACTATCTACACAAATAATTTGTAATTCTCTCGCATCTATTTTTGGCGCTAATGCATCTATTACTTTCCAATCTTCATAATCGTAAAAATGAGCCGTCCGTGTGGGGAAAAACAACACGGGCTTACCACCGTCACCAAACACTAATAATTCCATATCTCTTTGCAAGTGAGGGCTATACCATTTTTGGTACGCTCTTTTAACGGCGTGACTTGCTTGGTAACTCATAACGATTTTTATTTAAATGGTTGACAATAAATGAAGTGACTTAGCTGCAAGTGTTTCATCGATGACGCTTTTCCATAGGGCATAGCCTTTATCGTTTATGTGCAATCCTTCGGGCTCAAACAAATCCCTTCTAGGATATTTATTAGCATCTAACATGCGATCGTAAATATTTACAAAATACGTAGCATCGTTCATGCGTTCTATTTCTTCCGAAATAATTTTATTGGTAAATCGTATTTGGTCTATAATATTAAAACGCCTAATACTTGGTTTAATAGAAATATAAGCTACTGGGATATTCCCATATTTCTGCCTAATAAAAGCCATCAATTGCTTAAAAAACACAAACACTTCTTCTGGATGTCTACCATCCCCAAGGTCGTTATCACCTGCATATAGCACCATCCCTTTTGGCTGCAAGCCTGCCATGATTCTATCAAAATACCATACACAAGCCGCCAATGTAGAACCGCCAAAACCTAAATTGATAGGATGACAATTCTCAAAATCTTTGTTTAAACTACGCCATAACCTTATTGAAGAACTACCATAAAATACCAATTCGGGCTGATAGGATATAGATTCTTTTATGCGTTCGAGATTTTTTACATCTTCCTCATACCAAAACATACACGTAACAATTTAGTAACGCCGCAAATGTAAATGCTTAAATATAAAGCTACTGCATTTAAAATAATGTACGCTCTAAATAATAATATGCAAACATAACCATCATGTTAGAATACTTGTCATTCATCAATTAATTTAAACATTATGTAACCTTCACATTTTTTAACAAAAAGGTACATGACCTATAAGATTTTGGAAATATACTTTACTGCAACAACCAGATTATAAAATTTCAAATTGCAATTTTTTGCATGGCAGTGTCTGATATTTTGTAATAAATGCGCTTGGTGTCACTTAAACAACCAAAAATTAGCCATCTTAAATAAATAAAAAAACTATTAAATATGGCATTTTTGTGTGCGACAAGTACAACTACACACTTATTTAGCATGTTAAATAAAACTATGACCAAATGATAGTAATGAATTTTTTGCGGTTATATGCATGAAAGGTAGTTACAATAAGCAACATCTTACCTATCTTCATCACCTGTAAAATACTATCTAATGAGACAAATTATTGCCATTCTGTTTGCCTTTAGTGCTATTACAAGCCAAGCACAAACCATTCATATTATTCCTAAGCCCAATCAATTACAAGTTACCAAGGGTAATTTTACGGTATCTACCACTACTACCATTGTTTACACAAATGACGCTGAGAAAAATACAGCCAACTTTTTTAATGGCTATTTAAAAAAATTTTATGGCTTTCAGTTGCCCGTAGCCAAGCAAGCAGCGGCTAATTATATCAGTTTTGCCACCAAACAATTTCCAAAAGCCGCGGATAATGGTAGTGCTTACACGCTAGCTATTACGCCAAAAGCGGTACTTATTTCTGGTGATGGGCTAGAAGGTACTTTTTATGGCATGCAAAGTCTCTTACAATTACTACCAATTAATAGTCACTATTCACCATCCACCACTCACTTTTCCATCCCTTGCCTCAATATTACGGACGCACCTAATTTCAGGTATCGTGGGATGCATTTAGATGTGAGTAGGCACTTTTTTGGCGTAGATTATATCAAACAATACATCGATTTTATTGCACTACACAAGATGAATTATTTTCATTGGCATTTAACCGACGATCAAGGTTGGCGTATTGAAATAAAGCAATATCCGAAGCTAACAAGCGTTGGTGCTTTTAGGAAAGGTACCATCATTGGTCGCTATCCTGGTACTGGCAACGACAGTGTTTACTATGGCGGTTTTTATACCCAATCACAAATAAAAGAGTTAGTCCAATACGCTGCAGATAGGTTTATTACCATTGTACCAGAGATAGATGTACCCGGCCATAGTTTGGCGGCTATTGCTGCTTATCCGGAGTTATCTACTACACCCAATATTATTCAAGAAGTGGGGCAAACCTGGGGTACGTTTGATAAAGTGAATAATGTATTGAATCCTACAGAAGGTACTTTTACATTTTTGCAAAATGTACTCAATGAAGTAATCGATTTATTTCCCGGTAAATACATACATATTGGTGGTGATGAGTGTAGTAAAAAATGGTGGAAAGAATCGGCTTTTTGCCAAGATCTTATGAAGAAAGAAGGGTTGAAAAATGAAGATGAATTACAGAGTTATTTTATTCATCGCATAGAGAAAATGATTAACGCCAAAGGCCGACTAATGATGGGTTGGGATGAAATACTCGAGGGTGGCTTGGCGCCAAATGCATTGGTGATGAGCTGGCGTGGCGAAAAAGGGGGGATTGAAGCCGCCAAACAAAAACACCAAGTTGTAATGACACCCGGTACTTATTGCTACTTCGATCATAGCCAAACCAAAAACGAAGATTCTGTAACCATTGGTAGCTATCTACCAGTAGAAAAAGTATACAATTATAATCCATTGCCAGCCGAGTTAACGGCCGATGAAGCCAAATATATACTTGGTGCGCAAGGAAATGTTTGGACAGAATACATAGGCAATACCGCCAAATTAGAGTACATGATTTTTCCAAGAATGAGTGCGCTAAGCGAAGCCTTATGGACAAAACCCGCTAACAAAAGTCTGCCTGATTTTGAGAAGAGATTGCAATACCAATTTAAACGCTATGAATTTTGGAAAGTAAATAGTAGTAAAGCATATTATGATATAAAGGATAGCATTTATGCAGCGAAAAACAATAAAGGATTAATGTGGTCTCTCTCTTCAAAATCTCAAGAAGAAATAGTGTATTTCGCAGGTGCATACGATACTAAAACTACCGAATGGACAGCATATCCAACTGCACATTTAAAATACGAAAAGCCTATTTACTTAGATGCCACTTCAATAGTGCTAGCAAGTGTTAAAGGATTAAATCAACACTTTAGTAAGATTATTCGTTTCAATAAAGCAACAGGCAAAAAGATAACACTTGCCAATGCACCTGCTGCACAATATCCTGGTAACGGTGGGGCTTTTGGTTTGGTAAATGGTGTGGTGAGTATTAAAGGCATTAACTCGGCCGAATGGCTTGGTTTTAATGGTACCAACATGGAAGCAGTGATTGATTTTGGCAAAATTGAAAGTTTTTCCACTGTAACATTGGATATGCTAGCGCAAGAAGGCAGTTGGATTTACAAATCGCCACTGACAGAAATATTGATTTCTTACAATGGCAAAGATTTTAAGCTAGTAGAAAGGTTTCCATTAACATCAGATGATACACAGCAACAAGTCGTGTTGAAATTTCCTAGTCAAACAGCCCGATATTTAAAAGTGATTGCCCATAATGATGGCACCATACTAGGTGGCAAACCCGGTGCAGGTAAGCCGGGTTGGTTATTTGTAGATGAAATTGCGGTAGATTAATGTCATCCTGTTATTGTTGTCATGCTGAGGCACGAAGCATCTGCTAAATAGCATTCAGTTAGATGCTTCCTTCGTCAACATGACGTTTAGATTCTTCGTTCCTCAGAATGACAGTTTAGCAATTTTTCCCCTGCTACCAGCCAAGTAAATGGCATTACCATTTTTCGCTTTTTGGACCACATGAAAACTTTGTGTAGAAATTAATTGCCAGTTATTGCCACTATCGTAGCTAATATCTACACCACTTGTACCACAAGCTACCAATGTTTTTTCGTTAATATACACCACACAACTTCTATAGCCATGTGGTGGTGTTTGTGCCTTGGTAAATGTTGGGCCGGTTTTTCCTTTAAGGTCAATTAATACACAATTATTGGTGGTGTCTTTATCATTGGCAAAATCGCCACCCACCACCACAGCTTTGGTTTTAAACACATCAATAGAATTTGCCCCAGTAGATTCTTTGCCTTGTACTATTGGCAGTTGATACGTTTTGTTTTTGTAAAATAGGCGAGAAGCCATACCACCAGTCGTAAATATGTTCGGGTATACTTTGTCTGTACTAGTCTTTATATTCGTTCCGCTTGATGCAAAAAAAGCTTCGCCTTTACGCAGTTTATTGTTTTCATCAAGGCCTGTAATACTCACCCAACTGTCACCAAAATCAATTGACAAGGCTTTAAATAATTGGTCATTAATCGGGTCACCAATTACCCAACCCATACCATTTTTGCTAAAATCCATTGCATCTAAAAACATCCCTTTGGTCGTATCTTCAAATACCTTTTTCCAGGTTTGCCCACCATCTTTTGTTTTTAAGATAATGGCAGGTTCTGCTACGGCAATAATAACAGCGGTATTAGCATCAAAGGCTTCAATATCTCTAAAATCCCTTTTCTCGTAACCTGTTATCGTTTGCCAAGTAAAGGTTTTACCACCATCTACACTTTTAGCAACACTACCATTGCTACCACTGCACCAGATCACATCATCGTTCACCACGCTTAAGCCTCTAATACTTACTTTTCTGCTAGTATCTAGCAAAGAAATAGTAGGGCTTTGTGCAGATACTTTTGAGGCAATAGCACAAACAACAAAACATATAACAAAACGTATTTGCATAACAGTATTATTTGGGGTAAGATAAGTTATCATAAGGTAATAAGTGCTAAAAGATTATTCAGTGTATGCGCTACTTTGTGCTTTATGTGCCTATGTGTTAAAATTATTGTTTCTTCTTCTTTGCAACTTTAGCCACATTTTGAGCCAATTTATAATGCACTATCCTTGTCACCAAATCCAAAGGTAGCGGCTCGTTTAAAGGAAATTGCACCGAACCTTTGGCCCATTTGTATTGGCTAATCTCATCTCTAAAAGCTGCAATACCAGCAGCTCCCGGATAAAAACCTATATGTTGTTTGTAACCAGCAAAATGCACCAAATTACCATGATACACAAACGTAGGTATGGCATAGCTAATGATTTCTATCGCATTTGGTGCTGCAGCCTGTATCGTTGCGCGTATTTGTTGTAGCAATGCTTGTGTTGCTTCAGGAAAATCAGCAATATAGCTGTCTATATCGGTAGGTTTGGGTTTATCTGTTTGCATAGCATTTACAATTAGAACCTCTCATCATCAAAATGACACTTTACCGCATCTTTTACAGCATCTCTTAGTTCGTCATAAGTATCTGCTTCTGTAAAAATAGAAACCCCAAGTGCCTTTGCAAGAAATCCGCCCTCGGCACTTTCCTCTACCATAAATATTATTTCTTCCATTTTCTCATTGTTTATTCAAACTTACAAAAAATATATACAGTACATCGTATTACTTTGCTGCCCAAATGCTGCAAGTTCAGTCCATATCATTAGTGCAGTTTCGCAATTATGTGCAACAGCAATTTGCTTTTACCAGCAAAGTGGTAGGCATTTGCGGGCTTAATGGTAGTGGTAAAACCAACCTGCTTGATGCGATTTACTACCTCGGTTTTACCAAAAGTTATTTCAGCCGCACCGATGCACAAAACGTCCACCATGGCTTAGCAGGTATGCGCTTGCAAGGCCATTTTACGCTTAACAACGAGCCGCAAGACCTGCTGTGTATTGTACGTGAAAACAATAAAAAAGAATTTAGCGTCAACGATGATGCTTACAAAAAATTCAGCGACCATATTGGCCGTTTTCCTTGCGTGATGATTGCGCCAGACGATGTTGAATTGATTATTGGTGGTAGCGAAGCGCGAAGAAAATTTATAGATACCATTCTATCGCAGCTAGATGCTGATTATTTACACGAACTCATTGCTTACACCAAAGTATTGCAACAGCGCAATAGCTTACTAAAACAAGCCGCCGAGCAAGGCAGTATTAACGAGGCTTTGCTCACCATTTTTAACGAGCAACTCAGCCAAAAAGGGCAGTGGCTGTACCAACAACGTACCCAATTTTTACAAGATTTTCTAGCGCTTGCCCTACAATTTTACCAACGTATTGCAGGCAAGGCCGATGATGTTGCTATTACTTATGCGAGCGATTTGCAGCAGGCACCTTTGCTACAATTATTGCAAGCGGCACAGCGTAAAGACATGGCTTTGCAGCGCACCACCGTTGGAATTCATAAAGACGACCTCACCATTACCATGGGGCAAAGCAGCTTTAAAAACGAAGCCAGCCAGGGGCAGCGTAAAAGCCTATTGTTTGCCCTAAAACTAGCTGAATGGCAAACCCTTAAAAACCAAAAAGGCTTTACACCCATATTACTGCTTGACGATGTTTTTGAAAAGCTAGACGAACAAAGGATGCACAACCTTTTAGCTTGGGTTTGTACCGCCGACGATGGGCAAGTGTTTATTACCGATACCCACGCAGACCGCCTACAGCAACAATTACAAGCCATAGGCATAGAACATCAGTTGATACAATTGTAGGTTTTGATTTTCCTGTTATGTTACTAGGTTGGGACTACTATTTATCGTTTGATAAGTTGCATAATGCAATATTAGATATTGTATTGAGCTTTTATAAATTTAGATGTAAGCAAACGATAGTAGTTATAAAATTAACAAACAATATGAAACACGATAATGCATCTAATAGTACATTGAGTTGCTTATATGTGACTATGCAAATTGTACTACGTTTTACCAAGCTTGTTTTGTTTGTACTTGTTTCTGCTAGTTGTGGGAAAAGCAACAAAAGCGAGCAATTACAGTTAGAAACTCTTGCTGCCAGTTTAGAAAAGTCTAACGCTTTGATAGAAGCAAATTGTAGTTCAGAAATGCATGCTTTTAAAAATAGATTGAGTGACCCTTACGAAAATACAGAAGCTGCAAAAGATTATTTGTCTAAAGCAGAGGCTGTAAACAAGCTAACAGACAGTATAATCAGTTATTTAAATGCTGCTAAAGCAAAATTTAAAAATACAGAGCAAACACACATCACTAATGACGATTGGTCAACATTATACAAGACACTAAAAGCTTATCGCACCAATATTTTACAGTTAGACACGAATGCAAATAAAGAATTTGAAAGGCATCTAGAAATTATCAATCCATACTTTGATTCCACGAAAAATGATTCACAAAATTTCAATGATTACTTTTTTAAAAATACATCAACAAACCTTACAATCGCAACAATAACAGTCTTTCAAAACAATATCTTAATAGCGCAGTCTGACATTAATGGCTATTTCAACAAAAAGTGCCTATGGAATTATTGCGGTTTTGATCAAATATTACCAGTAGTTTCTCAAGATAAAAGTTATGTAAAGGCTGGTGAAAACATTGAAATAACGGCTGGCATCGGTATATTTTCAACAAGGTTTCAACCGATAATTAAGATTAATGGCATTAAGGTCAGCTTAAATGTTGAAGGCTTTTCTGTTTATAATTTAAAAGCAGCTTCTACAATTGGCACACACACAATACCGCTAGAAGTATCGTTTATTGATTTTAATAGCGGTAAAAGAAATATACTTCAAAAGCAAATGAAATACACAGTAATAAATGTAGATAGTACAATCAATAAGGAATAATATTTTCTTAACGCCGTTTAGCACCAAACAAGAAACTTGCGATAGTTCAGAAACTAATTTTTATACGATAGCAATCATCTTTGCATTAATAATTAAGTTGTTTATTTTTGTAGCATATGCCCACATTATTACTTATAGATGGTTTTCGATTTTTCTTTTACAGCAACGAGAACAATGAGCCTATTCATGTGCATGTAACAAAAGGTAATGCTGATGGGAAAATATGGTTAGAGCCTACTATTGAAATAGCCTATATGCACGAATTTAACAACAAAGAAATAAAAGATATCATGTGGCATGTACAAAAAAATTTTGAACAATTTAAAACTAGATGGAATGACTACTTTTCAAAATAATTACGATAGTATTGAAAGACTAATATTCATGGAAGGATTGCGTATTAAAACGATTGACGTTCATCCTGAGTTAGATTTATTATTGGTTATCTTAAATACCAATGCAGTACTTCAACAAAAAATATCAAATTATCCATTATTGAAATTAGCTACTAAAGAGCAACTATTACAATATGCTATTCAAGCAAATGGTACCGGTATTTATTGGCACAGTTTGGATGAAGATTTAAGTCTCAAAGGCTTTTTAACAGATACATTAAAGCGTCTGGTAGGAAATACGCAAATAGCACATACAGCATAAGAATCCCTAAGATTCCACTAGTCTCTAGCGTAGCAATAAGCACTAGCCAACCCATACTTGCCTGTTACTTTTTTCAAATAATAGTTACCCATCAAAAGTCATCCTTTAGTTAGTATGTTTTAAAGACCTGCATTAAAACATCCTCTGCTGCATACCAAAGCCATTATCTACCCTTCATGATGACTTCGGCATTGGTCAATTTGGCTGGTCAATGGTTGCAAAAGCCAACTGTAGGTTTGTAAACAACATGGTAATAGTTGCAAAAAGCTTAGATATTTTTGCATATTATAATATATTTGTTCAAAATACATCAGATATTTTTCCATATCGCTATGTATTCGTTGCAAAACGAGTAGACATTTTTGCATATTTTAATGTATTCGTTGCAAAAGGGTTGGGGCGCTTTTTAAATAGCTTGGTGCATGCTCCAAAATCTATTGCATGACATGCGTATTTACTAGTCAAAATTCCATACCCCATCTTCCAACAAAAAAATCGCTTGGCGCTTGGTAAAGTACAAAACCCAATTGGGTATTAAGTATAAATCAAGTCGGGATAAAGCACAGACTAAGTTGGGATAGTGTACTAAAATTGTATTTCACAAGAAGCAGAAGCTTGCTGCCATGTCATTTGTAGAATTATTGATACAATATAGACTGGGTACATCATTGCTAGTGTTACGAGTCTTGTATCACATAAACTTGGTGTATTTTGTCTGCTTTGTTGCTTTATGTGACTTATTAAAAATCTACCTTCGCTACAAACATTGCTTACTATGACTAACAGAACCGTTTATATTGTTGCTGCTGTGCGCACACCTATTGGAAGTTTTGGCGGCAGCTTGAAAGATTTTTCGGCCACACAATTGGGCGCTATCGCCATTAAAGGCGCTGTAGAAAAAGCGGGCTTACAACCCACCGATATTGAAGAAGTGCTGATGGGTTGCGTGATTCAGGCAGGGCTCGGTCAGGCGCCGGCGAGGCAGGCGGCTAAGTTTGCAGGCTTGCCAGATACTGTGATTTGTACCACAGTTAACAAAGTATGTGCTAGTGGCATGAAAGCCATTGCCAATGGTGCGCAAAGCATTTTACTTGGCGATGCGGATATTGTGGTAGCTGGCGGTATGGAAAGCATGAGTAATGTACCTTACTATTCGCCCAAGTTGCGTTGGGGTAATAAATATGGCAATGTGTTGCTAGAAGATGGTTTGGCAAAAGATGGTCTAACGGATGTGTATAAGGAAGAAGCCATGGGCAATTTTGCCGAACTATGTGCCAAAACGCTAGAGATAAGTCGTGAAGACCAAGATGCTTTTGCCATAGAAAGCTATAAACGCAGTCAGGCTGCTATACAAGCAGGCTGGTTTGCAGCAGAAATTGTGCCTGTGCCAATCCCACAAAAGAAAGGTGAACCGATGGTATTTGCCAAAGATGAAGAGCCTTATAATGTAAAATTTGACAAAATACCCGACTTAAAACCAGCTTTTATAAAAGACGGTACAGTGACTGCCGCCAATGCCAGCACCATGAACGATGGGGCAGCCGCAGTAGTACTGATGAGTAAAGAAAAAGCGGATGCCATGGGCATTCAACCCCTGGCCATTATACGCAGCTATGCCGATGCAGAACAAGCGCCTGAATGGTTTACCACCACACCAAGCTTGGCATTGCCCAAAGCAGTAGCCAAAGCGGGCTTGCAAATAAAGGACTTAGATTTTGTAGAACTAAACGAAGCCTTTAGCGTAGTAGGCATTGCCAATAGCGAGAAAATGAAATTGTATCCCAAGCAAGTGAATGTACATGGTGGTGCGGTTAGTTTGGGACATCCTTTGGGTTGTAGTGGCGCAAGAATTATTGTCACCCTTATTAATGTTTTAAAACAACAAGGCGGTAAAATAGGCGGTGCTGCTATCTGCAATGGTGGTGGTGGCGCTAGCGCGATGGTGATAGAATTGGTGTAGATAGGAACGCTGATAACGCAGATGGTCAAGATTAAATCGGATAAATAAAAATGGCTCTATATTGAGCCATTTTTATTTTCTCAGGAAAGTATATTAAGCCAAATTACGCAACACTTCATCCATAATAGTGCTTAGTTGTAAAGTAAAATGATGTGGCAGTTTAGGGCTTTGTAGCAAGCCATTTTCAAGGCAATACATCACATGTTCAATTTCGTACTCAAAGCCATTGCATAGATGCGGATAAGCAAAGGTTTTGGTAGTTCCATCGTTTAAAACGAGAGAGAGATCAGTGGCTTTAAAGAATGGATTGTGTATCGCAATACGCCCTTTGGTACCCAAAATAGTTGCAGTAATAGGCGTATTAAACCCAATGCTACTTAGTAAATGAGCCGTTGCCCCATCGGCATATTGCAGCAGCATATCGGCAGATACATCAACGCCAGTTTCAGCTTTGTTAACAATAGCATGAACGGTAGTTGGTTTGCCAAGCAATAAAGTGGCTAGAAAAATAGGATAGATACCTACATCCAAAACCGAACCGCCGCCAAGGGATTTGTTAAATAGTCTGCCATTGGTATCAAAAGGCGCTGCAAAACCAAAATCTGCTTGTATATGTTTAATAGTACCAATAGCATCCTCCGCAATAAGACTTAGGATTTTCTCTATAAACGGCATACAGCGTGTCCACAAACCTTCCATTAAAAATATCCCCTGCTGAGTGGCAAAGTCAGTCATTTCTTTACTAAGCGAGCTATTAAGTGACATTGGTTTCTCGCATAATACTGGCTTGCAATGTTGCAAGCAAAGCATGGTATGTTCGTGATGAAACGCATGTGGTGTTGCGATATAAATAATATCGATATCAGGGTCTGTCACCAAATCAAGATAACTGGTATAAAACTTAGCAGCATTGTATTTGACTGCAAAAGCTTGTGCATGCTCAGCATTACGAGAAGCAATGGCATAGACTTGTGCGCCATTCACAAAATTGAGTGCTGTACAAAATTTTTGGGCAATTTTACCTGCACCTAAAATACCCCAACGATATGTTTTCATGGGGATGAAATTAGCTAGAAATAAGCAAGACAGGCGCAGCAATTGGGTATTATTTTCCAATGCTTAGAGCAACTGATTAAAGTATTAAACAGCAAATATGCACGAGACATACAAGGAACAAAATAGAACTAGCACCTAATAAAAAATAAAATTATCGTATATCCTAGCGATAAAATTTCCAGTATTAGATAATCCGACCAGCTACAAGATAGATGGCAACTGCTACCCATTCGTTATTTTTGCCAAAAGTTTTAAAATGAGCCAAAAAGGAAAAGTTTTAGTGGCAATGAGTGGCGGTATTGATAGTACTGTAGTGGCTTTGATGTTGCACCATGAAGGATATGAAGTGATTGGCATTACCATGAAAACCTGGGATTATGCTACAAGCGGAGGCGGCACAAGCAAAAAAGAAACTGGCTGCTGCAATATTGATAGCTTTAACGATGCCAGAAAGGCGGCGGTAGACCATGGCTTTCCACATTATATCTTAGATATTAGAGACGAGTTTGGTGATTTTGTTATTGAAAATTTTGTAGAAGAATATTTGGCGGGCCGTACACCCAACCCTTGTGTGATGTGCAATACCCATATCAAATGGCGTGCGTTGCTAAAACGTGCCGATGCCTTAGGTTGTCAATTTATTGCGACAGGTCATTATGCACAAATTCGCCAGCATACCAATGGTAGATATGTCATTAGCAAAGGCCTAGACGAAACCAAAGATCAAAGCTATGTTTTGTGGGGCCTTGATCAAGAATTGCTTAGCCGTACCATTATGCCTTTGGGGAAATATCGTAAAACTGCTATTAGACAAATGGCGGTTGACCTTGGCTATCCTGAACTTGCAAAGAAAAGTGAGAGCTACGAAATATGTTTTGTGCCAGACAATGATTACAGAGGTTTTTTAAAACGCCGCGTGGATGGGCTAGAAGAGCAGGTAAATGGGGGTTGGTTTGTAGATAAAACAGGCAAAAAATTGGGTAAGCATAAAGGTTATCCTTTCTATACTGTAGGGCAAAGAAAAGGCTTGGAAATAGCTTTGGGTAAGCCAGCTTATGTAACGGCTATCAACCCAGATAACAATACCGTAGTACTTGGCGAAGAAGCCGACTTAGACCAAAACGATATGCTGGTAGGCAAAATAAATTGGATCAAATACGATAGCATAAGCGATGGCATGGAAGCAATTACTAAAATTCGCTATAAAGATAAGGGCGCTGTAAGTAATTTATATAACGCTGATAATGGCTTGCGCATTCGTTTCTATGAAAATGTAAAAAGCATTGCACCCGGACAAAGCGCCGTATTTTACGAAGGCGACGATGTGATTGGTGGTGGCGTGATTCAAAGGGGCGAGTTGGTATTATAAGGTTAGAATCACAGATTTTTTAGGTGTTCGAAGATTTCGTTAATCTAAGCTGATAATTAAAGCGATGCCGTTTTTGCAAGACAAATTTTACAACCTGCAGACAGCCATATCATCATTCTACTTATCTTTCAAATTCAAATAGTAAGATGAAGCTTTTTAGATATTTATGTTTATTGCTTATGGCTATGCAACTGCTAAGCTGTAGCAAGCAAACAGAAACATTAAACCTTATTGCTGCCAAAGATTTGTACCCTTTACAAGTGGGTAAAACATTCACGTATAGACTTGATAGTACAGTGGTTACTACATTTGGTGCGTCTTTACAACAATTTTATTACTTAGCAAAAGATAGTGTGGAGAGTAGTTTTTTGGATAATCAAGGGCGCCAATCGTATCGCATTTTCAGATATCTTACAGATACGCTTGCGAGTGCGCCTTACCAATACGCAGCAACGTACTACGCTGTGATTGATAGTAATAAAATTGAGTATGTAGATAATAATTTGCGCTTTATTACCTTGGTAAATCCTGTTTCGGAAAACACTACTTGGAGTGGCAATAGCTATATTAATACTACCACCAATGCTGCCAATTATTTCTTAAATAATTGGCAATACCAATATCAAAATGTTGGTGCTGCTTATACTGTCAAAAAAGGTAACATGAATAATACTGTAACGGTATTGCAGCAAGATGAAAGCAGCAGCCCAACGTTTAATCCCAATTTTTACTACAATAAAACCTATTCGGTAGAAGTATATGCCAAAGGTATAGGACTCATTTATAAAGACTTTTTACACTATACCTACCAAGTAACACCTTCAAAATACTACGAAACAGGGAGTTATGGCATTCGATTAAATTTAGTTGATTACAAGTAATGTTTCACCATATAGAAAATCTGCGCAAATCTGCCTAATCTTTCACTTCAGCATTCGCCATTCACCTAGCATGAAAATTATATTATATAGTATTGGCAAACCTCACGAGCCCTATGTGCAAGCGGGCATTCAAGATTTTACCAACCGCATCACCAAATACTTTCCTGTAGAATGGGGAATTATTGCGCCGCCAAAAAACGCAGCAGTGTTATCAGACATTGATTTAAAAAAAGCAGAAGGTGTTATTATACAAAACCAATTGCAAAAAGATGATTTTTTGGTATTATTAGATGAACGTGGAAAAAATATTGCTTCGCCAGAATTAGCCAATTTAATACAACAACGCGCCAATGAAAGTGCCAAACGATTGGTATTTTTAATTGGCGGGGCTTTTGGTGTAGATGAAACAGTTTTCAAACGTGCCAATTTCACTTGGTCATTATCTAAATTGGTGTTTCCACATATGCTAGTGCGTTTAATATTAGCCGAACAAGTATACCGTGCTTGCAGTATTCTGCGTAACGAGAAGTATCACCATGTATAAACATTGGTCAAAATATTGTTACTGCTTACCTTCAATTTTATGGAAGTCTATTTATTTTGAATCATTTAGGTCAATTTAAACACACAAATTACACTTAATTTTACCGCATGCTGAACGTTACCCTTATCATTATTATTATTACTTGTCTTATTTCTTTTGCTGCCTTCCAAAAAGAAGCAGTTTTGGATGGCTTGATTTTTTATCCGCCTGCTATTAACAACCAAAAGCAGTGGTATCGCTTTATCACTTGTGGTTTTATTCATGCCGATTTTATGCATTTGGCCTTTAACATGTACTCGTTATGGATGTTTGGCGGTGCGGTAGAAGATGCATTCACCCGCATTTATGGCAATATGGGTGAAGCTTATTATATTTTACTTTACTTGTCATCTCTAGTGGCTTGTTTAATGCCAACCTATGCTAAAAATATTGATAATTATTATTATCGCAGTTTGGGGGCTTCGGGAGCCGTTTCAGCAATCGTATTTACCTATATTTTTATCGACCCTGCAGAAAAAATGGCACTACTTATATTGCCAATACCATTGCCAGCCTTTCTATTTGGGGCTATTTATTTAGGTGTGTCTGCATATTTAGCAAAAAAAGGGACTAGCCATATTAATCATTCTGCACACTTATGGGGCGCTATCTATGGTATAGTTTTCCTTATTGTTACTAGTTATTTTTTTAGTGATTTTAAGGCAGTGGGATGGTTTATTAAGCAGGTAACACAATATTTGCAAAGCTTATAATACTAATATTTGTTGGAGACAATCAACTCTTTAATTATTTATAAAGCATATTAAAATGTTCTTATGAACAACGAATTGCCGAAAGCAAATAGCGAATTACTTTTACAACTTGTCAATACTAAAATGCCTTTCGGCAAATACAAAGACACCCTGATTTGCGATTTGCCAGAATTTTATATTGAATGGTTTGCTAGAAAAGGATTTCCAAAGGGAAAAATTGGTGTGTTATTAGCAACCATGTACGAGATTAATTTAAACGGGTTGAAAGATTTACTAAACCCCTTAAGAAAATAAGTACAACTTACCTTAAAATGAAAGAGCCGTTAGACAACGCATCTAACGGCTCTTTATACTTTATAATAAAATGACGAGTAATTAAGCCACAGCAAGTTTTACTAGATCTGCAGCTTCACTTAATAAAATAGCAGACTGTACTTTTAAGCCGCTTTCGTCTATTAATTTTTTAGCTTCGGCCGCATTAGTACCTTGCAAACGAACAATAATAGGAATATTAATATTGCCTAATTTATTATAAGCTTCAATAACACCAGCAGCAACTCTATCACAACGTACAATACCACCAAAAATATTAATTAAGATAGCTTTTACGTTAGGATCTTTCATAATAATTCTAAAACCAGCTTCTACGGTTTGTGCATTGGCAGTACCACCTACGTCTAAAAAGTTTGCAGGCTCACCACCAGCTAATTTAATCATATCCATGGTAGCCATTGCTAAACCAGCACCATTAACCATACAACCTACGTTACCGTCAAGTTTTACGAAGTTTAGGTTAAACTGACCAGCTTCAACTTCTGTTGGATCTTCTTCAGTTACATCACGTAAAGCTGCGATATCCGCATGGCGCATTAAAGCATTGTCATCCAAATTCATTTTACAATCCACAGCAATCATTTTGTCATCGCTCGTTTTGAAAAATGGATTGATTTCAATCATGCTCGCATCTAAACCTACATATGCATTGTATAAATTGGTTACAAATTTTACGCAGTTTTTAAAAGCTTCACCGGTTAAACCAAAGTTGAAAGCAATTTTACGTGCTTGAAATGGCTGTAAGCCACCACTTGGGTGAACCAATTCTTTAAATATTTTTTCGGGTGTATGATGTGCAACTTCTTCAATATCCATACCACCTTCGGTACTATACATAATCACGTTTTGACCTTTTGAACGGTCAAGCAAAATGCTTAAATATAATTCTTTAGTAGGGTTGGGACCTTCGTAATATACATCTTGCGCTACTAAAATTTTGTTTACTTTTTTACCAGCTTCACCTGTTTGAATGGTCACTAAAGTACCACCTAAGATACCATTTGCATAGCTAGAAATATCTTCTACACTTTTACCAACTTTTACCCCATTCATACCAGTTTCAATCACCTTTCCTTTGCCACGACCACCTGCATGAATTTGCGCTTTAACAACGGCAAATTTGTTGTTGGTTTGTGTTTTTATTTGGCGGTAAGCTTCTTCTGCGGCAGCTACTGTTTCAACAGCGATACCTTCTTGAACGGGAACATTGTATTTTTTTAATAATTCCTTTGCTTGATACTCGTGTAGATTCATATCGTTAAAAAATTTTGGCGAAGATAAGTGAAAGTATAATTGACAAAAATGAATTGCTAGTGATTTATAGAATTATTTACGCCAACGTTATCGAATGTTTTTTAATGAAATTTTTAGGTACTTTTTTGAAATAAAAAAACTAGCTATATAGCTAGTTTTAAGTATGTTAATGGTGTACCTTACTTGTAAATTTATGGTAAAAAGGTGTTTTACTTTTTTCATCTTTCGGTTTGTACTTACCCGTGATAATCGGTACATACATCACACGTCTACGACTTGCTTCTCCCATTAAAGGCGATTGCTTTACACGATGCCATAATCTACCATCATGAACGGTTAAATCACCAGAATAAATATCAAAACCAACTTCTTTTTTATCATCACTATTATCTACAAAATATTTTTTACCAAATAATAATTTAATGATATTTTGATTCTGTGTACCAGGAATAACTCTTAAGCCACCGTTTTCGAATAAACAAGTATCTAAATGTAAACCCACATTTAACATGGGCATTATTTTCTGACCAAGAAATAAATCTCTCGGGCTATCTGTATGCCAACCCATTTGTGTAAATGTGCTATTAGGCGTATTGATATAGTTATTAATTACCAAGCCATCCTTTTCGTTTTCACCAATTCGACCTTCATAAGGCGATAATAGCTCATATAAACTAGTCAAACGCGGGTCTTGTAACAATTCTCTTAAAGGCTCGCTATGTAAAGAGGTAAAACATAAACGTTGAATAGCTTTGTTACCATGTTCATCTTTACCAAATTTTAATGGAATACCATTTACTTTATCGCGTCCTTCATCTAGCCACAATGTTTCTAATCGCTTTATTTCGCTGATATATAGCTGAACCTTTTCTTGGCTTAAAAAGTTACGAAACACAATAACCCCATGTTTTTCAAAAAAACGCAACTGGTCTTGGGTTAGTGTATCACCTAAATAAAAATTAGAATCCCATTTTTTCATTATCATGCCTGTTCTCTATTAATCTACACAATGTTAAATAATTATTACAAAATTGTGAAGTTAAGTGTAAATAAAAAATACTCCAAACTAAAATTAAACACCTTTTAGAGATACGAATAATTATAGTTCTTTTAATTTGCAAAGATATATCGATGAAAGTAGAATGAAAAATTGTAAAAGAAGATTAACTGCCATTATCCTTTTATTACCATTGTTAGTTATTGCCCAAACAGACACTACGAATTACATTAAGAAAAAATCAACTGTTATATTTCCAGTCGTTGCAAGGTCTATAGAAACTGGCTTTAGTTTTGGTGTTGCTGCTTCTACTACGTTTCATTTATCAAAGAACGATACCGCCACCAGAACTTCTAACATACAAGCTTTGGCTTTATATTCTATAAAGCAGCAATTTGTAGCCGCTATAGCAGGCGCGCAATACACCAAAAATGAAAGCTATATTTTTAATGAAACAATGAGCTTCAGTTCATTTCCAGACAAATTTTGGGGACTTGGAAAATATGCTTTGGCTAGCAACGAAGAGTCATATAAGTTTCAGCAGTATTATATTAATTTACAGGCATTAAAAAACATTGGGCACCATTTTTTTATAGGTAGCTTACTAGAAATACAAAACCTGATGGCTATCGACTATACGAAGGGTGGTATATTCGATTTGGATAATGTTTCGGGTCGACATCCTTATTTTATAGCGGGCATTGGCGGTAGCCTTACTTACGATAATCGTTCCAATGCTTTTTCGCCACAAAAAGGGTTATTTGCCCAAGTATATTTTAATCATTTTGATACTTATTTAGGCTCAGATTATATTTATTCTAATGTGGTATTAGACATTAGAAAATATATTTCTTTAAAGCAAAAAGTACTTGCACTGCAAGCCTATTATTCTGGCAATTATGGCGATGCAATTCCACTTCGTAGTTTGGCATCGCTTGGCGGTAGTAATAGAATGCGTGGCTATTATGAAGGGAGATTTAGAGATAAGCAATTGATAACCCTACAGTCTGAATTACGTTTTCCTGTTTATAAACGATTGAGTTCAGTTGCTTTTGGAGCCGTTGGCGATGTTGGTAATCGTTTATCCGATTTTTCACCGTTTGATTGCAAGTATTCTTATGGTACAGGCTTACGTTTTGCTGTTAATAAAACTGAGCGCTTAAATATTAGGGTTGACTATGGATTTGGCTCCAAAGGCAATAGTGGCTTATATTTTCAGTTAGGTGAAGCCTTTTAAAATTGCTTCAGTAGCCATTGCGATGCTTTAAAACATAAATAGGCAAATAAAGGTGCTGTTAACACATCTAATGTATAGTGAACGTGCTGTATCAATACCAATATTCCTATCATCACTGTAGAAATTAGTGCTAAAATTTTATCAATTCTTTTCTCTAAACACAAAAACATTAAAAATTGTGTTGCTGTGTGGCCTGAGTAAAATAAATCTTTGGTTATAAATTTTCCACCATAAAAAGTATTGCTTAACGGGTCTATTAATGGAATTAATTCTGTCGGTGGATCTAAGTGCCACAAGCTGATAGATACCACTCTCGTCAATGCAATAAGCAGAAAACACCAAATCGTATTAATAGCTATTCTAGGGTTGCTGATTACTTGGTAAAGCGTGAGCGCGCCCATACTCCAAATAATGGTAAATACAGGCGTAGAAACGTTTTTGGCAGGTAATTTTTGTAAAAAAAAATCATTCAGTACTTTACCATTTCTCTGCTCAATATAATCAAAAAAAAGAGGATATAAACTAAGTGTAACCGCTACTAAAGAAAGCCCACCAAAAAATTTTATTTTAAAAGATGTATTAGACCAAGCGTCAGCCCACAAAACCTGTTCACGTTCGTCAAAAATCATGCTGTAGAATACTTTAGAAATAGCGAGTAATAAAAAACGAAATTATTGGGAAATGGTTAGTAATAAATATTACTAAAAAAATGAAAGTCCTCAGGAGAAAGAATTTCCTGCATTAATTCAGGATTATCATGTATTTGGTCTTTAATTTGGGATACTAGCATTTTAATTAGTTCAGCATTCATTTCATTATTATTCAATGTGTGAGTGATAGACCAAGCAACGATACTATTGCCAGAAATCGTTTTCAATCGAACAATAATATCGTCATTAAGATGCCCCATGGAAAAATATATTTTTTAAATTTATCACCTCTGCTTTTTCAATTCAATAGCTTACCTTCCTACATTTTAAAAGATTAAACAAAATACCAAAATTTTAACGCATATAATTTTACCTGATTATTTTTAGACTCGCAATGCTTTGAAACTATTAAAATGTTTCACAAAATAAAGCAAATAATCACTTATTCCCATATAACTATTATTGTTTTTTGGAAATAAACGCTTTTTATATTAACACGTATTTCTTATGCAACTACTTGCTTTGAAATCAATTAACATTTAGTTCAAAATAAAATTATTGAAAAATGTAAAAACTAACATTTGTTAGTTTAAGTTTGTTTTAAAATATTGCCAACATGAATTTCGAATTTACCGAAGAACAATTAATGATTCAAAAAGCTGCAAAAGACTTTGCAATAACAGAATGTTTACCCGGCGTGATAGAACGCGACGAACTACAAAAATTTCCTAAAGATCAAATAGTTAAACTTGCCGACCTAGGATTTATGGGTATGATGGTAAAGCCAGAATATGGTGGTAGCGGTTTAGATACCGTTAGTTATGTATTGGCTATGGAAGAAATAAGTAAAGTAGATGCAAGTACAAGTGTTTGTATGAGCGTTAACAATAGTTTGGTTTGCTATGGTTTAGAAGCTTTTGGTTCTGAGGCGCAAAAACAACAATATTTAGTGCCACTTGCACAAGGTAAAAAAGATGGCGAATTATATATCGGTGCTTTTTTGTTAAGCGAACCAGAAGCTGGTAGCGATGCTACAAGCCAACAAACAACTGCTGAAGATATGGGCGATTATTATTTGCTGAATGGTACCAAAAACTGGATTACCAATGGTTCTTCAGCATCCGTGTATTTGGTAATGGCACAAACAGATAGAGCAAAAGGTCCGCATGGCATTAATACTTTAATCGTAGAAAAACATTGGCCAGGGGTAACGGTTGGTCCAAAAGAAAATAAACTAGGCATTAGAGGTAGCGATACGCACACCATTATGTTTAACGACGTAAAAGTACCCAAAAAAAACAGGGTAGGCGAGGATGGTTTTGGGTTTAAATTCGCCATGAAAACGCTTGCGGGCGGTCGCATTGGCATTGCATCACAAGCGCTTGGTATTGCAAGCGGTGCTTATGAAACCGCATTAAAATATTCAAAACAACGAAAAGCATTTGGTAAAGAAATTGCACAACACCAAGCCATACAATTTAAACTAGCAGATATGGCTACGCAAATTGAAGCTGCGAGATTATTATGCTTAAAAGCCGCTTGTGATAAAGACAATGGACGCAACTACGATGTTAGCAGTTCGATGGCTAAAGTATTTGCAAGCGAAACTGCCATGGCGGTAACCACAGAGGCTGTACAAATACATGGTGGGTATGGTTTTGTAAAAGAATACCACGTAGAACGGATGATGCGCGATGCGAAGATTACCCAAATCTATGAAGGTACAAGTGAGGTACAACGCATTGTTATTAGTAGGGCGATTTTAAAATAATACACTAATAATCGCTTCAACCACCACATGCGTTAGGTTGAAGCGATTGTTGTAAAACAACAAGTTGCGCCTACTTGCTTTGAATAACAATAAATGTAACAATGGCTGCTACAATAAAGCAAACAATTGTTACAATGGCTACTGATGCAAACTTGTCTTCTGATGGTTGATGTAAATGTGTTTGTTCCATGGCAGAATAAGTTAGGTGAAAAAAATTGTGAGTAGTTTTTCAGGGGAAGGATGTTTTCACCAAATCCATGCTGTTATTAAAACCGCTTAGTAACTATTGCCACTATAAATGTACGTAATTATTTGATTCAAATAAAAAATCTCTTCAGTTTTTGAAGAGATTTTTTTACGGAACAAATTGTATAATTTGCCACCAAAAGTAGTTATGCCTTAAACCTTAAGTAAGACAAAACTGCAATTACAATGTACATCATTGTAATAATCACAAAATTCTTTATTCCTTTGTCAAAGGATGACGACGGAATAATGATTTGTTTTTTTCGCATAACCAAAGATTTTTAATTGTGGGGTTAAAAAACAATTATTTTCAATGGTTCTTCATGATATGAGATAGAGTATTTTATAAACGTATAATGATGCTAAAAAATTGTATTGTTGTAGTGATTTTTAAGCATTATTTATTTTAATAACTAAAATATGTTTGCAGTAGTAGATATTGAAACAACTGGAGGGCATGCAAATGCAAATAATATTACCGAGATAGCTATTGTACTTCATAACGGTAAAGAAATTGAGGGCAAGTTTACATCACTTGTAAATCCCTGTATGCCTATACAGCGTTACGTTCAAGGGCTAACTGGTATTACCGATGCGATGGTGGCTACTGCACCAAAATTTGAGGATTTGGCTGAAAATATTTATAACTTATTAAAAGATAGAATTTTTGTAGCACACAATGTCAATTTTGATTACAGTTTTGTGAAACATCAATTGGCACAAGCTGGCTATAACCTTACCACCCACAAATTGTGTACGATCAGACTCGCGAGAAAAATTTTCCCTGATTTGCCCAAATATGGCCTTGGTACAGTGTGCAGAGAACTGAACATTGAATTGAATGATAGACATAGGGCTGCAGGCGACGCGATTGCAACAGCACATTTATTTCAATTGCTGATACAACATGATACAAGCGGCGAGTTGAAGAAAATGGTAAAAAAAAACGCCAATCAGTACCTCCCGCCAAACCTAAGTAGTCAAACAGTTGATAATTTACCAATATGTTCGGGTGTTTATTATTTTAAGAACAAGTTGGGCAAGGTTATTTATGTGGGAAAAGCAAAAAATATAAAAAAGCGTGTAATATCACATTTTGCCAACAATAAACCATCCAAACAAAAACAGGCATTTTTAAGAGATATTTACGATGTGTCTTACAAAGAAATGGATACGGAGTTTTTGGCGGCCTTATTTGAGTCCATAGAAATTAAACGTATTTGGCCCATTTACAATAAAAGTCAAAAACACTTCGAGCACCAATATGGTATTTTTATATTTGAAGATAGTAAAGGTTACTTGCGCTTAGGCATTGATAAGAAAAAGAAAATTCTTAAACCATTAATGTCATTCAATTTAGTCCTCCAAGCGCATAATACGTTATGGTCGTGGTCAAAACAACATAATATTCACCCCGCATTATGTTTTTTAGATAAAAGAGCAAAAACAATAGATAGTTTGCCACCTGTCAATACACACAACGAAATTGTTACCAATCTTGTTAAAAAAATAGAAAAGGAGAAGGAAACGTATTTCATACAGGAAGCATCTAGTTGTATACTGGTAGAAAATGGCATATTTTACGGAATGGGTAAAGTGGCAGAAAAAAATGGGCTACATTCGAAAAATGCACTAAAAGCACAGCTAACACAATATCCCGAGAATGAGATTTTGAAAGGCATGTTAAAACAATATACCTTAAAATATCCTGAAAAAGTAACTATCATTTAAGTATATATCAGTTGGGCAAAGTTGTTTATCGAACTATTTTGTCTGTTCATTGAAATTTCAACCATTTGAAGGGCTTTCGATATGAAAAAAACAGTATTCATTATAATTATTTTAGTAAACTTATTAATAAGTTTCGCAACATTTTCACAAAGGCTAAAAGTACATACAGCTGTTGGTGCAAGTGCTTATGTAGGTGATTTACAAAAAAGCGAGGCTTTTTTAGTAGAACCCCGCGCTGCATTCACGGTTGGTGCCACCTATGATATTACACCGTTTATTAGGTTAAGGTCTGACCTTTCATTTATGGGCATAAAAGGGGATGACAAATTGAATAAATCGACTTATGATAAAATTAGAAATCTAAATTTTAAATCAAATATTTGGGAATTAGCGATACTTGGCGAGTTCGATGTCATTAATCTCTTTCTGCAACGTGAAACAAGATTTACGCCCTATTTTTTTGGAGGGCCAGGTATTTTTCATTTTAAGCCAACCACTATTGATAGGCATGGCAATAAAGTAAGCCTGAGAGATGTTGGTACCGAAGGACAACTGCTAGGAAATAGCGCTTATGATTACAGAAAATACAGTCTTTTACAATTAAATTTTCAAATTGGTGGTGGATTTAGGATACAGGTAAACGACAACCTTTCGCTCGGAATGGAAGTTTCTTACCGAAAGTTAAATACAGATTATATTGATGATGTACATGCTAAACCCTTCGTAGACCCAGCTGAATTTTTAGCAAAGGGTCAAATCGAAGCCATGCAACTTTCTTTTAGGGGTGATGAACTTGGTTACAGTTTAAGTGATATTGCTGCAGTGGGCCGCGGAACTGGAAAAATTCAAGATTATTATTATACATTTCAGTTGAAAGCTATTATAAGACTTTCAAACCTTCAAATAGGTAAAGATTTTGATTTCTATCATCAATCTTACAAACATGTAACACGAAGTATGAGAAATCCTAATGCATTATAAGAAATTATTTCTTTTTCCTAGTGGATTTGGTTTCTTTCTTTTTGGTAAATGTGTCGTCGAAAAAACATTGCATGCCACGTCTGTTACCGCAGCTGCCTTTTTCTTTTAATGTGATATTGTTACCTTCAAAACTAAAGTTTATTACACAAGGGTCACCACCTTGGTTGTATACCGCTGTAGTAGCATTTTTCATTTTAAATTCGCCTTTTAATTCGCCTATGCAAGTGCCTTCTTTTTTCTCAAAATGAATGAAGAAAATATAAGTGTTAGGATATTTGCCATCTCTTACGGAAATATAGTTCTTTTTGTCTTGCACATAATCACCACTTAATTTGTTATTATTTGGCAACGTGTCTATCGGGTTGATCACGGCATTAGACTTTTTTGTGTCTTCATTGGTGTCATTTATTACTACCATAAACATATTATCAGATCCATAAGCCCAACCTACTCTTGAAAATAGCAATTGTTTGGTATCTGTAGTTACTTTTTCTTTACTAATCAAAAATGTAGGCTCTTTATTTATTGATAATGCGTGTAAATAGCCATCACTATTGTAGTTTTCAAAAACAGCTTTTGCAGCAAGAAACTTGTTTTTCTTATTAAACACAAAAGCTACGACCAATGTTTTCTTATTTTGAACAAGCGTGGCAAGCAAATAATTCTCTGTATTTTTTTCAATTCTACCAACTGGGTGAACGATGTATTTTCTATCAGTATTGACCAAAATACTAATGGCAGAATCGGGCACAAACTGTTGTAGAACAGCAGCACTAATAATCGTACTATCGCCAATTTTAGAAAGATTTGTATCAGCAACAGAAAATGGTAATGGAAGTATTGGAAACGCTTTTACAAATTCATTGGGTTTTACCGGGGTATCACCAGATAAATTTACTTTTTTTTCCTTACAGCTCAAGATGGTTACCACAACCAAAAGCATTATCCATTGTCTCATAAAGGCCAAAATTTGCGTAAAAGTAGGATTTTGACGCATCCGCTGTATTAACAACGCATTAAGTGCTGTATAATTATATTTAGATTGGTATTGATAATTATTTTAGATTCGCCTAAAATTTTATTTCGTGATCGCCAATTTATCTTCAACAGAAGAAAACTACATTAAAGCTATCTACCATTTGCAACAAACAGATGGCAATGTAACAACCAATGAAGTAGCTGATATGTTACGTACAAAAGCTGCTTCAGTTACAGATATGCTTAAAAAATTAAATGCAAAAAACATTGTAAATTATGAGAAATACCAAGGTTTTACACTTAGCGCACAAGGCAGAAAAATTGCATTAAACATAGTGCGTAAGCATCGTTTATGGGAATATTTTTTAGTAGAAAAGCTGCAATTTGGCTGGGATGAAGTACACGAGGTGGCGGAAGAATTAGAGCATATTTCTAGCGTTAAATTAGTGGAAAAATTAGATGCTTTTTTAGAATATCCCAAGTTTGATCCGCATGGCGACCCAATACCGGATGTCAATGGTAAAATGGTATTTCAACCGCAAATCAATCTTACCGATTTACCGCTTAATGAATTTGCCCAAGTAACGGCTGTAGGTAGTCAATCAACTGAATTACTTGAATTATTAAAGCACAAAAAAATTGCTATTGGTACTAAAATTATCATAAAAAAGAAGTTCTTGTTTGATAATTCTGTAGAAATAAAATTACAACAGCAAGCTGCTTTTACCATTAGTCAGCAATTGGCGCAAGCCCTTTTTGTAAAAAAGATTTCCAATGAGTGATACCCATTTATATAGTGACAATTCATTAGGTGAAGCGCATTCATCTGTAGATACCACCAAAAACCGTAAAGGTTTCAAGCGTATGCTTGCTTATTTCGGCCCAGCTTATTTGGTAAGTGTTGGTTATATGGATCCTGGAAATTGGGCTACCGATCTGCAAGGCGGTGCACAATTTGGCTACAAACTTATTTGGGTATTGCTGATGAGTAATTTGATGGCTTTATTACTACAGAGTTTAAGCGCAAGATTAGGAATTGTTAGGCGTAAGGATTTGGCCCAAGCCAATAGAGAAGTGTATCCACCATTGGTCAATTTTTGTCTTTATATTTTAGCAGAACTAGCCATTGCAGCTTGCGATTTAGCCGAAGTCTTGGGCATGGCGATTGGCATTAATCTATTAACAAGATTACCGCTTATAGGAGGCGTTGCATTTACTGTTTTAGACACGTTTTTACTCCTTTGGTTGCAAAAGCTTGGTATTAGGAAACTAGAAGCGTTCATTATTGCATTGGTGGCCATTATTGGTTTATCTTTTTTAATAGAAATCATTTTTGCAAAGCCCAATCTCGTTGATGTTGCAAAAGGTTTTATACCCACAAGTTTAAATCAGCAAGCGCTATACATAGCCGTTGGTATTATTGGCGCTACGGTAATGCCGCATAATTTGTACCTGCATTCAGCTTTGGTACAAACACGAAAAATTAGTACTGATACTGCCGGCATAAAAAAAGCCCTAAAATTCAATTTAATTGATAGCACAATTGCTTTAAATGCAGCATTTTTTGTAAATGCAGCGATTCTAGTGTTAGCTGCTACTGCATTTTTTGCAACAGGTCATAGAGAAGTCGCTAAAATTGAAGACGCGCACAAATTATTGCAGCCGATGCTTGGCACAAAGCTTGCGCCGTTACTTTTCGCTATCGCTTTGATAGCTGCTGGCCAAAGCAGTACAGTTACTGGTACAATGGCTGGTCAAATAGTAATGGAGGGGTATTTAAGTTTACGGATTAATCCTCTGCTAAGGCGTTTATTAACGCGTTTAATTGCCATCCTGCCTGCGGCTGTTGTGATTCTTTTGTATGGTGATGAAAAAGTAGACGCTTTACTAGTGTTTAGCCAAGTGGTACTGAGTGTACAGCTTGGATTTGCCATTATCCCATTGATTCATTTTGTGAGCGACAAACAAGCGATGGGCGAATTTGCCATAAAAACGTATACCAAAGTTTTGGCTTGGCTAGTAGCCGTAATTCTCGTGTCTTTGAATGTAAAATTGATTGCTGATGAAATCTTAGATTTTTTTGATGTAGAAGTTAATATTGTTTGGAAAATAATTATTGTATGTGCAGTGTTACTTTTTATATGGTTATTTTTAATGATGACATTTTTGCCAATAGTGCAGCGGAGAAGACACAAGAAAAACATTGCTTTACATAGAGAGCCCTTACCGCTTGAAAATTTATTTATTCCACAAACGCAACACATTGCTATTGCACTTGATTTTACCAATAACGATGAACGTTTGATTGCCCATGCCATTAGTCAAGGTAAGCAATATGCCAACTATACTTTATTGCATATTGTAGAAAGCGTTAGTGCTAGTTATTTAGGCACATCAAGCGATGATACTGAAACCCGAAAAGACCGTGCCCGCTTACAATCTTATGCTGAACAACTGACCAAATTAGGCTATACAGTTACTGTAGAACTGGGCTTTAAAAACCGAGTATCTGAAATTATACGCTTGGTAAAAGCCGCAGATGCAGATTTGCTAGTGATGGGTGCTCATAGACATAGTGGTATTAAAGATTATCTGTTTGGCGAAACCATCGAATCTGTAAGACATCAGTTGGAAATTCCAGTGTTGATTATTAATGTATAATACACCTTGCAGTTTTATTTAGAATAAAATGATCATAAAGCAAAGAAGTAACAAAGACACGCTTACCCTTTTGCTCTACATTTCGTTACAACTTTAAATAATAATCCTTTAATAAGTCTTTAAATGCTGCTGTGTAGCTGCTATCTTCTTTTATAACTATGCTATCTATAATCGCTTCTTTTTTTGCGCAGCCAAATTGCAACATGCCTCTAAAGTAAGGATGCTTGGGCGTTTGTTGCACCAATGTTTTTTTGTATAAATAATAGCCATTTGCGGTAGCTAAATCTTCAAAAAAAGTAAGGCGATGGTAGGGCAGAAGTATGGCAAACTCGCCATTTGCAGCTAATAATCTGGTAATATTAGCCAATAACACCTCTAAACTTAAAGCCGAACTATGCAGAGCCAAGTTACGTTTAGCATCGGCGCTTTTTAAATCTTTATCAAAAAAAGGTGGATTGGAAATAATAAAGTCATAAGGGCCATTAATATAGTTTTGGATGGGCGTTTCGTATACTTTTAAACGCAGCTGCCACGGAGCCGAATGAAAATTGGTTTTGGCTTGTTCTGCCGCAGCTGAATCAATTTCTACAGCATCTATAAAAGCCTCAGATTGCTGTGCTAACATGATGCTTAATAAACCTGTGCCAGTACCGATATCCAATATTCGTTGCACTTTTAATGCATTTTCTTGAATATTGGCAGCAGCCCAAGCACCAAATAAGCAACCATCTGTGGTTACTTTCATGGCACAGTGTTGCTGATAAATAGTAAATTGCTTAAACTGAAAGTAATCATTTGGCATAAGTTGTAAAAGTAACCAGTTTCTTGAAACCGATATATTTAAGTAATACTTCTTATCTTCAAGAAATGGCTTCAAATTGTAGGTACCTCCCTAAAATGATAGCGCCGTCCCTTAGAAAAGAGACGGCTTCTATCTGCCTAAACTATAACCATATATCCATGAAAAAAATTATTTCGTGTACAAGTTGGCTGAATTTCTATAGCCTGAACTTGTGTTGCTATACCAATCGGTATAAAGTGTGCCACCCGAATTAGCCCAATCTAAGAAATGTAAATACGCTTTTGAGATATCTACGCCTTCTATAGGGTAGGTAAATGGTACTGTAAAACTTAAAGCCCAAGGATGATTATCTTTTGTAAGATAATATTTGTTGGTAGAAGCATTAGAGGCATCTTGTAAAGTACCTAACAAGCTTTTATCAGCAAGATCGGTCGGTAATTGACCAGGTAAATGCACTTCATATGTTCTACGTTTATTGCTGATAACAAAAGGATTAAATGGTGCAGAACCTAGTGATAATTGAGAAATAGGCGTATTAAACTGTAAGTAAATGTGTGATGTATCGCCATTAATTTTCGATTTTGTCATGTCTGTATTTAATATTGAGGCTTTGCCCGGGTTACTAATTAAGTTAGAGTAATCATCAAAAGGTACAACTACCGCTTTAGTCTGTCCTGCTTCTGTTCCGTTACTATTTAAATTGATATACGTATTTTTTGCGCTTTGCCCTGTTACAATTTTTACATCGCTAGGTTTAAAAGGAAATTGAATACCAAAGCCATTATAATAAACCGCACCTGCTGCGAGTGGCGCATAATCTGCATAAAATTCTACCACATTATTCTGTGAATTGGCTATAAACTTGTACCGATAACTTACCACTAAGTCATTTAAATCGTAATCGCCTGTTACTGGCCATAAATCTTCAAAAGCTAACGTGCCCCAAGTATTTTGTGATGGATAATAAGAAATATAAGCCCTTGTTGGATCGTTTGGAAAAGCATCGTAAGCATCCGATACGCCATCACCGTCTGAATCTGTAGGAACTAATAATTGTTGTACAGCTTGGGTTGAAATAGCATCAACAGGATCGGAAGATGCATAGATGCAAACATCATTAAAATCGTGATCGCAACTAGCATAAGTTCTATTCATGTCTTCAAAACCAATAATATATTTACCATTATTGCTTAATAAAACGGTATGTCTTTTTAATGAATCTGTTGGTTCTGGATTAAAATTTGAATTGGTATAATATGCCGGTGCAGCTGTATTAAAGGTTTGGTAACTTCTCCATGCATCGGCAAATAATACAAAGCCAATAGTTTTTCCTGCATTAAAAGTGCCCAGCCAAATTTTATCGCCTGATTTTAAACTACCATCACTATTCACCATACTGGCATTTGGCAAAAGTGTATAAATTGTATCAATATCTTTCGCGCTTGCAGGGGGATTTTTTGTATCGTAAACATAATACCCCACTGTATTTCTATAACCGGCGCCTTCATAGATAAAAGTTGCCCAAACATTCGATGTTTTAGTAACATCAATATTTGATGCCGCACCATTTGCAATAAACTCAGGATGTAATTTAGGTACCGATTTACCTTCGGGTAATGAATAGCTAATATAACTCAACATTTCAGAAGATATCACGTCACCAGTAGGTTCTAGATATAAAGGTCTGCCATTAACATCTGCATTTCCCATAGACTTAAAATACGCACCAGTGCCGCCTACGCCCATAGTAGTATAATTACTTTCGGTAAATAAAATATGCCCTTCTTTACTAAAAGTACCCGCAATATTGCCTTTAGAACCTTGGGTACCACCAAGTGTACAATTGAGCGTGTTACCTACTAAAAATACTTTGGCATTATGTAATAAACCCAATGATGATGGATCAACAATCAGAGTATCTATATAAGCTGGTACAGACAAGTTGGTGTTGATAGCGCCTTGCGCATTAGTAATGGCGGTTAGGGCAACTTCACCAATATTGCCATTTTGGTAGAAATAAACCTTTACAGGAATATTGTTTAAAGGCACATCTGTATTGGTTAATAAAGAGATGCTTACTGAAATTGTTTTATTAGTGGCATAATTAAATCCATCTGGCGCTACTTTGTTTACTGTAGTTATTGCTGGGTTAACAACGCTGCTGGCGTCTTTTTTGCTACAGGCAGCTAGTAAAACAAAAGCGCCACAAATAGACAATACCATAAGGTTTTTCATGAGAATTGGAAATAAATTTTTCATAGAATATTAGGTTGTTTATAAAATAACCATTCTTGTGCCAATGCATTTATCAAACACAAGTGGTTGATTTTCAATTAAAATAGTTTAGGATAGGCGTATTATTTATTCCAAAATATGGAATGTGTTCACTTTTTGGAATAAATGCTATTAGAAAAGCGCTAACAACTAGATTTAAGGGGGTTCTAGATGAGCATGTGCCACTGAGAGGTTTATCAATAGGAGTGGCTTCATGGTTATTAGGACTTTGGTTATATAAAGTTGGTGCTTTTGTACAACATATTCGGTATTATGGGCATAAAAAATGCCATTTACAGGGCTGTAAATGGTATTTTAAACGTATTACTACAAAAAATACTTAAGTGCTAGCGTGTAGCTTTTTAATTTCCTCATTCAATTTCGGTACAACGTCAAAAGCATCGCCTACTATGCCGTAGTCGGCTGCTTTAAAAAATGGCGCTTCTGGATCTTTATTTATAACAACAATTACCTTACTTCTATTTACACCAGCCAAATGCTGTATAGCGCCTGAAATACCAATGGCAAAGTATAAGTTTGGTGCAATTTGAAAACCTGTTTGACCCACGTGTTCATGGTGAGGGCGCCAATGCGCATCAGCAACGGGGCGGCTACAAGCAGTAGCTGCATGCAAGGTTTTGGCAAGGTCTTCTATCATACCCCAATTTTCAGGGCCTTTTAAACCTCTACCACCACTCACTACAATATCAGCTTCTGTTAATGGAATTTCACCAACAATTTTAGTAACTGCTGCCACACGCACTTTAGAAGCATCTACAGCAACATTAAGTGCTACCACATCTGCAACACCCTCACCTGCAATAGTTGTAAAACTATTTGGGTTTAATGAAATAACTTTCATTGGTGAGTTAATATTTACATTGGCAAAAGCTTTACCGCTAAACACCGTTTTCTTGACAATAAAATTGCCACTGCTTGTATCTGGCAAAGCGCAAGCACCAGTTACCACACCAGCTTTTAAACGAGCCGAAACCCTTGCTGCTACTGCTTTACCAGTTTGGTTATGGCTAAATACCAATACCGTTGCACCGCTAGTAGTAACTGCCTCAGCTATGACTTTGCTATATAACTGTGCATCAAGGTGGTTTAATGTTTCGTTGGCTACTTGGTGCACTTTTGTGACACCGTATTTACCCAAGGTTGATAAATCGTCGGTTACTGTACCAAGTAATAATGCTTCTGCAGTGGTGCCAATTTGTGCAGCTATTTTTGCTCCAAAAGTTAAAGCTTCGAAAGAAGACTTTTTAACTTGACCGTCTGCATGATCTACAAATATTAAGACTGACATATTGTTGAATTTGAAATTGTTAGTTGAAAAAGGTGATTAAAGGACTAAACGTACAAGTGTACGACGCAACGATGTTTAGTTGAAAAACAACAGCCTGTTACATAAAAATTATTACTAAAAGCGAAGCTTAAATAGCTTTAGCTTCTTCGTGTAATAATCTTACTAATTCAGCCACATTGTCTGCGGATACTAATTTAACACCAGCTTTTGCAGGAGGTAATTCATAACTAACCACACTCGTTAAAGCGTCTATGGCTGCTGGTTCTACCACTTTTAAAGGTTTGGTACGGGCTGCCATAATACCACGCATATTTGGTATACGTTGTTCAGCAACGCCTTTTGCGCAGCTTACAACCACTGGCAATTCAGCTTCGTTGGTTTCTTCGCCGCCTTCAATTTCTCGAGTTACGGTTACAGTATTACCTGCAATTTCAAATTTTGTTGCCAATGATATATATGGTGCGTCTACTAATTCGGCAACAATGCCACCAATTGATGAACTATTATAATCTATCGTTTCTTTACCTGTGAAAATGAGGTCGTAACCACCTTGTTTCGCAACTTCTGCAATTTGTGCAGCGATAAAATAACTATCAGTACTATCAGCATTCACCCTAATAGCTTCATCACCACCAAGTGCCAACGCTTTTCGAATAATAGGCTCGCAATCAGTACCACCAACGGTAATAAGATGCAAAACAGTAGCGGGGTCTTTTTCTTTTAATTCGATAGCTCTTACCAAAGCATACCACTCATCATACGGATTGATAATCCATTGTACACCTGCGTCTTCAAACTTGGTATTGCCATCTTTGAAGGCTATTTTTGAAGTCGTATCAGGTGTTTTACTAATGCAGACTAAAATTTTCATGTGCAGATTTTTTTATTTTATTTGCCGCATGATGATGGCGATATTACTATCTTCATATGACAAAACTAAATGGTTGTTTATGCAACTAATTTACAAATATAGGCTTGTTTTGTTGTGCAAATGTTTAGGTTAAAATATTAATTAAGAAATTTTTTATGGACAGAATTGAAAAAATATTGGAGTTTTTAAAAGCGAATCCCAAAGATAATTTTCTAAGACACGCATTGGCACTAGAATACATCAAATTAGGCGATGATTTAAAAGCCAGAATTTTATTTGAAGAAATTTTAAAAGACAGCCCAGATTATGTAGGTTCTTATTATCATTTAGCGAAATTATTAGAAAAATTAGAACAAACAGAGAAAGCTATTGAATATTATGAAATGGGTATGGCAGCGGCAAAAGCTGCCAATGATAACCATGCCTACAGCGAGTTACAAGCTGCTTACGAAGATTTGATTTATTAACAACAACCGCTACCATTTACTGTGAATTTATTGCTTAAATACTGTTGCCCTTTGTTTCAGTTAAATTTGTTTTATTATCGATTTAATTGCTTGATTATGAAAAAATTAGCTTTTTTTTTAGTATTGGTTAGTTTGGCTTTTTGCCAATTGAATGCGCAAACAATCAAACTATTGGCCATTTCAAAAACCAATGGTTATAGGCACGCTGCAATACCTGCTGCAAAAGCGGCCTTAACGTTAATGGCACAGCAACAAAATTGGAGCATTAGCTTTACAGAAGATTCATTACAATTTAGTGATTACAAAGCTTTGAAGCAATATAATGCGATTATTTTTGTGATGACAACAGGCGATATTTTTAGCGATAAAGAACAAGCGGCCATCCAAAAATTTGTAGAAAGAGGTGGCGGCTTACTTACGATCCATACAGGCACTGATACTGAATATGATTGGCCTTGGTACAATGCAGCGCTTGGGGCAAAATTTAAAAGTCACCCGAAACAACAACAAGCACGGTTTTTAGTAAAAGATAGCGTGCATCCTGCCACTAACATGTTACCAAAAGAATGGGTACGTTTTGATGAATTGTATAATTTCAGAGATAGCATTCCTACTAATTTGCATGTATTAATTGAACTTGATGAAACAAGTTATACTGGCGGTACGATGGGTAAACATCCAATCGCTTGGTATCAAACAGTGAAAAAAGGTCGGGTTTTACAAACGGCACTTGGTCATACAGATGCTAGCTATAAAGAGCCTTTGTTTTTGCAACACTTACAAGGCGCAATAGCGTGGGTGAGTAAGGCAAACACTCAATAATGAAATATCAAATGATTAGCATTTAAATACAAACAGTTAATATAAAACGCTTCTATATATGAAAAGAAAATTACGAATGGGAATGATAGGTGGTGGTCGCAACGCGTTTATTGGTGCAGTACATCGCATTGCGGCCAATATTGATGGTTTGATAGAATTGACTTGTGGCGCCTTGAGTAGCAATGAAGAAAACGCAAAATTATCTGGTAAAGATTTGTTTTTAGCGGATGATAGAATTTATACTAGCTACGCAGATATGATTACCAAAGAAAGCCAATTGCCAGCAGATGTACGTATGGATTTTGTGTCAATTGTAACACCTAATCATTTGCACTTTGAACCAGCAATGATGGCTTTAGCACATGGCTTTCATGTAGTAATAGACAAGCCTTTAAGTTTTGATTATGAACAAGCAGTTGCTTTGCAAAAAAAAGTAGCAGAAACCGGCTTATTACTAGCTGTAACGCATACCTATTCTGGCTACCCAATGCTTAAACAAGCCAAGCAAATGATTGCTGAGGGCGCTTTTGGTAAAATAAGAAAAATATATATAGAATATCCGCAGGGTTGGCTGAGCAACTTTGTAGAAAGTAGTGGAAGCAAGCAAGCAGCTTGGCGCACTGACCCAAAACGCAGTGGCATTGCTGGTTGTATGGGAGACATAGGTACACATGCAGCTCATTTGGCAGAATATGTTTCGGGCTTGCACATCACACATTTGTGTGCTGATTTACAAACATTTGTAGAGGGCAGACATTTAGATGATGATGGTAATGTGTTATTAAAATTCAACAATGGTGCAACTGGTGTTTTAATAGCGAGTCAGGTTGCTGCGGGTGAAGAAAATGCCATTAGACTGCGTGTTTATGGTGAGAAAGGGGGCGTAGATTGGTGTCAGGTAGATAGCAATACTTTACTAGTAAAATGGTTAGATAAACCAACAGAAATATATAGAACAGGTAGTGGCTATGTAGGTAGTTTTGCGGCACATAACACACGTGTGCCAGCGGGTCATCCAGAAGGCTATTTAGAGGCTTTTGCCAATATTTATAGAAATTTCTCACTTACACTTAATGCAAAACGTAATGGCGAAACGCCTACAAAGGAAATGCTCGATTTTCCTACTATTGCAGAAGGTGTAAGAGGTATGGCATTTATAGACTCTGTAGTTGCTTCGGCAAAATCTACAGAGAAATGGACTGAGTTTAAGGTGTAAAATATTATAACTTTCTTTTAAAGAAACAGCCCGCAATCTTTAATTTTTGCGGGCTGTTATTTTATTTCATTTTTAGAACTGCGTAGTAAGGATGCGCTGGATTTACCAATAATTCTTGCCGCGTAGGATGGACTAAAACATCCATTTCTTCCATTGGTATGGCACCTAAAAGTGGTTCTGCATCACCTTTAAAACAAAAGCATTGCATGTTGCTTGTCTATTTTTAAATTTCACTTCAATGGGTCCTACAACATCATATTCCGCAACTGAACCATCCGCTAATTGTGCTTTACGTTTTGCTTAAATGGTAATTGTAGTTGCGCTTGAATGCTCTCATTAATAGCCATCATAAATGCACCCGTATCTACCAGCATATTTACGTGCATACTTTTGATGTCTTCAACACCAATTATATTACGTTTTGCTAGCGTAATATCCTCCGCATTTATTAGTTCAATATCAGCATACACTAAGGCCATAAGTATTTTCGTATCAATTCAAATTTAAACAATTATTGCATATTAAGCCAATAATTCCTTCGCTTGAACTGCATCCTCTTTCAACTGATTTTTTAAGGCATCTAAGCCATTAAATTTTACTTCCCCGCGGATATACGCCTGAATATGCACTTGAATAGTTTGGTCGTAAATGTCTTCGTTAAAATCAAAAATATTTACCTCAATTACTCTTGCTCCACCGTCAATGGTAGGTCTAATGCCAATATTCATCATGCCTTTATGACTGTTAGCTGTTGACTGTTGGCTATTGACTATTGACACTATTACAGCATACACACCATTTGCAGGAATCAATTTTTCTTCTGTAGCAATGGCTATATTAGCCGTGGGATAACCAATGGTTCTACCCAATTGATTGCCTTTTACCACTGCACCTTCAAAAAAATAAGGATACCCCAAAAGTTGGTTGGCGGTAGTTATATCATGTTCTAGTAATGCTTGACGAACTTTGGTACTGCTAACGGTAATTTCATTTAATATTTGCGCATTAATTTCTATGACCTCAAAACCTAAAATTTCGCTCATTTTTTCAAGTAAATGATAATCACCCGAACGATTTTTACCAAAACGATGGTCGTAGCCAATAATGATTTTACTTGGTTTAAAATATTGATAGATAAAATCTTTACAATAAGCTTCGGCAGATTGATTCGCAAAAACTTCCGTAAATGGCACTACCACTAAATGATGTATGCCCGCTTCGTTGAGTAGCATAATTTTTTCATCAAGTGTGTTGAGTAAAGCAACATTACCGCCGTAATTACCTACTATTTTTCGCGGATGTGGATGAAACGTGATGATAACCGTTTCGCCACCAATCGCCGCTGCTGTGGCTTTTAACTGATTTATAATTTGCTGATGACCTTTATGAACACCATCAAAAGTACCGATGGTGATAACGGCATTTCTAAATTCGGGTAACCGGGCTAAATCTCTGTGTACTTGCATCATAAACTGTTGCAAATTTAGGACTTAGCAATAAGAATATGCTATCTGTATACTAACTCGTTAATGGTTCGATTGCATTACTTACTTTCGCAACTTTTAAGACCTATCAATCTTACTTCATAAATCATAAATGTCTTATGTCTTTATACTCTCAACGTGGTGTTTCGGCGCAAAAAGAAGAAGTACACGCTGCCATTAAAAAATTGGATGCTGGCTTATATGCCCATGCATTTTGTAAAATGTATCCAGATTATCTTGGTGGTGATGATCATTATGTGAATATTAGTCATGCTGATGGTGCTGGCACGAAAAGTATTTTGGCGTATTTGTATTGGAAAGAAACTGGCGATATAAGCGTATGGAAAGGTATTGCGCAGGATGCGGTAGCAATGAATTTGGACGATTTATTATGTGTAGGTGTGGTAGATAATTTGTTGTTTTCATCTACTATTGACAGAAATAAATCGGTCATTCCTGGTGAAGTGTTAGAAGCAGTAATCAATGGTACGCAGGAGTTTTTTAACCAGTTAAAAGATTTTGGCGTAAATATTCACTATTTAGGTGGCGAAACTGCCGATGTAGGTGATGTGGTGAGAACTATAGCTGTAAACGGCACGATGACAGCAAGATGGCCTAAAAATAAATTGGTAACCAACGATAAAATTGATGCTGGAAATGTAATTGTAGGCTTTGCAAGTAGTGGTAAAGCTGTGTACGAAACTGACTATAATAGTGGTCTTGGCAGCAATGGCCTTACAAGTGCTAGGCACGATGTGTTGAGTAAATATTATGCTGAAAAATATCCTGAAACCTTTGAGCCAAAATTGAATAGCGAAGTTGTATACATTGGTAAAAATAAAGTAGAAGATACATTTACTATTGACAATTCACAATTCACTATTGGCAAATTATTATTGTCGCCAACAAGAACCTATGCACCTTTGCTAAAAGCCTTGCTAGATAAGCATTTTAATGATATTACGGGTATTATACATTGTAGCGGTGGTGGGCAAACAAAGTGTATGAAATATTTGCCAAAACCTTTGCGAATAGTAAAAGATAATTTATTTCAAGTGCCACCCATTTTTAAACTCATTCAAGAAAACTCTGGAGCAGATGATAGAGAAATGTATCAGGTATTTAATATGGGACATCGCTTAGAAATTTTTACAAACCCCAAAGCTGCCGAAGCGATGATTGCCATTGCAGCAAGCTTTGGTATAGAAGCGCAAATTGTTGGCAGGGTAGAAGCTGCAGAAGAAAAAGAATTGATGTTAAAAGGTAGCTTTGGCGAGATTAAATATTAACAAGATTGTAGGCATTCTAAACAATTCTTATCTTGTAGTTTCGTTAAAAGAATAATTCAATAGAACAATCATGGCTGAAACTGTAATATCTCTTAAAAACGTTAATATATATCAAGGCTCTAACCTAGTATTGCAAGATGTAAACTTTACCATTGAAAAAGGTGAGTTTGTGTACTTGGTAGGCAAAACTGGTACTGGTAAAAGTAGCTTGCTTAAAACATTGTACGGTGATCTTTCATTAACTGATGGCGAAGCATCAGTAGTGGGTTTTGACTTACGAAAAATGGACTGGAAAAAAGTACCTTTTTTACGTAGAAATTTAGGTGTGGTGTTTCAAGATTTTCAATTATTAACAGATAGAAACGTACACGATAACCTAAAATTCGTGCTAAAAGCTACTGGCTGGAAGGATGAACGCTTGATGGAAGAAAAAATTAATGATGTACTGAATAAAGTAGGCTTGAAAAGTAAAGGTTTTAAAATGCCTTTTGAAATGAGTGGTGGTGAGCAACAACGTGTAGATATTGCTAGAGCCTTATTAAATTCACCTAAACTTATTTTAGCCGATGAACCTACAGGTAATTTAGATCCAGAAACAAGCGATGAAATTATGCAGTTACTGTTCCAAATTGGCGAAGATTATGGCACTACCATCATTATGGCTACGCATGATTTTATTGTCATTAATCGTTACCCTTCTCGGATGCTTAAAACAGAACGTGGTAAAGTGCTTGACAGTGGTACGTTTGTACCAAACAATCATCAACATTAAAAAATATATACCACATAAAAAAAGCCACTTGGAGCGTTCCAAGTGGCTTTTTAGTTTATTTACATATATTTATTTCCCTACAACTTTATAATAAGTTCTATTGCTTTCATTGATTTGTTGGTAGTAAATATTATCAGGCGATACATACAATGTTTGCCCATTGACGGTTATGGTTCTACATTGTCCGGGTAAATTGTCAACAAAATCACCTTCTTGAATTGGTCTGTTTTGTTGAGGCTGATTTTGATTGTTGAAATTGCCGTTATTAATATTATTGCCGCTATTACTATTGTTTTGCAATTGATTGGTTTTCAGTTCACCATTTACACCAACCACTTCATATAATACTTGGTTTTTTTCATTGCGGGTTTCTTGATAGTAAGTACCGCCAAGCTCATAATATCTAATACCATCAATTGTTACAGCCTTTGCATTTTTAGGTAGTTGCGGTAGCTTAGCGCCAATTGGTGGGGCAACAACTTCATAGTTTCTATCGTCGTAACGGCGATAAAACGTATTATCATAGTAATAATAATAATCACTGCCAAAATAAAAAGGCCAATAGCCATAAGGCAATACGCTTACTCTAAAGCCAATACTTGGTCCATATGGTATATATGGCCTGTAATAAGGCACATAAGGTCTTGCATAATAAGGGCTACCTAAGCCTAAACTTATTTGAACTGACGGACGAAATATCGGAGTTGGCGCATACGCATATACTCTTGGCGAAGGATGATAATAACCCGAACGCCCCCAATAGCGTTGTGCTGAAACGTGGTTGGTTAATATTAGTAATACTACTAAGCTAAAAACTACACTTACCTTTTTTAATGAGAAAACTTTCATAGCTGATGAATTTAAAATCTGCATGTAAATTGGGGAATAATTTTGATGCCAAAAAGCTAAAATTTTACAAAATCGGTGAATAACTAATTGATACCCTTTATTCTACGAAATAAGAATGAAAAAGTTACATTACAACCTTAAAATGTAGTATCAGTAATTAAAAACGCCACAAAATGTGGCGCTTTTAATTACATACAAATTTATATTTATTTGAAGTCCTCGTCTTTTAAGCCGCTATCAATTTTAGCGTCTTTTACTTTAAAATCAATTAATTGGCCACCCATCTCGGCTTTTCTTGTAAATGGAATTTTAATACCATTTACAGCTTGATAATTGCTTAATTCTGATGAACCTGCATTGGTAACTTCTTTAATTTTTAAGCCAGTAATTTCATCATAATAAGAAGTTATTTTAATGCCACTTTCTTGCATAATGGTTATCACATAAGCTTGTGCATCGCCTACTGCTTCTAAGTTTGGCGCTAGCGATAAAGTGGCCGTACCATAATTTATTTCTGGACAAATTTGTGCATTGGCTAATAAACTTGCTTTTGCAGCTGCCGGCAAAGGTGTAACTTGACCATTTTGTTGCATACTAACACTGTCACCAGCAATTATTATTTTTAGCGGTACCATGTTCATAGTTGGCACACTTATTTCTTGGAACATTTTATTAGGCGTTTTTAATTTCAAAGTAGAAATTACTTCTATGCCTTGTACTGTACCTATCGAAGTAATATATACATCTTTTACGGCTTTTATTTTATCAGCTCCGCCAATGGCTTTGATATAATTATCAATGACTGAATTGGCTGTAACGCCTGCTGGTACTGCTTTTGCAGCAATACCTGTCCAAGTGTTATTGCTCGTATTAATATCTGGGAACTGCGCTTTTGGGTCAATTGTTACATTCACCAACTTAGATGTTGATTTATATTTAAAAGTCCATTTGCTACCACGCTCCCAAATTTCTGCTGGCAATTTTACTGTATCCGTTTTGCCATTGGCTTCTTTAATAGCTATCACCACAGGTAAAGCCATTTCTTCTAAATTTTCAATAGTAATCAAAGCGCCCTTGGTTACATCACCATCTACATACGTTACTTCTTTTACACTTTGGTCTAGTTTCCAATCGGTCATAAACCATTCTTTAAAAAACCAACTTAAATCTTCACCAGCTACGTTTTCCATTGTGCGGAAGAAATCCCAAGGTGTTGGGTGTTTAAATGCCCAACGTTTTACATAAGTTTTAAAAGCATAATCAAATCTATCAGCACCCAAAATTTGATCACGTAAAATATGTAAACCCAAGGCAGGTTTTTGGTAAGCAGCAAAACCTAAATAATTATTTTGAATAACATCTGGTGTATTCATAATCGCATCAGCATTGGGGTTAAACATCGCTTTTGCTATACGTTGCACGTTCTGTGTTTCGGCATATTCACCTTTATTAAAATCATCGGTATCAAAATCATTAATAAATGTGTTAAAACCTTCATCCATCCATGCATATTTACGTTCGTTGCTACCTACAATCATAGGAAACCAATTGTGTCCAAACTCATGATTTACCACGCCCCATAAACCACCTTTTGTTGCATTGCTACCACAAAATACAATGCCAGGATATTCCATGCCACCTACAATGCCAGCCACATTTGTAGCTACTGGGTAAGTAAATTCATACCATCTTGAACTTAATTCAATACTGTGTTTTACATATTCGGTTGCTCTGTTCCAAGCATCTTTACCACTACTTTCTATTGGATAAACAGATTGCGCCAAGCATTTTCTGCCACTTTTCAACTCAATTTTTGCAGCATCCCAAATAAACGAACGAGAAGCAGCCCAAGCCACATCTCTTGCATTAATGCATTTAAATTTCCAAGTTAAATTGGCTTTATTGGGGTAAAATGATTTACTATTAATGTCAGATGAATCTCTAATAGTAACCGTGCTTGGGCTTGCAGCCGCTTTAGCAAGTTTGGCAATCGTAGATGCAGTAAGCGCTTCAGTAGGATTGGTTAATTCGCCAGAACCTACAACCACAAGATTTGCTGGGGCGGTAATACTATATTCAAAATCACCATATTCTAAATAAAACTCAGAACTACCAAGATAGGGAATGCTGTTCCAGCCAAGTACATCATCGTAAACTTCCATGCGTGGATACCATTGGGCTACCTCGTAAATCCAGCCATTTTTAGTATTTAATCTACCCAAACGGTCTGTACCATATTCTGGCACTGTAAACGCATAGTCTATTTTTATAGACAGCTTAGCGCCATTGGCTTTAAGCGTATCTTTTAAGCGAATTTGTAGTCTTGTATCGTTAATAATAAAATTGGCTTTTTCTGCTTTACCATTTTGTATAACCGTTACTGATTTTATCTCATCACCTTTGGTGAAAGCTTTATTGGTAAATCTGCCACCTGTAACCACACTGGTTGCTTCAGCTCTAGAATCTTCACGATAAATATTTTGATCGAGTTGTAACCATATAAATGGTAGTTTATCTGGGCTATTATTGGTATAAGTAATTTCTACATTACCAGATACCTTATGTTCGGCAGTATCCAATGTTACAGCCAATTTATAGTCAGCACGGTTTTGCCAATATTTAACCCCAGGTTCACCACCAGCGGTGCGGTATTCATTACCATTGGTGGTGTAAAATAATGGGTTGAAAACTTTGTGCTGATCGTACTTTGAAGCGGGAGGTGTAGCGTTTTGTGCTATACTCATTTTTGCGTTGCCTATTAAGACAAAGAGTGCAATTACAGATGCTTTTACAAATTTCATAAATGCTAATAAAATGATTAAGATTTAAAATTAGTAGCCTTCTTGTTCTGAAACAAAAAGAATATTACCAACTGGCAAATTAACAGTACAAAACCTTCTTCTTTTGTAAGCAATGCATTTGTTACATTTGCAAGCCTTAAACAATTTTAAGCGGCGATAATATATGATTAACATTAGTTTCCCAGATGGTGCAGTAAGACAGTATGAACAAGGCGTAAGTGCACTAGATGTAGCAAAATCAATTAGTGAAGGGCTTGCCAGAAAAGTTTTGGCTGCCAATGTAAATGGACAAGTATGGGATGCAACAAGACCGATAACGTCTGACGCATCATTGAAATTAGTAACCTGGGATGATAATGATGGTAAAAATACATTTTGGCATTCGTCTGCACATTTAATGGCTGAAGCGGTAGAATCTATGTTTCCTGGCGTAAAATTTTGGGTAGGTCCAGCTTTGGAAAAAGGTTTCTATTACGATATGGATTTAGGTGATAGAAAACTATCTGACGAAGATTTGGTGATTTTAGAAAAGAAGATGAATGAATTGGCAAAAAAGAACAACCTATTTATTCGTAAAGAAATTTCTAAACCAGAAGCGTTACAATATTTTGAAGCCAAAGGCGATGAATACAAATTAGATTTGTTACAAAACCTGACCGATGGTGAAATTACCTTTTATACACAAGGCGATTTCACTGATTTGTGTCGTGGGCCACATATCCCAAATACAGGTTTTATCAAAGCCATTAAATTAATGAGTATTGCAGGTGCTTATTGGAAAGGCGATGAAAAAAACAAACAATTAACACGTGTATATGGTATTACTTTTCCAAGTCAGAAAGAATTAGATGAGTATTTATTACTATTAGAAGAAGCTAAAAAACGTGACCATAGAAAATTGGGCAAAGAGCTTGGCATTTACACAATGGACGATGAAATTGGTCAAGGCTTGCCTCTATGGATGCCTAATGGTACTATTATCATCGAAGAACTAGAAAAATTAGCTAAAGAAACTGAAGGTGCAGCCGGTTACAAACGAGTAGTTACACCACATATAGCAAAAGAAAGTTTGTACCATACCAGTGGTCACTTACCATATTACGCCGATAGCATGTTTCCGCCAATGGAAATGGATGGTGAAAAATACTATTTAAAAGCGATGAACTGTCCGCACCATCACAAAATTTTTGGTGCTGAGCCTAAAAGCTATCGTGACTTGCCATACCGTATTGCTGAATATGGTACTTGCTACCGTTACGAGCAAAGTGGTGAATTATTTGGCTTGATGCGTGTGCGTTGCTTACACATGAACGATGCCCACATTTATTGCAATAAAGAGCAGTTTTTCCAAGAGTTTAAAGCTGTTAACGACATGTATTTAAAATACTTCAAAATATTTGGGGTAGATAAATATGTAATGCGTTTGAGCTTGCACAATCCAGAAAAACTAGGTCAGAAATATGTAAACGAACCAGAACTTTGGAAAGAAACCGAAGACATGGTGCGTAAAGTATTGATAGAAACTGGTACACCATTTATTGAGGTGCAAGACGAAGCAGCCTTTTATGGCCCTAAAATTGACGTTCAAATTTGGAGCATCATTGGTAGAGAATTTACTTTGGCTACCAACCAAGTAGATTTTAACTCTGGTCGCAAATTCAAACTTGAATACACAACAAAAGATAATACAACTGATATTCCTTTAATTATTCATCGTGCACCATTAGGTACACATGAGCGTTTTATTGGATTTCTTTTGGAGCATTATGCAGGAAAATTCCCTGTATGGTTGTCGCCATTGCAAGTGAAAATTTTACCAATAAGCGATAAATTTATGCCTTACGCAGAAACGGTTATGCAACAATTGAAGCAAGCTGGTGTTAGGGTAGAAATAGATGAAAGACAAGAAAAAATTGGTAAGAAAATTCGCGAAGCAGAATTAAGCCGTGTGCCATACATGTTGGTACTAGGCGAGAAAGAAGTGGCCGAAAATCGCTTGTCAATTCGTCGTCAAGGTAAAGGCGATGCAGGCTCACAAGCTGTAGAAGAATTTGTAAAAAATATTACCGAAGAAATTTTAGAGCGCAGAAGTGCAGAATAATATTATTTTTACAGTATGACTGCGTCACAGCATATAAAATTTTACGACTTCTTTAGGCAGCAACTCAACATCGATGATGCTAAGGCTAAAGTGTTTGTAGAAGAAGTTGAAAAATTAATTGAACAAAAATTTGACTCAGAAAAACAAAATTTTGCTTCAATGAGTTCGTTAGAAAAAGTAGATTTTAAAATTGATATGTTGCGACAAGAGGTAAAAACGATTGCAGCAGAAACTAAAAGTGAAATAAAATCCGAAATTAATAAACTAATCGTTTGGATTATTGCTACGATGTTTGCATCAGGCGCATTTTTCATAACGCTTGCTAAAATTTTTCTTTAACAAAAATATATAACCAAATAAGTTTTAATGGCATTACCATTTAAAGGCGGTGGGGCAGGCAGATTTAACCCACGATTTAACAGACAACCGGAACCTGAACATCGTATTAACGAACGAATCAGAGCACTTCAAGTGCGTTTAGTAGGCGAAAACGTAACGGTTGGTATTTACCCAATACAAGAAGCGCTAAAGATTGCACAGCAACTTGAATTAGATTTAGTAGAAATTTCGCCAAATGCAGACCCGCCCGTTTGTAAAGCGATTGACTATAAAAAATTCCTCTACGAAAAAAAGCGTAAGGAAAAAGATATGAAAGCCAATGCTAAGCAAAGCGAGGTGAAAGAAGTTCGCTTTACGCCTGGTACCGATGATCATGACTTTGACTTTAAAGCCAAGCATGCCGAGAAGTTCTTAAAAGAAGGAAATAAGGTAAAAGCGTACGTACAGTTTAAAGGTCGTGCGATTATGTTCAAAGAGCGTGGAGAGTTGGTATTATTAAAATTCGCAGAGCGTTTAGCAGAGAGTGGCCAACCAGAAAGTTTACCAAAACTAGAAGGTAAAAGAATGTTTTTGATGTTAACCCCAAAAACAGCAAAAAAGAAGAAAGAAGCTGAATAAGCCCTACTTAATTTATAAAAAGCCTCACACTCGTGGGGCTTTCGTTGTTTTAGCGAATTAATAGTGTGGAAATCTTAAAGCTGTAGATAAAGTTTTGCCTTGAGTTAATTTCATTTTCTAATTTGGATAAATGACCTTACTTTTGCAGCCCATTTCCCAAAAGGCTCAACAAGTGCTCGTCCGTTCGAGACGCCAGTAGGGTGTAATCTTAACAAAGATTATTTTATGCCAAAAGTAAAAACAAACTCAAGTGCTAAGAAACGTTTTAAAGTAACGGGCACAGGCGAAATCACTTTTCAAAAGGCTTTCAAACGCCACATCTTAACTAAAAAATCTACTAAACGCAAACGTGCTTTACGTGCCAAAGGTATGGTTGGACCAGCTAACAAAGATTTTGTTATGCGTTTATTAGCTTTAAAATAAGCATCCAAGAAACAAGTTTCAAGGAACAAGTTTCAAAAGCAAAAAAATCATTTTAAAAATCTGTTAGTTCATCTAACAATAAACTTATTAAATATGCCACGTTCAGTAAATGCAGTAGCATCAAGGGCAAGAAGAAAAAGAATTCTTGAACAAGCCAAAGGTTATTATGGTAAACGTAAAAACGTATATACCGTAGCCAAAAACATCGTTGAAAAAGGTTTAACTTACAGCTATGTTGGTAGAAAATTAAAGAAAAGAGAATACCGTCAATTATGGATTGCACGTATTAATGCAGGTGTAAGAGAAGAAGGTATGACTTATAGCCAATTTATCAATAAACTAAGCGTTAAAGGTATCGACCTTAACCGTAAAGTACTAGCTGATTTAGCGATGAACAACCCAGAAAGTTTTAAAGCTTTGGTTGCTTCAGTGAAATAGTTTTTTACAGCAATGTATTATTAAAATCCCTCGAACTTGTTCGGGGGATTTTTATTGGTGGTAATTGTTAATCTTAATGTGGTAAAGCATTGTTGGCAGGGTTATTGGCATATGATAGCTATTGTTTAACTTAAAAACATAGTATCATGAGCTTACAAAAAATAATTGTTGCTGCTACGGCAGGTTTAGTAGCTGGCGCTGTAATTGGTGTATTAACTGCACCAGCTTCAGGTAAAGAAACAAGACAAAATATTGCCGATAGTGCAGAAGATTTAAAGAAGAAACTACAAAAGCTAAGAGGACAGGCAGTAGATGAACTAGATGAGCTAAAGCAGGTTTTTGAAACGGAAGTGGAAGGCTTACAAGACGACGTGAAAGAACGTGTATTAGCCTTAATCAATAAAGCTAAAGTAAGCAAGAATAACTTTATTGCAGAAATTACTGCCAACTAAAAAGGGTAGAGGCATAAAAGAAAAATCCGTTTTAACTAAATGTTAAAACGGATTTTTTATGAATGAAAACGTTTTGAATTAGTTCAATTTAGCCAAAGCATCTGCAATTCTTGCCCAAGCTTTTTCAATGTTTGTCATGCTATTTGCGAAGCTAAAACGTACACAATTTGGTTCGCCGAAAGCATCACCCATAACGCTAGACACGTGAGCAGTATTTAATAAGAACATACTGAAATCAGCTGCATTTTTTATTACTTCACCGTTGTACGATTTGCCATAATAGGCACTCACATCTGGGAAAATGTAAAATGCGCCTTCGGGTTCAAAGCATTTAAAGCCAGAAATCGTTTTAACCAATTCTAGCGTTTTTGCTCTTCTACGCGTAAATTCTGCAGTCATCTCAAAACTTGGCTTTAAATCGGTTGTTAAAGCAACCACACCAGCTTTTTGCGTAATAGAACAAGTACCGCTTGTAAATTGCCCTTGTAATTTTTCACAAGCTTTAGCAATGGTTGTATTTGCAGCAATGTATCCAAGTCTCCAACCCGTCATTGCGAAGCCTTTACTTAAACCATTGATTAAAACAATACGATCTTTTAAATCGTCGAATTGTGCAATGCTTTCGTGCTGCCCACCAAAGTTGATATATTCATAAATCTCATCAGATAAAATAATAATTTGTGGATATTTTCTAAATACTTCTGCCAATGCAGCCAATTCTGCTTTGCTGTAAACAGCACCAGAAGGGTTGCAAGGTGAAGAGAACATAAATACTTTGGTTTTTGGTGTAATAGCTGCTTCTAATTGGGCAGGTGTTACTTTAAAACCAGTTTCTAAACCGCAATGAATTTCTACCACTTTACCACGAGCAATTTTAACTAACTCGCTATAAGTAACCCAATAAGGCGTAGGAATTACAACTTCATCATTTTCATCAACTAAAGCTAAAATAGCGTTTGCTAAACTTTGCTTAGCACCAGTTGAAGTAACAATATTTTCAGGCTTGTAATCAAGGTTATTATCCCGCTTAAGCTTTGTACAAACGGCTTCTCTTAAATCCAAATAACCAGATACAGGTGTGTAGTGGCTAAAATTGTCGTTAATTGCTTTAATAGCGGCATCTTTAATGTGCTGAGGCGTATCAAAGTCTGGTTCACCAAGGCTAAGGTCTATCACATCAATGCCCTGCGCTCTTAATTCACGGCCCAATTTGGCCATTTTCAGCGTTTCTGGTTCTGCGAAACGGTCTAACAAAGAAGATAAATGCATGATTAAGTTTTAATGATTTGCGGCTGCAAAAATAAAGGTATTGTTAACAGAAATTGAACGAAGGCTTTGGGTTATTTGAATTTTTTCAACGTTGTGGGTAATTTAATGGATAAATTTTTCTGTTCACAATCAATTAATAGCCCATTTTCTATTTTTCAAAGCATTTACCTTCGCTACAGCTTATGACCAACAAGAGGAATTATATAGATACTTACCAACATAAGGGGATGCGCAAGCAGCTTGTAGACTTATTAAAAACAAAAGGTATTACTGATGAGGCGGTTTTAAATGCTATTAATACCATACCAAGGCATTATTTTTTAGATAGTGCCTTCGATAAAATTGCTTACGAGGATAGAGCATTTCCTATTGATGCAGACCAAACTATTTCGCAGCCGTATACAGTAGCTTACCAAACCCAATTATTAGAAGTAAAACGCAACGAGAAAATATTAGAGATAGGCACTGGAAGTGTTTATCAATCAACAGTTTTGGCTGAAATGGGTGCAAGAGTTTTTACCATCGAAAGGCAAAAAAAACTGTACGATAATCAGAAGCATTATTTCTTTAAAAGCAAATATCTCAATATTAAGTTTTTTTATGGTGATGGCTTTGAAGGCTTACCAACATTTGCGCCATTTGATAAAATTATTATTACAGCCGCTGCACCATTTATACCGCCAAAATTAGTGGCGCAATTAAAAGTTGGTGGCAATATGGTCATACCATTAGACGATACGGCGCTTGGATTTCAACGCATGTTGCGCATTACCAAACAAGCAGACGGCAACTTACTAGAAGAAGCTTTTGAAAACTTTTCATTTGTGCCAATGTTGGGCGGGAAGAGTCGGTAGAGGTTAAGTCTGTTGAGATTCAAGTCTATTTAACATAATATAAATTATAGGATAAAATATTGCCAAAAACAACACAACAACTTGATATCCAATCTCCAGTAATTAAATCAATCCTTATAAAGTTATTGTGTTGGTTCGTATGGATATGCAAATCCAATCACTACTCAGACTTTTCGTCTCTAAACAAACCTTTGTATAACAGTCTTAAACTTTGGTCTCTAGTAAAATACTTGTACACCCAATTAATAAATATCTGTAAACGATTTTTTACGCCAAGAATCAACATCAAATGCAAACTCATCCAAACTAACCAAGCAAAAAATCCACTGAAATGTATTTTAGGATTAGGGATATCTACTACCGCTAAATGCCTACCCACAGTTGCCATACTGCCTTTATCATCGTATTCAAATTCATTTAAGAAATGACTATTGCCAGTAACTATACGTTCAATATTATGGGCTAAATTCTTTGCCTGATTAATAGCCACGTTGGCTACTTGTGGATGACCTTTTGGATATTTTGGGGTTTCCATATATGCCACATCACCTAAAACATAGATATTATCGAAGCCTTGCATACGGTTGGTACGATCAACTTTAATTCTATTTCCACGAACAATTAATTCATTATCAATTCCTTGAGGTATATTACCTCTTATTCCAGCTGACCAGATAACCGTTTTACAGGCAATCGTGCTTCCGTCTCTTAATGTAACAGTATCCCCGTCATACTTATCTAGCGCTGAACCATTTTGCACAATCACGCCTAGTGCTTGTAAATATTGCTTAGCTTCTGCCTGACTTTTCTCGCTCATTGGTCCAAGCAATTCTGGAGAATGTTCAAGCAAATAAATATGCATTTTACTAAAATCTAAATCGGGATAATCTTTAGGCAAAATACTATTACGCATTTCTGCAATGGCACCACTTATTTCTACACCTGTAGCACCGCCACCAACTACTACAATGCTCAATTGCTGCTCTAAAGCTGCCGCATCTTTTATTTCGAGGGCATCTTCGAAATTTTGAATCAGTTTTTGCTTTAATTGCAGCGCTTCCACCGTGCTTTTCATCGGAAAAGCTAATTTTCTCAAATGGTCATTACCAAAAAAGTTGGTATCCGCTCCTGTTGCTAACACCAGCATATCGTAATATAAAATGCCAATATCTGTTGTTATGGTATTGTCTTTTGCATTTACCGTTTGTAATTCGGCCAGCCTAATAGACACATTTTTGCTATTTTGAAACACTTTACGTAAAGGAAATGAAATATTGCTGGCGTCTAAACCTGCTGTTGCTACTTGGTAAAACAAAGGCTGAAATTGGTGATAATTATTTTTATCGAGTAATAAGACTTCTATCCCTTCTTTATTATTTAATCTTCTAGCAAGCTGTAAACCCGCGAAACCTGCCCCTACAATAATTACTTTCATGTGTCTTTGATTTTAAGTATCACAAAAATTGACCTTCCAAAATTATATAAAACTTTCAATAATTACTGAAAGTTTTAAAAATAATTTTCTTCACGCTCAAATTTAACGTACTAATTAGCATATTTGCAGGAATAAATATTGACAAATGCAGGTGTATAAATTTGGGGGTGCTAGCGTAAATAGTGTAGACCGTATAAAAAACTTAGGGTATATTTTGCAAAATAGAACTGATAATGAGCCACTTATGGTAATTATCTCCGCTATGGGTAAAACGACAAATGCATTAGAAAAAGTTGCGGAAGTGTTTTTTAGCGGCGATACTGACAATGCATTGCGCTTATTTGAAGTGATTAAACAACAGCATTTAACAACTGCTAAATATCTATTGGTTACACATTACAATCCTTGTTACACACTGTTGAGCGACTTTTTTACTGAAATAGAATGGCTTTTACATGACAAGCCCGTTCGAGAGTTTGATTATTATTACGATCAAATTGTATGTATTGGTGAATTATTGAGCACCTGCATCGTAAGTTGTTATTTAAATGAAATTGGTGTTGCCAATACTTGGTTGGATGTAAGAGATATTATACGCACAGATAATAATTTTAGAGATGCAACCGTAGATTGGGAAAGAACTAAACAAGCCGTTGAAAGCCTTGATTTTGTTCATAACAATATCTTTTTAACCCAAGGCTTTATTGGCGCTACAGATGATAATGAAAGCACGACACTTGGTAGAGAAGGAAGTGATTTTACAGCAGCTATTTTTGCTAACTTACTGAATACTAATAGCTTAACCATTTGGAAAGATGTTGCAGGCGTAATGAATGCGGATCCTAAACAATTTCCAGATGCTGAATTAATTCCTGAATTAAGCTTTGAAGAAGTAATTGAAATGGCTTATTACGGTGCACAGGTCATTCATCCAAAAACCATTAAACCGCTGCAAAACAAAGGCATAGCATTATATGTAAAATGTTTTTTAGATGCTAATTTACAGGGTACTACTATTCGTCAAAAAACTGTCAAGCATTTACCACCAATTATTGTTGTTAAATCTGAGCAAGCCCTTATAGAACTGCATAGTCAAGACTTCTCATTTGTTGGCGAACAGCCTATGATTGAACTATATAAAATATTTAGTCAACTAAAAATCAAGGCTAACTTGCTTCAAACTGAAGCCATAAGCTTACAAATTTGCCTTGACGATAGAAAAGAAAAGATCGAACAATTGGCATTGGCGGCTTCTACCCTTTTTGATATCCAAGTAGCTAAAAATTTAACCTTATTAACGATTCGCCATTACAACGAAGCAATTTTAGAACAATTAACAAAAGGCAAAGAAATTGTGTTACTGCAAAAAACGCCGCAAACTGTACAAGCTTTATATAGGTAAACTTTTATAATGCCACATATTCCCCTTTTTTGTTGACTGCAATCAGTGGCAATTTCTTATGTAATTCGAAATAATCGTAAACCTCTTTTAACTGCTTGATAAACAGTTGGTAATCTTTGTCGTCTTTGCTTGCTTTTGCAAGATAATCAGCACTTTTGGCTACATTAAATCTTGCAGGAAAAATATGTACTGGAATAAAATCTTCGCCTATATTTTTTGCCATTGCAGTAATAACGTACAATTCTTCTATGGGTTCATTTTGAATGGGAATACAGCCAACAGTAATGCAGCTACCATGGATATAAATATCTCCACCTGGTTTTAAGCTATCGCTTAATAGCAAATCTGATGCATTCGGATAATTAACACCTAGTGCAAGGTGATAGCTACTCGTGGGTTTAAATTCATTGACGCAATAAAAACCTTCTGGCACTTGGTAGTCACCTTCTATGCGCTTGGGCCCCATAGCGCCGCTTAGAGCACAAACTTTATAGGTTTTAAACAATTTGTAAGGCTCTTTACTATTATTGCTTATCCAAACTTCTAGCTGACTGTCATATTTAAAACTGCGTATATACACATGTTTTGCTGGCCATTGCAAGTTGGCTTTTTCAAATTGCTTTTTTAGCGTATCCTCCTTAGATTTTAGTGCATTCGCAACTTTTGAGTTACTGCGTTGGGCATCTATAAACGTATTTTGCGCAAATGTGGTGGCTATGCAAAAACAAGCCATTAATAGCAAAAGGTATTTCATAAGCCGAAAATAAAAGTTTCTATTTTAAGTGGCTGTAAAGTTTTGTAAACATCTGTTAAAAGTGTGGATAGCAATCAATAGAATGAAAGATATTACACTTTTTTAAAAAGATTAAATTATTACACATTTTTTATACATTCATTATATAAGTAAAATGAAATAATGCTAGCTTAGTTTGTCTCAAATTATCATTTGAGGCGGTTGTATTGTTTTAATGGTACAAATTGCATTACCAAATGTGTTAAATAATCATCCAACATTTAAATTAAAATTTATGAAAGTATTTATCATTGTCATCTTCAATTTATGTATTTTTCAAACACATTTATATTCGCAAGGGCAAGCCATCCAACCATCAGATTTAAAAATATTGGAAGGCAATTGGGTAGGTACGCTCACGTATTTAGATTATACCAGCGGTAAACCATATACCATGCCTGCGAATACTAATTTTGAGCAAAGTAAAAATAATCCAAATATTTACTTTCGTTCGGTTGGTTATAGTACAGAACCACATGCAAATCAAAAAGATTCGATGATTATCAGCCCAAATGGGCAAATGTTGGATGATTTTACCATTGTATCATTTAAGAAAACAAGCAATGACACTGTTGAAATTATTAGCGAAAAAGATGGCGCAGATGGCAATGACAACAAACCCGCAACCATCAGACGAACTTTTAGTATCACAGCCACCACTTTCGTTATTAAAAAAGAAGTATTGTTTAAAGGGTCAAGTACTTGGCTGTTAAGGCATACGTATAGCTTTACAAAAAGTAAGTAACCATATACACGCACTTAGTCATTTGTATATAAATAGTTTACAAACAAAAACATCCGAGCTATTAACTCGGATGTTTTTAATAAAATATTATTTTCAATATTAAACCAAGCCTTTAGCACTTAAATATCTTTCCGCATCTAGAGCAGCCATACAACCACTACCCGCTGCCGTAACCGCTTGGCGATAATTTTTATCTTGCACATCGCCAGCTGCAAAGACACCTTCAAGGTTTGTTTTTGATGTGCCAGGGATGGTATTAATATAACCTGTTTCATCCATATCAATAAAGCCTTTAAAAATATCGCTGTTTGGTTTGTGGCCTATTGCTACAAAAAAGCCACTAATAGGTATTTCTTGTGTCGTACCATCTAAACGGTTTTTAATGCGTACGCCCTCCACTTTGTGCTCGCCCAATACCTCATCTGTTTCACTACTCCAATAAATTTTAATATTTGGCGTAGCCAAAACTCTATCTTGCATAATTTTACTAGCACGCATTTGTGCGCTCCTAACAATCATGTGTACAGTGGTGCAAAGTTTTGATAAATACATGGCTTCCTCTGCCGCTGTATCGCCTGCGCCTACAATCGCCACTTCTTTGCCTCTAAAGAAAAAGCCATCACACACTGCACAAGCACTTACACCAAAACCATTTAATCGCTCTTCACTTGGCAAGCCTAGCCATTTTGCCGATGCACCAGTTGAAATAATAACGGCATCTGCTTCAATCCATTTTTCTTCATCTATTTCTACACGGTATGGTTGTTGGCTAAAATCTACTTTAGTAGCCAAACCATAACGGATATCTGCACCCATTCTTGCGGCTTGTTTTTCAAAGTGAATCATCATTTCTGGGCCTTGAATGCCTTCAGGATAGCCAGGGTAATTTTCTACTTCTGTAGTAATCGTTAATTGTCCGCCAGGCTGAATACCTTGGTACAACACAGGTTTCATATTTGCACGAGCAGCATAAATGGCTGCGGTATATCCCGCGGGGCCGCTGCCAATAATTAATACGTGTACTTTTTCTATTGCCTCATTTGTTGCCATAATATCTTCTTTTAAAGAATTACAAAAATATTGTTTGATACTTTGTTGTTGCTATTTTAAATCAACATTTGTGGGTAAAGACGTTTCGATTGCAGGAAAATTACAAATTGGTAGCTTTTTATCCACTAGCAAATCTTAACACAATCTAGCTACTAATCAATGCGTTCATAACTTATATTTACATGCTTGTTATTAATTTCTACCATTACAAATGTTTAGCCAGTTTCATATAGTTCTGTTCCGTGCTTGCATTGCTTGCTTTTGGGCTACAATGGTGGTAACAATTGGCATGGCACAACCAAAAAAGAACGCTACTGCTGATACCTTTTTTTTGGCAAAAAAGAGGGGTTTGCTTGGTAAAATTGGGCGCTTGGTATCTATCGATCCACCAAACGATACTATTGGAGCTACCATCAACAACGTTTCCCCTTTTCTTTTGTTTAAAGACAAAAAAATCAATCATATAAAAATTACGAATATTACTTTCGGTGGTTCGGTGAATGATACAAGTAAGCTGCGCAAATCATTGTTTTTAAGATTAGCAGATGATTTACACGTTGTAACAAGAGAAAAAATAATTCGTAACAATCTGTTTTTTAAAGAAGGTGATCGATTATTTCCCAATTTAGTAGCCGATAATGAGCGTTTTCTACGCGACCTGAGTTATATCCAAGATGCTAGAATACTCGTGCAACCATCGGTAGGCGATAATGATGCAGTAGATATTATTGTGGTTTATAAAGATGTATTTTCGGTAAGTGGTACAGGTAGTGGTTCGCCACGCAATGCTTACTTAGAAATTAAAGAAGACAATTTTATGGGCCAAGCCCAACGTATTATTGCGAGGCAGTATTATGATTTAGATAGAAATAAAAAATATGGCGTAGGATTAGAATATACCAAACGCAATATAAAAGGTACGTTTGTTGATTTTACCATTGGCTATAGTGATATTACGCCTACTTTTAATAGTGGCCGCAGGGAAGAAACTGTTTTTTATACAAGATTTGATTTGCCCTTGGTAAGTCCTTATTCTTTGTGGACGGGCTCAGTAGAAAATGCCATACATACCACTGTAAACAGATATGTGAGCGACTCTTTATTTAACAGCGATTTCAACTACAAATACAGACAGATTGATGCTTGGGTGGGCTATAATATTTCTGGCAAATTGGCTTTTGACGAAGGTACTATACGTAAAACCAAACAATTTTTAGCAATAAGAGCCACCGCACGTAAATTTTTTGAAACACCAAGTTTGTATCATGATAGATACGTTTATCAATATGCCAATTTGAACAGTGTACTTGCAGCCTATACTATTTTTAAACAAGAATATTATCGTACCAATTTTATATATGGATTTGGTAGAAATGAGGACGTTCCTGAAGGATTCAACTACTCATTAATAGCCGGTTGGGCAGATAGAAGTGATGTTTCTAGACCATATTTGGGTCTTGATTTACAACGCAATTATTTTACCAGTACAAAAAATTATTTTAACTACACATTTCGTATGGGTAGTTATTTAAACAAAAATGAATTGCAAGACGTGGGCATGGTTTTAAGTGTAGAAAGTTTTACCAAGCTACGCAAAATAGCTAACAGCAGATGGTTTACAAGACATTTTATTAATGCGAGCATTTCGCAACAATACCGACGTACATTGGATGAGCCAATCCGGTTAAACAGCATGTTTGGGATAGAAGAGTTTAATAGCGACTCTGCTACACTCTCCGATACGCGTTTAAGCATTGGTTGCACTTCTGTTTTTTATAATACATTAAAGTTATCTGGCTTTAGCTTTGCGCCATTTGTATTTACCAATTTATCGTACTTGAAACCCATTGGGCTTAATTTTAACAAAGGCGATATTTACGGCTCTTTTGGTGCTGGCGTCAGAAGCCGTAATGAAAACTTGATTTTTGGAACGATGGAATTAAAAGCATTTTATTATCCACGTACTACCATTAATATGAACCCTTTAAATGTTACCTTTACTACCGACCTACGTTTTAAATATAATAGTCAATATGTAAAAAGACCAGACTTTGTAACTCTAAATTAATCGTTACCGCACATCAATAATTACTGCTTAATCGAACAAAAGCCACAATATATTCGTCATTCTAAAAATTAAACAAACACATGAAAAAAGTAATCGCATCTCTATTATTTGTAAGTCTATTTGCAAGTTCAGCAGTAATGGCGCAAGACAAGCCAAAACCAGCAAGCCCACCGATGAGCACAGAAGCTACCATTGCTAGTGGCGCAACTATAAAAATTAATTACAGTGCACCATCAGTAAAAGGTAGAACTATTGGTACCAACTTAGAGCCAATGGCTGGCAAAGTATGGCGTACAGGCGCAAACGAAGCCACAACCATAGAACTAAGCAAAGATGTTACGGTAGAAGGCAAAGCATTGCCTGCTGGCAAATACAGCTTATTTACATTGGTAAATGGTGACAATTGGACAATTATTTTTAACAAAACAGCCAAACAATGGGGCGCTTTTAATTACAAAGAGGCGGATGACGCTTTACGTGTAACAGTGAAAGGCGGTAAAGGTAGTTTTACAGAACAATTTAAAATTGAAGCTGCTACAAACGGCACCGTTACTTTATTATGGGGTGACAATAAAGTGAGTTTTAGAGTTAAATAACCTAATACAAAAATTTTGCAATAAAAAAGCGATGGCAAAACCATCGCTTTTTTATTGCAAATCATTCTAATCATTCAAATCCCTTCAATCACCGATTAATCTTCCACCACCGTTTTAAACGTAAAATGCTTTTGAGAGATATAACTAAAGCTTACTACTAATAACGTAGTTAGCAGTTTTGATAGTAATGCATGCCATTTAAATACTTCTATAAAAATTTTCAAGAAGCCATAATTCAACATTAAGCAAATAAACACCACAAAAATATACTTGCCTAGCTGCGCCACCTTGTTACCGCTTGTTTCTTGAAACACCACATATCTACTAAAATAAAAACCTACGGGAAAGGTGATGGAAAAACTAATAATAAAGGCTGCGATGTGTGCACTAACTATTAAATTCGGAAATAAACTTGGCAACGGATGTAAAGACTGCCCATGAAATAAATAAGTATAGGCAGTAAAGAACAATATAATATCTAACAACGTGTTGAAACCGCCACAAGCCGCATAACGAAAGGTTTGCAACGGCATGACTTTTTTAAACAATGGGTAAAAGAAATCTACTACCGTTAAAATCAAGTTGCGAAACTGTTGATGTAAATGCTTCATAAATGGCGGTAAAGTTAAGGGCATAACTGTTAGATTTGCAGCCCACAAATGTTAAGAATATGAGTGTTGTTACACAGATTAAACAAGTTACTGCTAAAGCAATTTCTGCCTTATACACAATTGATATAGAAGATGCTGCCATATTGGTAAACGCTACAAAACCAGAGTTTGAAGGCGATTACACCGTGGTATTATTTGCCTTTGTAAAACAATTAAAGACATCGCCCGATGCATTTGGGCAAGCGCTTGGCAATTATTTAGTAGCCAATAACCCTACTCTATTTACCGCTTACAATGTTATTAAGGGCTTTTTAAACCTCAGTATTGCTGATGATTACTGGCTCAAGTTTACCAATACCAATTTTAATAATGAAAGTTTTGGTAAGGCTGCGCCAAATGGTAAGCGTGTGATGGTAGAATATTCATCGCCTAATACCAATAAGCCTTTACACCTTGGTCACCTGCGCAACAACTTTTTAGGCTGGAGCATTGCAGAAATACTAAAAGCAAACGGCTACGATATTGTTAAAACCTGTATTGTTAATGATAGAGGCATTCACATTTGTAAAAGTATGATTGCCTGGCAATTATTTGCCAACGGCGCAACACCAGAAAGCACTGGCAAAAAAGGGGACCATTTTGTAGGTGATTATTATGTAAAATTTAATGACGCTTACAAAGCTGAAATAGATGCATTGGTTGCTACTGGCATTACCAAAGAACAAGCAGAGAAAGAGGCGCCCATTATGAAAGCAGCACAGCAAATGCTGATAGATTGGGAAGCAGGAAAGCCCGAAGTGATAGATTTGTGGCAGAAAATGAACACATGGGTGTACGCAGGCTTTAATACCACTTACCAAACCATTGGTAGCGATTTTGACAAAACTTATTACGAAAGCAACACCTATTTATTTGGTAAAGATTTGGTAGAAAAGGGCTTGGAAAAGCAAGTGTTTTTCCAAAAAGAAGATAGCAGTGTGTGGATTGATTTAACCGCTGATGGCCTTGACGAAAAGATTGTTCGCCGTAAAGATGGTACATCGGTTTATATCACGCAGGACATTGGCTTGGCTGAGCAAAAACAAAAAGAGTTTAATGCCCACCAAAGTATTTATGTAGTGGGTGACGAACAGAATTACCACTTTAAAGTACTGAAACTCATTTGCCAAAAGCTAGGCTTGCCATCTGCGGATGGTATTTTTCATTTGAGTTATGGTATGGTAGAACTGCCTACGGGCAAAATGAAAAGCCGTGAAGGCACGGTGGTAGATGCGGATGATTTGGTAGCAGAAATGATTAGCATTTCGCAACAAAAAACGGAAGAATTAGGCAAGGTAAAAGATTTCTCAAACGATGAATTGCTTAGCCTTTATAATACCATTGGCTTAGGCGCATTGAAGTTCTTTCTACTACGTGTAGACCCTAAAAAGAAAATGGTATTTAACCCAGAAGAAAGCATCGACTTTCATGGATTTACAGGGCCATTTATTCAATATACACATGCCAGAATAAAAAGCATTTTAAGAAAGTTGGCAACAACGGTCGACGGTCAACAGACGACGGTCGACGGTACTAGCCTTCTGCCATTAGAGAAATCCCTAGCCATCACGCTAGAACTATTCCCTACGGTTATTGGCGAAGCCGCCATAGAACACGACCCAAGCAAAGTGGCGATTTACATTTTTAATGTGGCAAAAACCTTTAACTCGTTTTATACAGAACATTCTATTGCTAATGCAGAAAGTGAAGAGAAGAAAGTGCTACGCTTACAGTTATCGCAACTAACGGCACAAGTACTTAAAACAGGTATGCAATTGTTAGGCATTGGTGTACCTGAGCGAATGTAATGTTTGAGGCAAAGCGTTTGATAATGTCATGCTGACGAAGGAAGCATCTAACCAAATGAAAGCCGTTGGTGAGAGCAACACCAACAGCAGCGGATAACAGAATGTTGCTTTCCTATTTTTTATCTTTGCATTGATATATTTTCATGTACCCATTTTGCTTCTTCATCTGGCGTTACTTCATCCAATTTACTACTTATCCTACTAAAAGTTGCTTGTGGAAAATCATAAGGCTTGCTATCGTCAAAATATGGACCAACTACACCTAAGAACCAATTATTTTTTGCTGCCCAATGTGGTTCATTCACCTTGCATTTGAAAACTTCGTAGTGTACGAAGTTGTTTTGCCCGTCAAAGTCAAAAGTTACTCTTTTGATGTGCTCTATTTCGTCTGGACAAGCCCCAAGTTCTGTCGGAAACTCTAACCAATTTGCGAGATTGCTTTCCGCAGCAGAAATCAAGTTATTGAATTCTTCAGGGAAAAGACTTGTCTTGTTATGGTCATGTAATAATTGAAATGTAGCTTGTCTTGTAAGCACGTTTTTAGCAAAAGGTAGAATGTCATTCTCAAAAATTTCCTGACCACTTTCAAGTTTATTGTAAAGTTCTCTAACTCTATTAAAGCGCTCTGTATTAAGTTTATTATTTTGTCGTTTAACTATTATAAGTCTATACACAACAAAAACTAAGACAGACAATATAATCAGCCCGATTATGATAAACAATATTTTCATCCTTTCTTATTTCAATTTTGTGTGTGGTTAAAAAATTGGAGCTAATCATAACAACATTTCAAAAATAGAAGTACCAATTAACTAAACAAAACATTTTAATTACTTTATTTCAGTCATTATAAACACATCATCTCCACCAAGCCCCTATCTCTTTAGTAAGTAATCTATCTTTTACCTTTTTCGTACTACTTCTCTTGGAAGTAGCGCATTTAAAACATTTTTTGCTTCACTTCTCTTGGAAGTAGCACAAAAAATACTTTTGAAGCCTTACTTCCAAAGGAAGTAGGGCAATTTTTACATTTTTTGCATCACTTCTCTTGGAAGTAACACATTTACGTCATGTTTTGCCCCATTGCTATAAGAAGTAGTGCCATTACAATAGGCGGCTAAAATATTTATGTGAAAAATACTGCTGTTGTTAAAATTTAATTTTAATTGAAAATCGCCGCATTTATATAATTTATCAATTTGTATATTCGAGTAATAAAATTAATCAATCATGAAAATTATCAGCGTCAAACAAAATGCACTCGAAAATCCTTCTTTCCTGCAATTCTTAAAACAGTTTGTAGCATTAATAAATAAATAAATGCGATGCGAGCAAACTAAAACTAACAGCAGCTTCGGCGGCATTAACAGCCATATTTGCTAGCTTACAAGCAGCGTTATACAAAGAGAAAAGCAATCAACTTACCCAAATTTTAAACAAATTAGACCACCAACGTGATGTATTAATCACAGCCTTTGTAAAGTTTCTTGAATCAATGACCAATTTTCCAGATGAAACCTTGGCAACCAAAGCCAGAACATGGTTGCACTATGTAGAAGGGTTTGGAAAAGGCATTGCTTATCAAAATCAACTAGCAGAAACCACTATTTTAACCAATATCGTAGATGGCTTTACAAATAATATAGAGCGTAAAAATGCCTTAGCTGCACTCAACGGCACAGCTTGGATTACCGACATAGGTATTGTAAATGCTGAATATGAGGCGCTATATGGTAATCGTATAACCGATGATAGTGCTACAAAAAGTGTAGAAGGCTTTACATCGGTACATAAAAAAGCATTGGCATTATACAATGCGTTAGCAGATTTATTGGAAAGCCGTTAAAATAGCGCTCAAGCAGACAACTTAGACGTTTCATTATACGAAACTTGCATAAAAGACCTGAACGAGTTAATAACCAAAGTAAATGTACTAGGCAATAGTGGTGGTAGCAGTACTGCACTTAGCACAAGCACAGGCAACACACCTAAATAGCTATTACAACGTTGTTTTTACAAAAAAATATGGCGCATGTTAGCATACCCTTTATCTTGCCGCTTTAAAATAGTATATGGCAAATACACCTTTGGTTGGTATTATTATGGGTAGCGATAGCGACCTTCCTATTATGCAAGCAGCAGCAGATATGCTTACGCATTTCAATGTGCCTTTTGAGTTAACAGTTGTTTCAGCACACAGAACACCTTTGCGCATGGTTGATTATGCAAAAACTGCAAAAGACCGTGGCTTGAAAGTGATTATTGCAGGTGCAGGTGGTGCGGCACATTTACCAGGTATGGTAGCAAGTATTACCACTTTGCCTGTAATAGGTGTACCTATTAAAAGCAGCAATTCTATCGATGGTTGGGATAGCGTATTGAGTATTTTACAAATGCCTAATGGCATACCTGTGGCCACTGTAGCATTAAACGCTGCAAAGAATGCAGGTATTTTGGCCGCTACTATTTTAGGTAGTTTTGATGCTGAATTGAGTGAGGCTTTACAAGCCTACAAAAATCAACTAAATGATGAAGTGTTAATAAAAGTAGACAAACTGAAGACCACTTGGCCTAATAGTTTTGACAAATAGGAACAAGCCACTGATGCTCTGAAACACAGAGAAATTAATTGCCACAGAAACACCCAACCAATAGATCTTAAAATCTGAGATTCAGTGCCTCTGTGGCAATTTTTTTAGCATTTTTCTAGTGCCTGCTCAATATCTGCTAAAATATCATTTACATTTTCTAAGCCCGCAGAAATACGAATTAAACCTGGCGTAATACCAATAGCCAACCTTTCAGCTTCAGTTAATTTTGAGTGTGTAGTACTTGTAGGATGCGATGCAATACTGCGTGTATCACCAAGGTTGGGTGTCATTGATAATAGCTCTAGTGCATCTAAAAACTTACGCCCGCTTTCTACACCACCCTTTAGTTCAAAGCACAACACACCACCACCTTTTTTCATTTGCTTAATGGCAATCTCATATTGTGGGTGCGAGGGTAGGAAAGGATATTTTACCCAAGCAATTTTATCGTTTTGTTCTAGCTTGGTAGCAATAGCGAGTGCATTGGCGCAATGTCTTTCTATTCTTACATCTAGTGTTTCAAGGCTTTTGCTTAAAACCCATGCATTAAATGCACTCATACTTGGGCCAGTATTACGGCAGAATAAATAAATGTCTCTAATCAAATCTGCTCTACCTACCACAATACCACCTAAAACCCTACCCTGTCCATCAATCCACTTGGTAGCGCTATGGCTTACAATGTCGGCACCAAACTCAATTGGGTTTTGTAAAATAGGTGATGCAAAGCAATTGTCTACATTAAAAATGATATTATGTTTTTTAGAAAATGTACCCACCCAAGCCAAATCAATAATTTCTAATTGAGGATTGGTTGGCGTTTCTAAATACACCATTTTAGTATTGAGTTTTACCGCAGCCTCCCATTCTTCTGGCTTGGTAGAACTCACCAACGTACATTCAATGCCATATTTTGGTAAAAACTTAGTGGCCAAAGCATGTGTACTTCCAAATACTGAACTGCAACAAATTAAGTGGTCACCAGCTTTCAATAAAGCAAAAATTGAATTGAACACCGCAGCCATACCGCTCGCTGTAGCAAAGCCTGCTTCTGCGCCTTCTAGTAAGCACATTTTTTTTACAAATTCATCTACGGTTGGATTGCTGTAACGGCTATAAATATTGTCATCGCTTTCATCAGCGAATGCGGCACGCATATCTTCTGCAGTATCGAAAGTAAAACTGCTAGTTAAATATAAGGGTGTTGAATGCTCCATCTCGAATGACTGAGCAGTTTGTGTACGAATAGCGAGGGTTTGTTTATGCATAGTTGTGAAAAGTAAGTGGTGAAAAGTGAAATAGAACGCTGATGCAGGATGAATTAAGAATCATGATACATCATTACAATCATTCAAATCAGGGGTTATGGATGTACAAAAGTTTCTGTTTTTATGGCTGCGCCTGCGGCAAATAAAGTTGCTGCTACCGAGCAATATTTATTCAAGGATAAGTCAACCGCTTTTTCTGCTTTTTCTTGGTCTACTTCACCATAAATATGAAACTCAACAGTGATATCTTTCCATAAAGAAGGTTCTTTACCCGCTTCTCTATCGCCTTTAATAATCATTTTATAATCACGTACATTTTGGCGTTGCTTTTTCAAAATCATAATGACATCTATCGCACTGCAACCACCAAGACCCATTAATAGCATTTGCATGGGGCGTACACCAAAGTTTTGCCCACCACTTTCTGGGCTTGTATCCATTCTTACTACGTGGCCGTATTCATCTTTAACTTCAAAACCATAATCGTTTTGAACTCGGTTTAACTCAATTGTAGGCATATCCTATTTTTAATTGGGCGCAAAGATAATCACTGATAGAATGATTAAGATGATTTAAATGATTGCAGTAAACATAAAAGGTGAGCAAAGCTGGGTAAAGTGTTACAGATGCGAGGTGCGACGCATACAGTGCTCAATAGTAGCACTAGCGATGACTCAACAAACTTCTAAAAAAATAATATGTATATATTATTCTACTTTCTCTTCTAGTTTTTCTACAGCTACCAAATCATCAATTTCTACATTCATTGGTAGCAGGCCAATTTGCACAATGGCGCGCTTGCCACGTATTTCTTTTACCTCGCCTACTTGGTAATTTTTCTTCAGTTTTACCAATGCACCTACCACAATGTCCTGCTTAATCTCTACAAATTTTTTGTCTACTTTTTTAGCCAATTTATTGACTACCACTTTTTCGTTGCCTTTAAACAGCAGCGTATGCAAGCTTTTTACTACTTGCTCCTTATTCTCCGATTTTTTCCAGTCTAGCGCTACTTGCTTTAGTTTTCGCTCCATATCTTTCAAGTAAGCCAAGCGCTCTTCGGTAATTTGGTTTTGGTGCTTTAAAGTTTCTATTTGCTGTTGGTGGCGCTCTTTGTTAAGCACTGTTTCCATTTCCTTTTTCAGCTTCTCATTCTCACGTATAAGCTTATGTAAGTCCTTTTTCTCAATATCTAATTGCTGTAAATCTTGCTCGGTTCTATTGAGTAATCTGTCTAGCTTAAAATGGTCTTCATCTACCAACTTTCTCGCTCTATTTATTAAATGTTGCGGCAAGCCAATGCGCTCAGCAATAGAAAACGTATAACTACTACCCGGCTTACCCACAATCAGTTTGTACATTGGTTGTAAATGCACTTCGTCAAACTGCATAGCACCGTTGATAATCCCTTGTGTATGATTCGCCATCACTTTTAGGTTCAAATAGTGTGTGGTAACGATGCCAAACGCATGTCTTCTACCCAATTCTTCCATAATCACTTCGGCGAATGCGCCACCCAAATTAGGATCGCTACCGCTACCTAGCTCATCTATAAAAAACAAGGTTTTACCATTGGCTACTTCTATAAAATGTTTCATGTGTTGCAAATGCGATGAATAGGTACTCAACTCAAATTCAATGCTTTGCGTATCGCCAATATGTATAAATAATTGTTTAAAAATCCCCATTTGTGATGTAGGATGCACTGGTACCAACAAACCACTTTGTAGCATGATTTGGTTAAGGCCAATCGTCTTCATGGTAACGGTTTTACCGCCCGCATTGGGACCACTAATTACCAATATTCTGCTTTTCTCATCTAATGTTAAAGTAACAGGGATAGTTGGTTTATTAGACGCTTTGTTATACAAGTACAGCAAAGGGTGGTAAGCGTCTTTTAACTCTAAATGTGCTTTATCAAGCAAATTCGGAAATTGACCATTCATGTCAACCGCCAGTTTGGCTTTGGCTTTAATAAAATCAAACTCCCCTACAATTTCTAAATAACCCATTAACAAGCCAGAATACACCGATAGTTTACTGGTTAAAGCTCTTAAAATACGTTGTACTTCTCGGCTTTCCTCGTGTTCTAAAGCAAACACTTCGTTGTTTAAAGGAATGGTTTCTTCGGGTTCTATAAAGGCGGTTTTACGGCTATCGCTTTCGCCATGTAAAATACCTTTTACTTGTCTTTTATGTTCTGCAAACACGGCTACCACACGTCTGCCATTGCTAAAACCTTCTTCAATTTCGGCACTGTAACCAGCTTTATTAAGTTTGGCAACCACTTTCTCAAACATGCGTCGCAGCTCGTTTCTACGCTTATACAAAGCCATACGTATTTTATACAAATCGTCGCTAGCATTGTCTTTTACATTGCCATTCTCGTCTAGCACTTCATTAATCATTTCTACAATCACTTTTTCGTAGTAAGTGTGTTCAATCACTTTGGTTAATGAAGGATAAGCCAAACGTTTTTCTGTATCAAACCATCTAAAAATATTACTGATATTTTCTGCCAACTTTTTGATGTGTATCCATTGTTCGCTCACGAGCAAAGCCCCAGGTATACCCAATAGTTTAATATCTTTTTGAATATTTAGCGTAAAATCATTGGGGAAGTATAAGCTTTGTTGGTACAATAATTTGTACTCATGGCTTTGCTGTAATTCAAGTTCTATATAATCTTTTTTGGTATGAATACGCAGATTATCTGCTTTTTCCTGTGCATATACTGTTTTGCAATGGTCTACCAATAAAGCTTTTACCTTGTCAAATTCTAACTGTATGGTTGCCGTTTCTGGATATAAACGCATGTTCTAATATCTAATTTGGGATGTTTGGTCTACGGTTTGTTACGTTCAATAGCTGTCCTTGTCCGCATAATCGTATTATTACTTTAAATAATCACTCACTTTCTTCTGAATATCTTTTTTTACTTGTTGCCAAGTTTGCCCTTTTAAACTAACGGGGTCTTCACTATCTTCTGCATCTTCAAAATAAGTAATAGCAAAAGGTATAGAAATAGCCAACCTTTGGTCAGGATACTTTTTATGGTATGCCTCTAAAACATCTTCTAGAGAATAATGTTTTAATAATTCTGCAATATCCCAAAAATCCTTTTTTACTGCCCTTTTCAATATAGCTGCCACCTTCATCGCCATAATATCTTTATCGCTATAAAATCTAATGCCATCATCAATGATAATATTATCAATTAATTGAAAGCGATGATGCTTAACAAAATCAACTTTTATATCATCAATGTATCCAAAAACGCCAATAGGATTATTGGTACTACGATAAGAAAATGTTGGAAAATATTGTTCTAGAATTGAAACCAACTGGTAATTGATAAAATCTTTTGTTGAGAACAAATCAAGGTCAATTGATAAACGATGCTGATATCTAATTGCCAAAGCTGTACCTCCTACAAGGGCAAAATCTTGTAATTCAGGAACTGCCATCAACTGCTTTAATAAAGCCATTGTTCTGGGTTCAACTGGTAGGTTTGATAACATTTATAATCAGTTAATTCGTTACTAAAAATTGCACTTGCTAAGTATATACATTCTTTGGATAGCCATTTCGCATTGGTTAGTACCTCTTTCATTCTCTCATCCCCATAATACCGCCTACAATTTCTAATATCAGGCACATCACCACGCTCAAATACACGTTCTATTACAAAATTTGCCTTGGCATCATAATCTAGGTTGTCGAAATCAACATCCCAAAAAATGCGTCTGTGAAATATGGGCTTTGCTTTTTCCATGGTTGATTGTCTGAACAGGGATTTTGTATAATTTATAAGATTCAGTGATTAAAGATAAATCGAAAAAAATCATAGCAAATCTTTCCTATCATTTTATTCAGTGGTTTCTTTTTCCAGCATCAAATAAGCTTTTATAAAACCATCCAATTCGCCATCCATAACAGGTTGCACATTGCCTACCTCATAATCGGTTCTATGGTCTTTAATCATCTTATATGGATGAAACACATAACTGCGTATTTGGCTGCCCCACTCTATTTTCTTTTTGTTGCTATTGGTAGCATTAATAGCTTCTTGTCGCTTACGCATTTCTTCTTCGTACAACCTACTTTTTAACATTTTCAACGCCAATTCTCGGTTTTCGCCTTGCGTTCGTGCTTGCTGACATTCTACAATAAAACCACTAGGCCCATGTTTTAAACGCACCGCAGTTTCTACTTTATTCACGTTTTGACCACCGCTACCACCACTTCTATAAAATGCCCATTCTAAATCAGCCGGATTGACTTCAATTTCAATGCTATCATCAATCAATGGATACACATATACCGAAGCAAATGAAGTGTGTCGCCTTGCATTGCTGTCAAAAGGCGAAATACGCACCAAGCGATGCACGCCGCTTTCTGCCTTTAAAAAACCGAATGCAAAGGGGCCATCAAACTGTAAAGTAGCCGATTTGATACCCGCACCATCTCCTTCTTGGTAATCTAGCTCGGTAACTTTCCAACCTTGCTTTTGCCCATACATTAAATACATACGTAATAACATATCAGCCCAATCCTGACTTTCTGTACCGCCAGCGCCAGGGTTAATTTGTAAAATAGCTGGCAATTCGTCCTCAGGCTTGTTAAGTGTGCTTTTAAATTCTGCATCTTCAACCGCCGCAAGTGCTGTATCAAAGGCTTTTTTTACTTCTTCTTCCGTTTCGTCACCACTTTTCCAAAAGTCAAACAGTACGCCAAAGTCTTCCACCGAAGTGTCTACTTGCTCGTACAATTTCATCCAAAATTCGTTTAGCTTAATGTCTTTCATGGTAGCCGTGGCTCGGGCATTGTCATCCCAAAAACCCGGCGATAACGATAGCTGACGGTCTTGTTCTACTTTAGTTTTACGGCTATCGTAGTCAAAGAAACCTCCTCAAGACGGTAACTCTGTCTCTTATATCTTTCAATTGTTCTTGTGTCATAGTGGTGCAAGTTACTCGATATTTTTAAAATGCGTAGAAGGTGTTTGGGTTATCAGCTTTTGTAATAAGATGACACTTCCGTTTCGTCGCACTCTGTAGCTGTATAACTTTTATCAGTCATCAGCATTTTAGCCCAACATGCTACTTTTTAATATAGTTTTGAAGCATAATTTTTCTCTATGGCATCATTCATTATTACTTGTCCCAACTGTAAACACCAATTTGAACCTGGCGATTCTATGCGAGATGAAATTGAAAAAGAATTACGCACCAAAGTGATTGATTGGCAAAAAAAGAAAGACGAGGAATTTCGTAACAAAGAAGCTTTATACCAACAACAATTACAACTGAAAGATGAGGAAATAAACAAGCGATTGGCTAGTGAAAAGCAAAAACTACAAGCTGAATTACAAGTTCAATTAACAAAAAGTATTGCCGCCGATTTTGAGAATCAGATGAAATTATTGCAGCAAAACTTGGCCGACAATGAAGAAAAGTTAAAATCTGCACGCAGTAAAGAGCTTGAATTTTTGCAAAAAGAACAAGCCCTAAAAAATAGAGAACAAGAGCTAGAATTATCAGTTCAAAAGCAATTGCAACAGGAGCGTGAAAAACTAACCGAAGATATCCGCAAAATTGAAGAACAAAGAGTGTCGGCCAAAGAACATGATTTTGTGATGAAAGTTAAAGAGCTTGAAAAACAGCTAGATGACCAAAAAAAGCTAGCCGAAGAAATGCGCCGAAAGTCTGAACAAGGTAGCATGCAATTGCAAGGCGAGGTACAAGAATTATTGCTTGAAGAATTACTGCAAACCACCTTCCCTTTTGATAAAGTTTCAGAAGTAGGTAAAGGTGTACGCGGCGCCGATTGTATACAAACGGTTCGTAACCAATTTGGTGTAGAAGCTGGAAAAATTATCTATGAAAGTAAACGCACGAAAGATTTTGGTGGCGACTGGATTGAGAAATTAAAAACAGACATGCGAAATTTAGGCGCAGATGTGGCAGTGATTGTAACACAAACCTTGCCTAAAGGAATGGAGCGCTTTGGCGAAAAAGACGGCGTGTATATCTGCACATTTACCGAAGTAAAAAGCGTGGCTTTATTACTACGAAATGCTATTTTAAAAATATATGATGCCAAAAAAAGCCAAGAAAATAAAGGCGATAAAATGGTATTACTGTACGATTATTTAATTGGTAATGAATTTAATGAACAATGGAAAGCCATCCGAGAAGGTTTTATGAGTATGAAACTCAGCATACAACGAGAACGAGATGCGATGGAAAAATTATGGAAAGCCAGAGAAAAACAATTAGAAAAAGTGTTGCTGAATGCAGCACATATTAGAGGTTCTATTGAAGGAATTGCAGGGGTAGATGCTGTAAATTTGAATTTACTAGATGAACAAGATAATTTACTGTTAGATTAACAATTACCATGATATCGATTAATCCTGAGTCAAATATTCCTAATAAGCCGAGTCGGAAAAAGCCTATTTTTCCTATCAATGAAGGCTTGCGGAAATATCTAAAAAATCATGGTCGTGAGGTGAATCTACCCGTGCATTATGAAGATTTGTTGCGATTTACTTACAGCGTACCACTAAAAGATAAATCTGGTAAAGACGCTTACTGGGAAACCGTATCGTACGATATGCGGGAATGGGAATTTTTACGCGATGGACTCGTAAAAGTATATGCCATTCTAAAAACAGAGGGCGACTTCAGTTTTGTCAATCAATTAGATGTGGCCCGCATTGATTTTTGTGTGTTTGGCAATAGCCAACCCTTTAGAATCAGAATCGTGAATCGCTATAATGATAACTACGACCATTATTATATTAAGCGTGGCGATGCTAACCGCGTCTACGGTTTAGAACTAGAACATTTATTATCGCCCAATAGAATTACTTTTTTTTCTAATTACCAAACGTTGATTGAAGAACATATTCCTGGTATACCGGGCGATGAATTTATCAAAAACTATCTCTATCATCCAGATACCAACCAAGTTCGTTTTGCCAAGGAATTTGTAAAGTTTAATGAACGTTGCTTTATGCGGCTTTTGGGCGATTTACGTAGCTATAATTTTGTGGTAGATATCACGCCAGATATTGAAAATGTACAATACCGAATTAGAGCTATTGACTTTGACCAACAATGCTACGAAGGCAGAAAAAACCTATACCTACCCCAATTTTTTAAAGAAAATTACCCATTTGTAGAAATTGTAAGTAAGCTACTCAACAAAGAATCGATTGAACAATACCAAGCTGAAGAGCGCACCAAAGTGGTCTTTCGTTTAGCATCATCTCGGTATCGTATTAAAGAATTGATAGACTTGATGTGCCAAGATAATATCTCAACACCCGACAAAATTGAGCATCTCAAAATAGAATTGGCCAATCATTTTCACCAAATTGGTTTTTTAAAAGCCAAAACAATGGGTCAGATTGTAAAAATTCAGTTGAAACAAATTTTACTTAAAAAACTGAAACTCGTACCTAAAACAAAAATACATGACGGTGATTAAAGGGCTTTCTGCATCAGCCAATCTGTTTGTAGGTCTGTGCCAACCAAAAATGTTTCAGTACCAAATTGTTCAAAACCAAAGCGCTGGTAAAATTCAATAGCGTGTTGATTTTTTTCCCATACGCCCAGCCAAACATGGGTTTTATTAAGCGATGCTGCTTTCGCTAAGCAAGTTTGCATCAATAATTTACCAATGCCTTGTCCAATAAATGCATCAAGCACATAAATGCGAGAAATACGCAATGTTGTATAATTTGGCAATTCCATAGGATGATCTACTGCTGTAACTTTTGCATAAGCGCATAAAATGCCCTCTTGATACACTAAGTAAAAGGTATTATTCGCGTCCTGTAATTCTTCTTCAGTAGCCGCTATGCCAAAATGAGACGCCAAAAACATATCCATATCTGTTTTTGTATTTTGGGCATGAAACGCCTCGTAAAAGGTTTGCTTACTAATAGCCGAAAGCAATGTTGCATCTACAATAGTGGCCACTTTTATCTCTAACATGGGTGCAATACTAAACAATCATTCAACGCTTTGGCATCTTCAATCAAAATTCCTTCTTGGATAGCTTAGCTAAAACCCTTACTTTTGCACACTTTCTTAAAATTTGATGCCGTAACATCAAGCTAGTCCTTACAAACCCACTACCCTTTGGGTTGCAGGATGAACTTAATGTGGCCTATTATTTACTTAAATAGACACAGATGAAATTATCTCAATTCAGGTTCGATTTACCGCTGAATCTTATTGCACAAAACCCTACCAAACAAAGAGAAGATGCGCGTATGTTGGTGGTTGACCGCAAAACTGGTGCAATGGAAAACAAACATTTCAAAGACATCCTTGATTATTTCGACGACAAAGATGTATTTGTAGTCAACAACACCAAAGTGTTTTCGGCACGCATGTATGGCCGTAAAGAGAAAACGGGTGCAAAAATTGAAGTGTTTTTATTGCGTGAACTGAATAAACCCAACCGTTTATGGGACGTGATTGTTGATCCCGCAAGAAAAATTCGTGTCGGCAACAAATTATATTTTGGTGAGAATGAAGAGTTGGTAGCAGAAGTGATTGATAACACAACAAGCCGTGGCCGTACCATTCGTTTTTTATGGGATGAGGATGAGGAAAGCTTCAAAAAAATGTTAGACTTTTTAGGTGAAACTCCATTGCCTAAATACATCAAACGTACGCCAACAGAAGAAGATAAAGAACGCTACCAAACCGTTTATGCTAAACATGAAGGTGCGGTAGCTGCGCCTACTGCGGGCTTGCATTTTAGTAAAGAACTTATTAAGCGTTGCGAAATCCAAGGTATCCGCTTTGCAGAAGTAACCTTACATACTGGCTTAGGCACTTTCAGACCAATTGAAGTAGAAGATTTGAGCAAACACAAAATGGATGCTGAATACTATCAAATTACAGAAGAAGCGGCCAATATTGTGAACAAAGCAAAACAAACTGGCCACCGCGTTTGTAGCATTGGTACAACTACCATGCGTGCGATGGAAACAAGTTTTACAGCAACCAAAATGCTTAAACCAAGTGAAGGCTGGACTAACCATTTTATCCACCCACCTTATGATTTTAGTGTGGCGGATAGTTTGGTAACCAATTTCCATTTACCAAAAACCAGCTTATTAATTATGACTTGCGCTTTTGCAGGTTACGATTTAGCAATGGCAGCTTACCAAAAAGCCATAAAAGATAAATACCGATTCTTTAGTTATGGTGATTCTTTATTAATCATCTAATTTCATAAATAACCAATACAAAAAAGCTACCAAATTCGGTAGCTTTTTTGTTGTCTAATAGGGTTCAATATGGCAAGGCTTTCCTTTTTGTGGACCACCACCCTCTTCTTTGCGTTTACAAATGGGTGGTAATAATTTATAAGCATCGGGAGTTGCCAAAGTGCTGTCTGCATCAAAACCAGCATTGTTAATGGCTGTTTTAATCGCATCTACAGATACACGATCTGGCAAATATTGTATACGAATTTCTCCCGCCAATAAATTGTAAGTACGCTTTAGCATACCGCTTTGCATATTGTCTTCATTTTCCCTCACCAGATAGTCTTCTAGCTTTTCTTTACAAGTCCAACAACGCAAATTGGCAGATTTAATCACCACAGTTTGCGTTTTAGCAGCCATTACCTGTGCATGCATTTTGGCAGTAAAAAAACCTAGAAACAATACGATAAAAACTAGTTTCTTCATATATTTTATTTTAAAATAGTAGCATGCATTTAGTCAGCCATCCAAGTGCTTGGGCTTTTACGCCACTCCAACAGCAGTTCCTCGGTTTCTGCAGAAACCAATTGCTTTTCTACGGCCATACCAATAAGCGCTTGGTAATTACTAAGCGATTTAAAAGGTACGTTGGCATTGGCAAACGCTTCTTCAGCAATTGCAAAACCATAGTTAAAAATACTCACCATGGCAATGACTTCCAAGCCCGCTTGGCGCAGCACCTCTACTACTTGCAAGCTACTTTTACCCGTAGAAATTAAGTCTTCAATCACCACTACTTTTTGGCCAGCTTCATAATGCCCTTCTATTTGATTACCCAAACCATGTTCTTTTGGTTTTGGACGTACGTACATATATGGTAGCTTTAATTGGTCAGCAGCCATCGCACCCCAAGGAATGCCAGCAGTGGCAACGCCCGCCAATACATCTGCATCAGGATATTGCTCAAAAATGACACTACACAGTTCACTTTTAATAAAATCTCTTACAAAAGGAAAGGATAATACTTTTCTGTTATCACAATAAATGGGGCTTTTCCAGCCACTAGCCCAAGTAAAAGGCTTCTCAGGATTGAGCTTTACGGCTTGCACCTGTAATAATTTTTCAGCAATAGCTTTTTCATTTGTCATGCAGCGAAGATAAAAGGATTATATTTTCTAGTTTCTAGTTTCTAAAAAACGAAGTGCAAATACAATAACCTCAATTGCGTATTTAAAAATAAACTAGCAACTAGCAACCCCAACTTTCTTCTTCTTCCTTTATAGCGTTTCATTTACCTTCGCGGCATGACCGAAAAAATACTTATTCTCGATTTTGGAAGCCAGTTTACCCAGTTAATTGCACGTTGCGTTAGAGAAGCCAATGTTTACTGCGAAATCATTCCTTACAATAAAAACTTTGTTGTTGACCATGATTTAAAGGGCATTATTTTAAGCGGTTCGCCTTGCAGTGTGAATGATGTAGATTTTCCGTCGGTAGATATAGCTGCTTTAAATAGCAAAGTACCTGTTTTAGGTGTTTGTTATGGTGCGCAATTAACTGCTAAAACCTATGGCGGTCGGGTAGATAAAAGCAATAAAAGAGAATACGGTCGTGCCATTTTACAAACCAAAGATGTCGAAGATGTTTTATTAAAACACATTAGCCCGAATTCGCAAGTGTGGATGAGCCATAGCGATAGCATTGTGGCTTTGCCAGAAGGTTTTGAAATATTGGCAACCACAGACAGCATTCCCGTTGCAGCTTTCAAAAAAACAACCACCGATAGTTTGCCTTTGTATGGTATTCAATTTCACCCAGAAGTGTACCACTCTACCGAAGGGAAAGTGTTGATTAAAAACTTCTTGGTTAGCATTTGTGGTTGCACACAAAATTGGACACCCGCCTCTTTTATCAACGAAACCGTTGAGAAACTAAAAGCCCAAATTGGTGATGGTAAAGTGATTATGGCACTTAGCGGTGGTGTAGATAGCACCGTAGCTGCCACCTTAGTCAGTCGTGCAGTGGGCAAAAACTTATATGGTATTTTTGTAGACAATGGTGTGCTGCGCAAAGATGAATTTCAGCAAGTACTTGATATTTACAAACAGCTTGACCTAAACGTAAAAGGGATTGATGCGAAGCAATTATTTTACGATGGTCTAAAAGATAAAACCGATCCAGAGGAAAAACGAAAAGTAATCGGCAAATTATTTATTGATGTATTTCACGACGAAGCCTTAAAAGTAGAAGGTGCTAGCTTTTTAGGTCAGGGTACCATTTACCCAGACGTGATTGAAAGTTTAAGCGTTCACGGACCTTCTGCCACTATCAAATCGCACCACAATGTGGGTGGTTTACCGGAAAAAATGAACCTCAGTTTGGTAGAGCCGCTGCGCTTATTATTTAAAGATGAAGTAAGAAAAGTAGGCTTAGAATTAGGTATTCCCTACGATTTATTATACCGCCATCCTTTTCCTGGCCCTGGCTTAGCCATTCGTATTTTAGGCGAAGTAACCGCAGAAAAAGTGACGCTGTTGCAAGACGCAGATGCCCTATATACCAAAGGTTTAAAAGAGGCAGGCTTGTACGACAAAGTTTGGCAAGCAGGTACTATTTTGTTACCTGTAAAAAGTGTGGGTGTGATGGGCGATGAAAGAACCTATGAGTTTACAGTGGCTTTACGTGCAGTCACAAGCGTAGATGGTATGACAGCCGATTGGGCACATTTGCCCTATGAGTTTCTAGCCAATATTTCTAACGAGATTATCAATAATGTGCGTGGTATTAACCGTGTGGTATACGATATTAGCAGTAAACCGCCCGCAACAATTGAGTGGGAATAAGATAAGATTGGGGATTTCTGATGTTGGATTTGAGATATGACAAACGCAGAATAATGCAACAATATTTATAAAATTTGCTTGTTTAAAAAACCACCCATGAAACAATATTTCTATTGTGTGTTTACGATGTTCATTGCTCTTGTCACATCTTCCTTAAAAGCACAGCAGCCGCTAAAAGTGGCTGTATTTGCGCCTATTTATACCGATAGTGCTTTTGACGGCAATAATTACAAACTTGGCAACAATAATTTACCGAAAACGATTTTACCTGGCCTTGAGTTTTACAATGGTGTGATGCTAGCGGTGGATAGTTTAAAAGCAGAGGGCAAATCTGTGGAAGTATTGTTTTACGATAGCAAAGGCAGCGAAAGTATTTATACCATTATTCGCAAGCCTGAGTTTCAAAACATCGCCATGATCATCGCATGCTTCAATAACAGAAACGATGTAAAACCCTTGGCAGACATTGCGTTGCATAGAAATATACCCATTATTTCTGAAACATTTCCGAATGATGGCGGGGTAACTGATAACCCTTTTTTTGTGCTGATAAATACCGCTTTAAAAACACATATTGAAGAAATTCACAAATATGTTCAGCGCAATTATAGCACCAATAATATCGTGTATGTTAAACGAAAAGGCGCTTTAGAAGACATGTTGTATAATATCTTTTCTGCAAGCAATAAAAAAACAGCCGCATTACCACTCAAGTTTAAAACCATAGAACTCAACGATAATTTTAGTAGTGCCGACCTCAATAGCCAACTAGACAGTGTGAAACAAAACTTAGTGATTTGTGGTAGTTTAAACGAAACCTTTGGTGTCAACCTAGTAAAATCGATCAGTAGCGATAAAAACTATGCCGCTACAGTGGTAGGCATGCCCACTTGGGATGGTTTAAGAGAACTCGATAAATCAGATTGCAATGGCGTTACTATGGTGTATACTACGTCGTACAATTTTCCAAGAAATTTGCCTGTAATCGCCAACATCTCACAAGCCTATAGAAGCAAATTGTTAGCACGGCCAAGCGATATGGTATTAAAAGGCTATGAAAGCATGTACCACTTTACCAGCTTGCTTTTGGCCTATCCCACCGATATCATCAACCATCTGTCAGACAAAGCCTTTAAAATCTCCAACGACTTCATCATTGAGCCACAAAAAAGCGCCACAGATGCTTCTAAAATCAATTACCTCGAAAATAAAAAAATCTATTTTATTAAAAAGTTAGATGGTAACTATAAATAGCAATATTGTCAAGCGTTTCGAAGAATCATTTTGGCCTTTCAAAATGCTGGCGAGCGTTTCGAAGAACAATATTAGCCTTTCAAAATACTGTCGAGGATTTCAAAGAACAGTTTGGTGCTTTCGAAAGGTAACTATATATCACCACCTGTTAAAATTTCTGTTATAAGTAGTGCAGCACCTATAACGGCTATTACACCAAAAGATATATGCACAATATCATTTAAATCAAGGGCCGTATTACTACCCTCTATCTCTACCTCTATATTGGGGTTTATAGCGAAAGGAAGATTTAAGGCAACATTAGCTGTACATTCAAAATCTGGTTTATGATGTTGGCTTAAGCTATAATAAGCTTCATTAAATACATCTATAATTTTTATCAAGGGATTTTTGATTTTTTTGCAATGTTTTTTGCGGATTGCAATTGTAAGCTCCCCTAAAATCCGCTACATTCAAAAGTATAAAATTCTCCGTTTTCAGTTTTTATAGG
>NZ_JBHSDC010000028.1:0-58109 GCF_042651445.1 Parasediminibacterium paludis
TAACACACCTCCTCCCACGCCCTTCATCACTACACCACACTACACCAACACAAAATGCACCAATAAGTAGTAATGCAATAAGATAGGTATGAGTTTATGATATAAATATGCCTATTTTATTATTAAAGAAATATCAGCGACTGTTTTATTTTCTAGTATACTTAAGGTTGCATCTCTTACTTCTTTCATTACTTCGCTTAAACCACATGTTTTTTCGTCACAGTTTTTACATTGCTGGTAAAAATTTATACTAACGCAAGGCAAAAGTGCAATTGGCCCATCTATAAGACGCATTACACGCGCTAATTTTATTTTTGATGGGTTCTCATTAAAGAAATAGCCACCACCTTTTCCTTTTTTGCTGTCTAAAACACCCGCTTTTTTAAGTTCTAATAAGATGTTTTCTAAAAACTTTAGAGGTATATTTTTTTTATCAGCTATTTCAGCAATTAATACTGGGCCGTTGGCATCTTTTTGGGCTAAATACATCAATGCTTTAAAAGCATATTGTGTTTTCATTGAGAGCATAGAACTATAACATTTTATTACTGTAAATACTCGTGCAGTTACGATTATTATTGTTTTCTTTGAAAAATATTTATCACCTTAGATTATGCGTAAGATACAAAATTTATGTTTACTTGTTTTTTTGTTAGTAATTGGTAGTGCTAATTATGTAAATGCACAGGCACCTAAAGCCTTGGTATTTGGCAATTTTACAGTTGTTTCGCCACAAGGTACAGATTTTACAAAAGATTTCGCTAACGGCTTTGGTTTTGAAATTGGTGGAGGCCTTGGTATTGGTAAAACAATGATAATTGGTAGTGCTGGCTATATAAATTATCTAGCTGCTACGACTACAACGACATATGGCGATTTGAATGTGATACCGATTAAAGTTGGTTTTAGACGTTATTTAGTAGGGAAGCTATTTGTAAATGGGCAAATTGGTACGGCTATTGAAAGTTATAGTAAAGGCAATACAAGTGGTTCGAAGTTTTTATACGAGGTAGGTGCAGGTGTTAAAATTATTCATTTAATTGAAGTTGGCGCTGCTTACACTAGTTATCAATCTGCAACTACACCTACTATCAATTATAATACACTCTTATTTAAAGTTGGTTTTTCTGTTAAGTTTTAAACTGAATTTTTAAATTTCAAATGATAAAAGATCGCCAACTGGCGATCTTTTATCATTTGCAGGTTTTATTTAGCCGTGACACTATTTAATTAGTAGTAGTAACCTTGTACCTATATATAATTTAAATCAAAACTGTCAATAGCAGCTTAATGCTTGTTTTGCAGCTGGTCTACATAAATTCTATGCACTAATTATAAATAACTCAAATTGGTCGCAGGTGTTAATGCCAATAAGGTTTCGTACATGAGTTGTATCGTACTTTCGATATCATCTTTGTGAAGCATTTCTACAGTGGTGTGCATATAGCGCAAAGGGATAGATATTAATACACTAGGACAGCCATCATTAGCATATGCAAAACTATCGGTATCTGTACCTGTACTGCGACTAACAGTGCGCATTTGTAAAGGAATTTCTTTTTTCTCGGCTACATCTTGTACAAATTGTAATAACTTATTGTGTACCGCTGGGCCATAACATGGTGAAGGGCCTTTGCCACAAGCTACATCACCTTCTATGATTTTACTGATCATTGGTGTTTGTGTATCATGTGTCACATCGGTAATAATGGCAATATTTGGTTTTAATCTGCGTGCAATCATTTCTGCGCCACGAAGGCCGATTTCTTCTTGCACTGCATTTACCACATACAAACCATAGGGTAATTTTTTGTTGTTTTCTTTTAGTAAACGAGCTACTTCTGCAATCATAAAACCACCAACCCTGTTGTCCATCGCACGGCCAATATAATAACCGTTTGCTAGTTCATCGAACCCATCTTGATAAGTAACAACAGCACCTATATGAATTCCTAAAGCTTCTACTTCCTGCTTACTTCTAGCACCGCAATCAAGGCAAAGATTCTCAACTTTTGCAACTGGTTCTTTTGCTTCTGGATTGCTATAGCGTGTGTGAATGGCGGGCCATCCAAATACGGCTTTTACAGGGCCTTTTTTGCCATGAATAAACACACGCATAGCTGGTGCTATCTGATGATCCACACCGCCATTGCGTTTTAAATAAATTAAGCCCTCGGCAGTGATATAATTTACAAACCAACTGATTTCGTCGCAATGAGCCTCTATTACGACTTTAAAAGCTGCTTTTGGGTTAATTATACCTACTGCTGTACCATAGGGATCTACAAAGTATTCATCAACGAAGGGCTTTACATAATCTACCCAAAGTTTTTGCCCACCGCTTTCAAAACCCACGGGTGATGGTGTGTTAATATAGTTTTTAAAAAATGCCAATGAGGTTTCTGTAACAATTTTTTTGGTCTTCTCTTTCTTTTTTTCTACTTCTTTTTTAGCTTTTGCCATAATATTTATTTTAATACACGAATTAAGAACAATTAGACGAATTACACGAATTAAATAAATTGCGCGAATGAACGTGGACGATACAAATTATGCGCATATTAGAAATACAACATTGCTGTAATGCCACAAATAGATTTTACCAACAATAACCCATCTATAATTGCTAAATAGTAGAGAATACTTTTGCGACGATGCAAAGAATACGCTACTATAATGAGTAATACAAATGGTATGGTATTGATAAGAATACGTAACAAGGGAAACTGCCTTGATGTTGCGAACAGTATAAAGGTAGATAATCCGATGATACTCAATGGAATGATAATGTAAAAAATGGTTTTCCTTAAGCCTACACGTACCACAAAAGTTTTAAGCTGCTGGTTATGATCTGCGGCATAATCTTTTATATCGAACATAATACATAGTACCGTCACAAACATAAAATTTTTAATAAATAATAGTAAACTTAGTAATGTGATGTTGTAAGCCGTATTGTGAACAATATTATTATAAATAACTGGGTATACCGTAACCATTGAAGCCCATACAAAACCAATAACGAATGGTTTTAGCCAACCTAACTGTCTTAAATTTTTTGTAGTAAGTATGGGTAAATTAATGCCATAATATAGGGCAGCTATAATGGGCACAGCGAAGATAATCACCCACTCTTTGATAGACATATTGGGTATATGGGGCCAAATTGTAATTAACAATGTTACTGAGCAAAGGGCAAATACAATCGTTAAAATAATTTGAGACCATTGCATAGCAGCCTTGTGATATAAATACCACATTGCCCGTGTATTACGAGGATTTGCAACATTGATAGAAATATACGCGTATGTATAATACAGTGTTGTTGCTACGAAGACAGCTATATAATATACATATGTATTTAGTGACACAAATTGCTGCAAAGCCGCTTCAATAGACAATGTAACGGCGCATAAACCATAAAAATAGTTGCCAAAGAAAATTGCTTTTATAAGCTTGCTGTCATTTGGCATTATCTATTTAATAGAATAATTTTAGGAGATGCTACTGTATCACTCGTATTTCCAAGGGCATCTTTTACCCAGAAATAATAGTTTAAAGAATCGGTGCGTAATGCATTGCCCACACTATTTATGCAGCCATTGTAATAGCCACCACTTCCATATTGGAAAGTGTACTCGATATTTGCTTTTTGATTTTTAACACCATTATAGGTAGGTATAATGGCAAAACTCGTGTCTTTAGTAATATATGGACAAGTATAAAATTTTCTAGCTACAAACAGGGTATCGTTAGTAGTACTTGTTACGGCATCTTTTAAAACAAGATTAAAAGTAACAATACTGTTAAGAGAAATGGTCGTGGCTGTTACACTGCTAAAGCTTAATTGTGGCTTACCACCATTTGCCTCTTTGCTGCAAGCATTAATAACTAGCGTAATTAACAACAGTATCAATATTTTTGCCTTCATAAATCTCTAATATAGATTTCAAATTTAGTTATATTATTTCAACAGTTCATTGTGCAAGCAAACATCATTAACAATATTTTTTCACTTACCAATAATGCCTTTGATAGCTTGGCTACTGAAGTGTTTCAATTTCAATACCAACATAACAAAGTTTATGCTAAATGGTGCGATTTGTTGAAAGGTCAACAGTCAACGGTTGACAGGCGACCACCTTTTCTTCCCATTTCATTTTTTAAGAGCCATACAATTACTACAACGTTGTTTGAGCCGCAACAAATTTTTGAAAGTAGCGGTACTACGCAAACGATTAATAGCAAGCATTTGGTAAAAGATATAACCATATACGAGCAAAGTTTTATTAAAGCTTTCGAGTTATTTTATGGCAATATTAATGAATGGTGTATAATAGGATTATTGCCTTCTTATTTAGAGCGTAATAATTCTTCGTTGGTAATGATGGTAGATGCTTTGATTAAATTAAGCAACCATACTGACAGTGGGTTTTACCTAAATGAATTTGATAAGCTCACAAACACTTTACAGCATTTAGAAGCAAAACAACAAAAGACCCTACTGATTGGTGTAACGTTTGCCCTGCTTGATTTTGCCGAAAATTATGCTATGCCATTGCAGCATACTGTAGTAATGGAAACTGGTGGTATGAAAGGTAGAAGGAAAGAATTAACAAGAGAAGAAGTGCATGCCATTATTACTAATGGTTTAGGGGTAAGTAAAGTACATTCAGAATATGGCATGACTGAGCTATTAAGCCAAGCTTATAGTAAAGGTGATGGTAGATTTATCTGCCCACCTTGGATGAAGGTTTTGGTACGTGATGAAGAAGATCCGCTGAATATAAAAACGAGGGGTAAAGGTGTTTTAAATGTGATAGATTTGGCTAATATTTATAGTTGTAGTTTTATAGCTACAGAAGATGTAGGTGTAGTGCATGAAGATGGCAGTTTTGAAGTTTGGGGGCGGTTGGATAACAGTGATATACGTGGTTGTAGTTTATTGGTGGTATAAAAAAGTCCTCGTAGACACGAGGACCATTTTTGTAAGCAACTATTCTTTAAACCTAAACAGCGTCTGATAAAGAGCTGAACGTAAAGTCTTTAATCTTCATTGGTGGGATTAAATAGCTACGATACGATTCAACACTGATACTTCTTTCAGCTTTACCTAAAGCTTCCACATTATTCAACATAATGACTGGGCTTTCGTTAAAGCGGAAGTTTTTTACTGGATGTTTAATTTTTCCATTTTCTATGTAAAAGGTTCCGTCTCGGGTAAGGCCAGTGAGCAATAATGTTTGCGCATCTACTAGGCGTATGTACCAAAGACGTGACACCAAAATACCTCTTTCTGTACTTTTAATCATGTCTTCTACGGTACCACCATCGCCACCTTGCATAATAATATTACTAGGAAACGGTATTGGTTGTACACCTTTTTTCTCTGCCCAATATCTTGAATAACTTAAGTTTTTTACAATCCCTTTTTCAATCCAGTTGATTCTTTCCAAAGGCTGACCTTCACGACTCCATGTACTTCCAGGTAGTTCGGTATTAAACGGATCTGAGTAGATGGTTACTTTTTCATCCATTAATTGCTCGCCCAATCGGTTACCACCTCCCGGTTTGCTCATAAAGCTTCTACCTTCATCTGCAGTTCTTGCGTCAAAGCCTCTAAACATGTTTTCTAGCATATAAGTAGCGGCTACTGGCTCAAGAATCACTGTGTATTTACCTGGTTCAATTGCTTTTGCTGTAGCCGAACCATTGGCTTTTTGCGCAGCAATTTTAGTCGCTGTAAATGTATCGAGCTTGCTAATATCATTAAAACCTCTAGCAGCGTAGCCAGAGCCTGTGCCTTCTGCATTGCGGGTGGTTACAGAGAAAGTAACATCTGTATTTTTATCATAAGCATATAAACCTTTTGAGTTTAATACGGCTGTGAATGAAGTTGTATTTTCTAAAAAACCTGCTGCTTCCAGTTTGGCTTCTTTTGCTACAGCGATACTTTTTGCTACTAATTCTGCCCTAGTGGCAGGTGTGGCGGCAGCTGTTTTTTCATCGTAGCCAATCCCATCTTTAAAAGTAGTAGGCCCTAGCAGAGGCATTCTTTCAGGATTTTCGGGTGCTAGTTGCGCTAATTCTTCTGCGCGTCTTACCACTCTTTCTAACGCTGCATCGTCAAACTCGTTGATGTTAGCTGTACCAGATTTTTTGCCAAAAATAGAATTGACAGAAAGCGTCATGGTACTAATATCGCCTGATGTAGAAGCAGCATTACGCGCATAGCGAATATTACCGCCTTCGCTACCGTTTAATGTCACTTCGCATTCATCTGCTTTAGAGTACTTCAGTACTTTTTCTAGCAGTTTTTTTGCTTCTTCTTTATTTAAAATTGCCATTTATATATGATTAAATGATGTTAATTAATGGATTGATTACCCGATTTTTCTAGCTGTATTGATCACATTTACGCCATCAAACCGTGTGGTAGCGCTCCCATGCGATACAGCATTAGATTGTGCAGGCTGCCCTTTACCATCGTTAAATGCGCCACCTAAGCGATAGTCGCTTTCGTCAGCAACCGCACTGCAAGAATTCCAAAATTCTCTTGTGTTAGCTTGATAAGCCACATCTTTTAACATGCCTACAATTTTGCCATTTTTAATTTCGTAAAACAACTGTCCACCAAATTGAAAATTATAACGTTGTTGGTCAATAGAAAACGACCCATCATTAATAATGTATATACCTTTCTCTACATTTTTAATCATATCGTCTACGCTAAGTTTGTCTTTGCCCGGCATTAATGATACGTTTGGCATACGTTGAAACTGCACATCATTCCAGCTCTGCGCATAGCAACAACCTTGGCTTTCTTTTAAGCCTAAAATGTGTGCTTGGTCTCTTATCGCTTGAAAATTTACCAATACACCATTCTTTATAATATCCCATTGTTTAGTACCTACACCTTCATCATCGTAGCCCACTGCGCCAAGACTACCTTTTTGCAATTTGTCAGCAACAATGTTTACCTTATCGCTACCAAATTTAAAGTTGCCACTTTTCAATTTGTCCATGGTTAAAAAACTAGTACCTGCATAGTTAGCTTCATAGCCCAATACACGGTCTAGTTCTGTTGGATGCGCTACCGATTCGTGAATGGTTAACCATAAATGCGATGGATCTAAAATTAAATCATATTTACCCGGTTCTACAGATTTAGCATTTATTTTTTGATTAACTGCAGCCGTCGATTCAGTTACATCTTGAATAATATCGTAGCGGTTTTTGTAGCGTGTAATAATGCCACCTACTTTATCTGCTGCGCCTGCTGTTAAATATTCGTAGCCCATACCTACTGGCGAACTCAACGATTTTATTGTTTCAAACTTGCCCTGCGCTCTATCTATTTTGGTAATATTAAAGCTAGGAAACAAGCGATGAATATCTTGGTCAATATAACTACCATCGGTAGATGCAAAATATTTCTGTTCGTTAATGGCAAAAATGCTAGAGTTTACAAAGCTTGCACCACCCTTCATGGCTATGCCATTTACATTTAACAGCAAGTCAATTTTCTCTTTAATAGGCACTTCAAACGCATTTTTTTCAATAGGCGTTTTCCAACTTACTTCGCCGTAACCCTTTTGTGGTGCTAGTTGTACCGGCTCGTTCATAATTTTTGCATTCGCTTTTGCCACAGCTACAGCTCGTTCAGCAGTTTTAGAAACGCCTTCCTTAGTAACATCGTTGGTAGCAGCAAAACCCCAGCTTCCATTGGCCAAAACACGAATACCAACCCCAAAAGATTCGGCATTGGATACGTTTTGTACACGGTTTTCTCTGGTTGCAATAGCCTGGCTTAAGTAGCGACCAATTCTAATATCGGCATAAGATGCGCCTTTACTTTTAGCAGTGTTCAAAGCCACATCGGCCAACACTTTTTTAGCAGCAGCATCTATGCCCGGGGCAAGTAATTCGGCAACGTCAATAGGGTTGCCTAGCAAGTTGGTACTAGGCAGCATTACAGCGCCTAAGCCCATTGCAGATAGTTGTAAGAAGTCTTTACGTCTCAAAGTGTGGTCTCCTTCTTTTTGGTTAATGAATGATGGTTGTAAGATAACTAAAGTGATATTAGAACCTTAAACCGTTTATCATATTTTTTATGGTAGCCAGCTTTTGTAGTGCTATAATACTTCGGTTGCACACTACCGATAGCTATCGGTATGTACGTTCTGTTCGCTATTTAGCTTTTATCGTAGCGTAGGTTTTCTAGTAAACAACAAACCCATTTGATATTACAACAAATGGGTTTGTAATTATTATTTAACATTATGTAATTATTTCTCTAGCAAGCCGTCGGCTTTCCATTTATCAAATACTTGAATAGTAGAATCTGATAGTTTGGGATTACGCTGCGGCATAAAACCTCTTTCGCCTGGGTTAAGTTTTATTCTACGAATAATATCGTCAATGTCTTTGGTTACGGCTGCATAGGTAATATAGGTTTCTTTTCTACCCTGTGGTGGTATATGGCAAGGTGCACATTTAGTAGCAATAATGGGTTTAATATCTGTTTCATAAGTAAGTTTTACTATCTCAGGTGGCGGTTCTTGTAGTTTTTTAGTATGACTACAAAACTGGAATAATAGTGTTGTAATGAGCACTACCAATAAGCTGATTTTTTTCATGTGTCAATTAGGTTTGTTTTCAGGATTTAAAGATAAAAGCTTGAGAAGGTGTTCACTAACATAGATAGATAAAGCGTTAGACAGAATCGGTAGAAATGAGCTACATGATTTTTGCAAAGCAAATATAATATATTTATATTTATGTATAAATATGAGTTACTATTGATGAATATCATACGATTTAAGCTGAATATAGTATTTAACCGATGCAGTGTGCGACGCAACGAAGCTTAATTGAAAAGATGCAGCTGGTACCACAAAAATTAAAAATGTGGGTAAATGCTTAGTGCTAAATTAAAAGATTATTATTTTTTTCTTATTTTTATTCTCCTTATTTAATGCACAAACATAAATTTATTAGTTATGATTAAACTTAACGTTATTGGCCATTTGGGAAAAGACGCTGTGGTAAACAATGCCAACGGCAAATCCGTAATTAACTTTTCTATTGCACACACAGAAAAATTGAGAGATGCACAAGGCAACCAAAAAGATAAAACGATTTGGGTAGATTGTGCTTATTGGACGGATAGAGTAGCGATAGCGCCTTATTTAAAAAAAGGTACACAAGTATATGCAGAAGGTAGCCCAGATATAAGAACTTATACAACTAACGACGGTAGAAATGGCGCTACGTTAACGTTGCGTGTATTAAATATTCAGTTACTAGGTGGTAGAGCTGAAGGCGATACTAGTGGCGGTAATTACAATAATAATTATCAGCAAGCTGCGCCACAACAAAGTTACCAACAAGCACCACCACAACAGGTATACCAGCCACAACCACAGCAAAATTTTAATCGCCCTGCTGCACCATCGGCTGCTGAACTAACAGAACCTTTGGATGATTTACCATTCTAATTTTAGGTTTCTATCGATATCTTGGATGTTTACTGATTTTAATGTTGTATGAACATTTGCGATATTTGAATGACATTTTTTATACTTTATTTGCCAATTATATTTGATACTAAAATGGTTGCTGAAAAGTGACCATTTTTATTTTGCAAGTAATACCAGAACAACAATTTAGAAAGTATGGCTTTACAATTTTCTGATGCAGGGAAGGAAGACTTACCAAATATTGTAGCAATTTATAATAGTACCATTGCTAGTAGAATGGTCACGGCAGATACAGCGCCTGTAAGTGTAGAAAGCAAACTAGCATGGTTTCATGAACATAATCGTAATACAAGACCGCTGCTAATGGTGCATGATGATACCACTTTAATTGGTTGGATGAGTTTGCAAGACTTTTACGGTAGGCCTGCTTACAATGGTACAGCCGAAATCAGTATTTACATAGATGAAAAGCACCGCGGTAAGGGCTACGGCAAAAAAATATTGCAACATGCTATGGCTACCGCAGCTAATTATCAAGTACATACCTTAGTGGGCTTTATTTTTGCACACAATACACCAAGTCTCAAGTTGTTTGCATCACAAGGTTTTGAGCAGTGGGGTAATTTAAAAAATATTGCAGTGATGGATAATATAGAAAGAAGTTTAACCATCATGGGCAAGCGTTTATACTGATAAACTAATGCATAGCTCTACTAAAATAGTCAATTAATGGATCAAATATTTTCTTTCCAACATTTATATCAGTTTACCGAATCTGTTTTTATACAAATGGGTTGTAGTATTACTGATGCTGCAACTGCTACCAATGCGTTATTATCTGCCGATATTAGAGGCATTGATAGCCATGGCGTGGCCCGCTTGAGTGGTTATGTACGATTATGGGAAGCAAAGCGTATTAATACCACACCTAATATTCGCATTGTACACGAAACACCCTCAACCGCTGTCATAGATGGCGATGCAGGCTTGGGTTTAGTAGTGGCGCCATACGCTATGCAAGTGGCTATCGATAAAGCTAAAAATGTAGGTACTGGTTGGGTAAGTGTGAAAAATAGTAACCACTTTGGTATTGCGGGCTATCATGCCATGATGGCCTTGCAACATGATATAATTGGTATGGCTATGACCAATGCGAGTGCTTTGGTAGCGCCAACGTTTAGCATAGAAAAAATGTTGGGTACCAATCCAATTGCTGTTGCTATACCCGCTAATGAACAACCAGCTTTTGTGGCTGACTTTGCAACTACAACAGCTGCCAACGGCAAGCTAGAAATTTTACAACGCAAAAATGCTGATACGCCAGACGGTTGGGTGCAAGACAAAGATGGCAACACTACCAATGACGCAAATATTTTAAAAAAGCAAGGCGCTTTATTGCCGCTTGGTAGCGATAGAGAACATGGTAGTCATAAAGGTTATGCATTGGGAAGTATTGTAGATATTTTTTCAGCAGTGCTCAGCGGTGCTAGTTATGGCCCGTGGGCGCCACCTTTTCCTGCTTATATTGCTATGCCGGAGAATCAGCCAGGGCAAGGTTTGGGGCATTTTTTTGGCGCCATGCGTGTAGATGCGTTTAGGCCTGCCGATGAATTTAAAAGCCATATGGATAATTGGATTAGTAGATTTAGAAACGCAAAGCCTGCACCAGGCTATGATAAGGTACTAATCCCTGGAGACCCAGAACGTGAGATGTCTGCAATCAGAATGTCAGAAGGTATTCCTTTATTGCAATCGGTAGTGGATGATTTAACACAAGTGGGGGTTAAGTTTGGTGTTAGTTTATGATAATAGGGGCTGATAACATTGGTTTAAATAGTATTTAGTCGTATTCAATTCGTGCAATTCGACATTATTCGTGTAATGCAGACTTTTCTTAACAAATTAAATGCATACTATTGGGGTTGGATACCTTTATTTTTGTGACACTTAAAAAATACTCATGGGCATAATTTTATTTATTGTAGGTACAATTGGTTGGCATGTTGGTATGTATGGCATGTTTAAAAAAGCAGGGTTAGAACCTTGGAAGGCTTTCGTACCTTTTTATAATACTTGGTTAATAGTAGAAAAGTGTGAAATAAAGAAAACTTGGTTTTGGTTGCAATTAATTCCAATTGCTGGGCAGTTTATCACTATTTGGATTACCATTATTTGGGTAATGCACTTTAAAAAGGTAAATCTTATTGCACACACACTTACGGTGTTTCTACCGTTTATTTATTTCCCTTATTTAGGGTTTTCTGATAAAGAAAAATGGTATGGCAAAGAACCTTTAAAACATTATCACAAGCCTGTGAGTAGAGAATGGATTGATGCAGGGGTATTTGCCATTGTAGCAGCCACCATCATTCGCTCATTTGTGTTTGAGGCTTATGTAATTCCTACTGGTAGTATGGAAAAAACCTTACGCATTAATGATTTTTTGTTTGTAAATAAAGTGGCTTATGGCCCACGTATACCACAAACACCATTGGCTTTTCCATTTGTGCATAATTTTTTACCGTTTTCTCAAACGGCACCTTCTTACTTGAAATGGATACAATTAAAGTACGACCGCTTGCCGGGTTACACACCTATTAAGCGCAACGATGTGGTGGTGTTTAACTTTCCTGCTGGCGATACTATTATTAATGAAATTGGTTATGGTTCTGCTGTACCGTATTATGATGTGCTGCGCCAAGTGTATAAAGGCAATCGTGAAGCTTTATTGGCAGAACACGAAATATTGGTGCACCCAATGGATAAAACCGACAATTATATTAAACGTTGTGTAGCGATTGCTGGCGAAACAATACAAATAAAAGAGGGTTTATTGTATGTAAATGGCGAACCATCCCAGCCGTTTAAAGATGCACAAACAGATTATATTGTAAAAACAAATGGTACTGGTTTTACAGAAGAATATTTAAAAAATGAATTAAACCTTTGGCTGAAAGATGACGATAATTTAGAGTTTTCTAAACTCAGCGATTCTACTTATTCGCTAAATATGCGTGCTGAAGATGCTGAAAAAGTGAAAAAACTGCCTTTTGTTACAAGTATTGTAAGAATGCCAGTAGACCAACCAACTTATCCATATGATACATTCCACAATTGGACAACTGATAATTTTGGACCTCTTTTAATACCAAAAAAAGGTACGGTTATCACCTTAGATCCAAGCAATATCAACCTTTACAAACGCGCCATAGAAAACTACGAAGGCAATAAGTTTGAGACAGTAAACGGTAAATACATCATTAACGGTAAAGAAACCACTACGTATACGTTTAAATATGATTATTATTGGATGATGGGCGATAACCGCCACCGTAGCCAAGATAGTCGCTATTGGGGCTTTGTACCAGAAACACATGTGGTAGGTAAAGCATCATTCATTTGGTTTAGCTGGGAAAATGGCCCACGTTTTAGCCGTATTTTCAAATTTATTAAATAAGTGAATACTTAATGGTCAGTAAGTCACTGACTATTATCACATCAGCAAATTATAAGATTATCACATTGGGGTTATGACATCTAGTTTTGAATACGAAGTTTACGGCTCTATAAATGATTTAACGCCTGCTGATGCGGCTTTGCTTCTGCAAGCAAAAGAGGTAACGAAAGATGCTTATGCACCTTACTCGCAGTTTCATGTAGGGGCGGCTGCGAAGCTTGCTAATGGCGAAGTGGTGCGTGGTACCAACCAAGAAAATGCGAGTTATCCCGTAGGTATTTGTTCTGAAAGAACTTTGCTTTCTGTAGCAGCTACTTTATACCCAAATATGCCCATAGATACCATAGCTATTACTTATGATAATAAAAATGGTAGTAGCAACACACCTGCTTCACCTTGTGGTATTTGCAGACAATCATTAGCCGAATTTGAAACCCGTGTAAAACAGCCCATGCGCTTAATATTAAGTGGCCTAGAAGGTAAGGTATTTATTATACCAAAAGCGTCTTTATTGTTACCACTTGGTTTTGGAAGTGACGATTTGAAATAAGATTGTAGAATTTTTATAATAAACAAAAGAGCCCTCAAAAATATTGAGGGCTTTTTATTGAAGTTCTTATCCAACGAACCTCAATGGGGTATTTTTCTCGTTGGCATTTAGTCCAACGAACCTCGCTTGCGCTTTTTCCATCTTGACATTTTGCCCAACGAACCCCGTTTGGGTATTTTTCTCGTTGGTATTTTGCCCAACGAGCCTCGTTCGAGCATTTTCCACCTTGGTATTTTGCTCAACGAACCTCGTTGAACTTTTTTAAGTTTTTACCTTGATAAACAATAGTAAAACAAATCCGCCCAAAGCAATCAAGCTTTGGGCGGTCGTTCTATCTGTCGTCTATGGTCTATCGACTATGGACTTATTTGTACATCAATTCATAATATTCATGCGCCATACGATTACTGTCAAATTGGAAACGCACATCTCTCATACCATTTTTCATAATTTGTCTCCAAGTATCGTAATTATCGTAATACAAAGGCAAAATTTGATCTTCTAAAATCTCATACGTTTTATTTAAATCGTATTCATCTTGCTCGTGGGTGTGCATGTTGTCATAGTCTGCTTTTGGCACCACAAAACCATTGTTGCCATGGTCTACAAATTCTGGTATCCATCCATCATCGGTGCTAAAGTTAACTGCACCATTCATAGCAGCGGTCATACCACTAGTTCCACTTGCTTCACGCGGTACACGAGGATTGTTCAGCCAAATATCAGCCGCTTGTTTTAGGCGTTTACTTAAAGCTAATTCGTAACCAATTAATACAGCTACGTTTTTATATTTTTTACTGATGTGTACTAAATTATTGAAAGTACCAATAGCTGGATAGTCGAATGGATAAGGTTTGCCCGCCCAAATAATTTGTACAGGATGTTTAATATTGCTAAGTAGTCTTTCAAAACGTTCCATGTCGTAAGTCAACATATCTGCACGTTTGTAGCCTGCAAAGCGTCTTGCCCATACAATGGTTAACACGTTCGGGTCAAATATTTTACCTGTTTGATCGGCAATAATTTCAAAAGCTCGTTTTTTTAAGTATTTCTTACGGTCGTCAAAGCCAAAGTCGTTACCGCTATCTTTAAAGCCATACAATTGTTTGTCTGCCCAGTATTTCCAGTTTTGTGCATTGGTAATAGAAATAATATCACAAATGCCAGGATATTTACCCCACATATCTCTCGATACCACTCCATGCAAAGCACTAACACCGTTGGCTTTGCGAGCAAAGCGTAAGGCAGTTAGCGAGTGGTTAAATTGGTCGTCTTCTGTACCAGTTAATTTACGCACTTCATCAATACTAAGGCCGCAGAAATAGCTCATTTTGTGGCATAAGTAAAGGTCGTGCTTTTCATTACCAGCTTCTTCAGGCGTGTGTGTGGTAAATACTAAATGTTCTTTTAATTTTTCTACACTTCTAAATTTATTTAGCAAGTAAAACGCAGAAGAGATGCCATGTGCTTCGTTCAAATGGTATACATCAGGATTAAAGCCTATTTCATCCATCAATTTTGCACCACCGATACCTAGTAGAATAAATTGTGCAATTTTTGTAGCCACATTTGCATCGTATAAGCGATGGCAAATGGTTTGAGACACATAATCGTTCTCAGGCATATCAGTACTCAATAAAAATAAAGGTGCTGTGTTAAAGGTTTCTGGCGCTAAGTAATAAGCCTTTACCCAAACTGGTGCGTCGTGTATTAGTATCTGAAACTTAATATCTGTATCCTGAAGAAAAGAAGTGTTTTTTTCCATCCAAGCGGGCTGCAAGGTTTGGTCTTGGTTACGAGTTTGGTCGTAATAACCATATTTCCATAAAATACCAATGCCAACCATGTTTTGGCGCAATTCGTAAGCACTACGCAAGTGCGAACCAGATAAAAAACCTAGACCACCACTGTATATTTTTAGTGGCTGGTGGATAGCAAATTCCATTGAAAAGTACGCTGCTTTTTTGCTGTAGTTTTCATTAATCTGATAAGGAACTGAGTAGTTTCTAAAGTTCATAAAACAGAAGTTATTTTGGCAATGATAAAACAATATTGAACCGCAATATACAAACGTGTAAAACATACACATTGTTTTACGCTTGCAATTATTTGCGGTTAATAAATTTCGTGTGTAAATCAGTTAATTAGCTAGCAGTTTGCGCTGCAATTTCGTCCATCGATATACCGTAATGGCTTTCATCGTATATGCATTCGCCATTCTTTATTACCAATATTTGTGGCGACTCATGGTGTACTTGGAATTTCTCTGCAATAGCTGCTGAAATAGGACGTAATTTTAAAAGGTCGAGGTAATAAAAATCAATATTAGCAGGAGTCTCTGCACGTTCTAGTCTGTTTAAGACCATGCTACTGATGCTACAAGTAGTGCTGTGTTTAAAAATAACTTGTGGTGTAGTAAAAGATTTCTCAGCAATAGTTTCAAGCTGTTGTTCGTTGTCAAGTGCGATCCAATTCATAAATGCTTTTGATGTATAAGAATTCTACAAAAATTAACCTCTAAAATATTTTGGATTGGTAGTAGGGCAGCCCTTACCACGGCTAGAAGCACAAGATGCTAGAATAACACCAGTAAATGCGAACAATACAATAACTATGATTAGTTTTCTCATAAAAACATTTATGAAGGGTGAAAAAAGACATATGTCAGTTCAAAGATAAGGTAAAGATGCTTGTTGTTGCCTCTAGAAAAACATAAGTTTTTGCAAAATTATTTTCATCATGCTACCTGTGGTTGCTTACTTTCGCAGTAGGCAAAGTGCATTTTAATACCCATTAAGTTCATGAAATTACAATTAACCCGTCCGATTGCATTTATAGATTTAGAAACCACAGGCATCAATATTAGTAACGATAGAATTGTAGAAATAGCCATTGTAAAAATTGCAACAGACGGTACTAAGTTAGTAAAACGCAAAATTATCAATCCTTTAATACCAATACCACAGGGCGCAAGCGATGTGCATGGTATTACTGATGATATGGTAAAAGATGCACCTACTTTTAAAGCAGTAGCCAACGAAATCAAACAATTTTTAGATAATTGTGACCTCGGCGGCTACAATAGCAATCGCTTCGATTTGCCTCTATTAATAGAAGAATTTTCTCGTGCGGGCATAGATTTTAATATTGAAGGTAGAAAATTGGTAGACGTGCAAAAAGTGTTTCACTTAATGGAACAGCGTACTTTAAGTGCTGCCTATAAATTTTATTGCAATAAAGTATTAGAGGGCGCGCATGGTGCTGAAGCAGATGCTACGGCTACTTGGGAAGTTTTAGAAGCACAAGTAGAACGTTATCCCAACATTGGTAATACGGTAGAAAGCATTGTGAAATTTACTGGTGAAGATGATATTGTAGATTTTGCCCGTCGTTTTATTCGTGTAAATGGAGTAGAAGTTTTCAATTTTGGTAAGCATAAAGGCAAACCCGTAACACAAGTGCTAAAAGAAGAACCGCAATATTACGATTGGATGATGAAAGGTGACTTTGCCATTAACACCAAACAAAAATTCACCGAAATTTTAAATAGAACTTTGTTAAAGAAGGGATAACTAAGCAATAAATACCTGTTATTTACCGAAAATAGCTTGTAGTGTCACTTTTTTCACTATTTTAGTAACAAATACCCCTTTGTAGTGTTAGAAAAACTGGTTATAATACCTACTTATAATGAGAAGGAGAATGTGGCAAACATCCTTCATGCTGTATTTAATCTACAGCAAAACTTTCATGTACTTGTGATAGACGATGGTTCGCCCGACGGCACGGGTCAAATAGTTAAAAATTTGCAACTAATCTATCCTAACCAATTATTTATTGAAGAACGTTCTGGTAAATTGGGGCTGGGCACTGCTTATGTACATGGCTTTAAATGGGCGATTAAAAATGGTTATCGGTACGTTTTTGAAATGGATGCAGATTTCTCTCACAACCCCACAGATTTGCAACGTTTGTATGAGGCTTGCAAAATTGGTGGTGCTGATGTGGCTGTAGGTAGCCGGTATGTAAAAGGTGGTCACGTATTAGATTGGCCAATTGATCGACATTTTTACTCAAGAGGTGGTGCTTTGTATACCAAAATACTTACTTGGCTGCCAATAAAAGATCCAACTGCTGGCTTTATTTGCTACAGCATAAACGTGTTAGAAGCGATTAATCTTAATGAAATAAATTTTATTGGTTATGCATTTCAAATTGCAATGAAATTTGTTGCGTGGAAACTTGGCTTTATAATAACCGAAGTACCCATCACTTTTCAAGATAGAAAAAATGGCGTTAGTAAAATGAGCGTTAAAATTTTGAAAGAAGGTATGGTTGGCGTTCTCCGTTTGCAATGGCAAAGCATGTTTGGTGGGTTTAAACGTAGAGTAAAAGCGTCTACCACTGGAACTGCGAAAGTTATAACAGCCAACTTTAATGGCGACTTTGTAGCAGAAAGTAAATAAGAGATTTTTAAATCTCAGATTATAATTTTTTTAATCTCAAATCATTATTTTTTGCGCTCTACTCTTATCAAGCTTCATTTTGCTGTATTTCTTTGGGGCTTCACGGGTGTACTTGGAAGATTAATTACCCTCAATGCACCATTATTAGTTTGGTATCGCATTTTTATTACTGTTATTACACTGTTTGTAATGCTTTGGTATACTGGTAAATTAGAAAAATTGCCAGCCCGTAAAATATGGCAATTATTTGGCGCAGGTGCTATTGTGGCATTGCATTGGGTATTTTTTTATGGCAGTATCAAATTTGCTAATGTATCTATTGCTTTGGTGTGTTTGTCTTCCGCTGGTTTATTCACAGCAGTGATAGAACCCCTTTTAACTAAGAAAAAATTTAATATTAGAGAGTTTTTGCTAGGGTTTGTGGGGATAGCAGGCATTTATCTCATCTTTCATTTCGATCCACACTATAAATTAGGTATTATCATAGGCATATTAGCTACTATTTTTAGTGTGGTATTTTCTATTGTCAATAAAAAAGTGGTAGCTACCATTGCGCCTAAAACCATGATGCTGTATGAATTAAGTGGTGGTTTTTTGGCCATCACCGTATTATTGCCATTTTATTTGAAAGCCTTACCTACTAATCATCTCACGCCTTCTTTGTCAGATTGGTTTTGGCTGGTACTTATGAGCTGGTTTTGTACGTTGTGGGCAATGGATTTATCGTTACAGGCTTTGCAAAAAGTATCAGCATTTACACAAAATCTCACATTAAACTTAGAACCGGTGTATGGTATTATCTTAGCTTTTGCAGTTTATCATGAAAATAAAGAGCTTGGTACAGGGTTTTATTGGGGTTTTGCACTCATTATTTTATCAGTCGTATTGCAAATGATGCGCGTATTGCGTTATAGAAAGGTTTAAAATTAAATTTTTGGTAGTTTGTAATAAAAAACTCTAAAATTCTATTGCTATTTAAAAGTGATTCCCTACTTTTGCCGTCCGAAAAAAAATGTGTTATGGCAAGAGTATGTCAGGTTACAGGAAAAAAGCCAATGGTTGGTAACAGTGTTTCTCACTCAAACATTAAAACTAAACGTAGGTTTTTACCGAATTTACAAACTAAACGCTTCTTTTATGCTGAGGAAGGCCGTTGGATTACTTTAAAAGTATCTGGCGAAGCTATTCGTACCATTAACAAAAATGGTTTAGAAGCGACTGTAAAAGCACTAAGAGCCAAAGGCGAAAAAATCTAATTTTACACACCACAAATTATCTATATAATGGCAAAGAAAGGTAGCAGAGTTCAGGTGATTTTGGAATGTACCGAGCATAAAACAAGTGGTATGCCTGGTACAAGCCGCTACATCAGCGTAAAGAACAAAAAAAATACTCCTGAGCGTTTAGAGCTAAGGAAATATAACCCCATTTTGAAAAAAGTAACTGTTCATAAAGAAATTAAATAAACCATGGCAAAAGTAGCTTCAAAGAACGCGAAAGTTAAGGATTTAAAGGCTGCAGCAGAAGCCAAAAATTACACTAAAGTAATTAAAGCTGTGCGTAGCCCTAAATCAGGTGCCTATACTTTTAAAGAGGCAATCATACACAAAGACAAAGTGAAAGATTTCTTAGCTGAGAAATAATTGTGTGTGTTTATTATAACTTACAATAAGCTGGTTCATTTATTTGAGTCAGCTTTTTTGTTTTCTATCTATGGTAAGATTCTTTTGTAAGTAGCTTAAGAATATCTATATATATCATCTTTGCATCGCACACTGCATCTTAAAGCATGCTATTCAGCTTTTTCTACCAAATAGCAATGCTCATCAAATATATTATCCTTTAAACTCCCCACTTATTCTACATCACCTTTTATAAAACGATTGGTCTTCATCCAAGCATATACATTCGCAAGCCAATCGGTCGGTTCTGATTTGTTATTTAACCCAAAACCATGGCCGCCCTTTTGATAAATGTACATTTCAGCAGGCACTTTATTTTTTAGTAAAGCCATAAAAAACAAAATACTGTTTTCAACTTTTACCGTTTGATCATCAGTGGCGTGTACTAAAAATGTTGGTGGTGTTTGAGACGTTACTTGTAGTTCGTTGCTGTACAATGTTTTTTTCTCTTCAGTTGGATTTTTGCCAAGCATATTGTCTCTTGAACCCATATGTGCTAGGCTGTCATTAAAACTTATAACTGGATAGCCAAGTATTAAAAAATCTGGTCTAACAGAGGTATTGTTGTTATTTTCTATAACAACGGTATTGAAATGTGTACCTGCTGTTGTAGCCAAGTGGCCGCCAGCCGAAAAACCCATTAAGCCAATATTATTTGGATTGATACCGTAGTCAGTAGCTCTTTCTCTCACTAATTTTATCGCTTGTTGTGCATCCATCAGCGCCACTATTTCTTTATTTTCAAAACAGTCTGCATCAATGGGTACTCTATTTTTTAATACAAAGGCTGTAATGCCTCTTCTGTTGTACGCTTGCGCTACTTGATAACCTTCATGGTCTATCGCTAAGCGTGCATAGCCACCACCTGGGCAAATAATTACACAAGTTTTAGCGCTATCTTTTTTTTCGGGAATAAATGCATACAAACAGGGCTTTGTAATACCTGAAACTCTACCTGCAACTGTATTATCTTCAATTTTATTACAAGGTTTAGCATTGGGTACGGCGCCTTTGTATAAAGGAATTATTTTTTGGGCATATATCATATTGGCGGTAATTAATAGCAAGAATAGTTGTGCGGCTTTTGTTAAATCCATATAGGCAAATTTTAATCGAGTGCTAAAGTAATTACTTTCAATTCATAATCTTCTCTAACCTGATTTATAAACTACTATTTTCGCCAAAATTTTAATTTTTGCAACCAACAGTCGCCATCGTTATTCTTAATTATAATGGTCAGCAATATTTGCGGCAGTTTTTGCCAGCAGTACTAGCATCTTCTTATGCCAATAAACGGGTAATCGTTGCTGATAATGCGTCTACCGATCATTCGTTACAGGTTTTGCAAGCGCAATTTCCAACTGTGGAAGTCTTAGTTAATACGCAAAATGATGGTTTTGCTGGAGGTTATAATTGGGCTTTGCAGCAAGTGAAAAGTGATTATTATGTGTTGCTAAATTCTGATGTAGAGGTAACACCCGATTGGATTGAGCCCATTATTTCTCTAATGGAAAATGATAAGCAAATAGCGGCTTGTCAGCCTAAATTATTAGCGTATAATAATAAACATTCTTTTGAATATGCTGGCGCCAGTGGCGGTTGGATAGATGCGCTTGGCTACCCATTATCTCGTGGAAGAGTGTTTGATGTATTAGAAGCAGATAATGGCCAATACGAAACGACAGAACCAATTTTTTGGGCAAGTGGCGCTGCTATGTTTGTGCGCAGTCATGTGTATCATCAGCTTGGTGGGTTAGATGCCTTCTTTTTTGCGCACCAAGAAGAAATAGATTTGTGTTGGCGCATGCAATTGGCAGGATACAGGATAATGGTTTGCCCAAAGTCGGTAGTATATCATGTAGGGGCAGGTACATTACCTAGAGGTGGGCGTAAGGTGTTTCTAAATTTTAGGAATAATCTTTTAATGCTGGCTAAAAATTTACCTATCAAAGAAAAATTATATAAGATGCCGCTTCGATTTTTATTGGATGCAGTATCCGCTTGGAAAGGGTTATTGCACGGCGATAGTTATTTTTTTATCGCAATTGTAAAAGCACATTTTGCTGTATGTTTCTTACTGCTAAAGGGTTATACCAAACATCAACTACCTAAAAAACAATTGTGTAGCTTGGAAGGTGTCTATAAAGGCAGCATTGTTTGGCAGCATTTTGTAAAACAGAAAACAAAGTTTACAGAAATAGTTGGCTAGAAGCTTTTATAATTTGTTGCTGACCCCTATTTTTGCACCGCAATATTACAACTATGGCATACGAAGTTAGCGACAACAGCAATAAAGACTTTACCAAAAATTGGGTAAATTCATCTCGTTTCTTATTTTATTTACAAGTGTTTTGTTTATTAGCATTTATTCTTGGTGGTTGTTACAAATTGTATACCTACCGTTACAAAGGCACACCTGATGTAGAAATACAAAAGAGTAGCCAATACAAACCAGAGTACAAATAAAAAACTCTGGAAAACTCTAAAAAATATTTTGTTGTTAATTTTTCTTCCCTATTTTTGCAATCCGAAAAAACGGAAGAGTTCTTAAAACAAAAGCGGAAGTAGCTCATTTGGTAGAGCACGACCTTGCCAAGGTCGGGGTGGCCGGTTCGAGCCCGGTCTTCCGCTCAGATAAAATTTCCATCGCAAGATGGAATTTTTTTTGGCAGCCTTGGTGGTGGAACTGGTAGACACGCAGGACTTAAAATCCTGTCTTCAGCAACGGAGGTGCGGGTTCGATTCCCGCCTGAGGCACACAACTAGAACTAGGCGAGTTCAAAATAATTAAAGCACTTACTTATTGTAAGTGCTTTTTTATTTGGATAAACGCATTTCAGCTGTAAAATTCTTTTAAAGTTTCGCTAATCTTTTTTCTATACCATAATAAGTTGATAATTAGTGGTATGTTTAGAAAAATAAAGCTATTAGCATCACATCTGTACAGATGCTAGCATTAACTTTCCAATGTACTTTCAACAACGTCTAATTTTTCTTTTCTGTTTATTATTATGCCAAAACTTGGTGAAGGCTGCTGGCATCCACGAATTAAAAACAACTATTCATCACAACGCGATTTTACTAGATACATTAATTGTTACTAACGATACCAATATTTGCAAAGGTCAATCAGTACCAATACAAGCTTTACCCGCATTTAGCTATGCATGGACACCCAAAACAGGCTTAAATGATACTGCAATAAGCAATCCTGTTGCTACGCCTGTAACAACTACAAAATATCTCCTACAAACACAAACAATTGGTAATAATTTGGTGGTCAATGGTGATTTTTCAGCAGGTAATACTGGCTTTACTTCGCAGTATTTGTATTCTTTATCTGGCATACCAGAGGGGGTATATTTTGTAGGAACTAATTCTTATCCTTGGCATCCTTTTTTAAACCCGCATGTAGACCATACAACTGGCACTGGCAATATGCTTTTGGTAAATGGTGACACGGTTTTTAATATCATCATTTGGAAACAAGATATTTCGGTAATACCAAATACCAATTATATCTTTTCTGTATGGCTACAATCTATTTATTCCGGGAATCCTGCTGAACTACAGTTTTCAATTAATGGCAACCCAGTAGGCAATATTTTTAAGGCAAGTGCTACTGAAGGGCAGTGGCAGCAATTTTACACTACCTGGCAATCTGGTAATACCACGAATGCATCTATTTCAGTCATTAATAAAGACACAATAAGAACTGGTAATGATTTTGCTTTGGATGATATTGTGTTTGCACCATTATTAGTTGACAAAGATTCTATTACAATAACTGTGGTTAATAAGCCCGTGCTTGCCCTTAATGCAGATACAGCTATCTGTACTGGCACAGCGTTGCAATTGCGGGCTAGTGGGGCAAGTAGCTATGTATGGCAAGCCAATAGTTATCTATCGTCTACTACAATCGCGAATCCAATCGCAATGCCTTTAAAAGACACAAGTTTTATTGTTATAGGTTATAATTTGCCCAATTGTTTTAGCAGCGATACGGTGAATGTGCACTTATTACCTACACCTACATTTAGTATTATAGGCAATAGCGGCTTTTGTAAGGGCGATAGTACCACTTTGCAAATAGTAGGTGCTAATGGTACTTATAGCTGGCAGCCAAGCGCTAGTCTAAGCAATACAACGATTGCCAATCCAATTGCTAAGCCATTGGTTACTACGCAGTACAATGTGACCGTAACCGATGCCAATAAATGTAGCACTACCGATTCAGTAGTGGTGATAGTAAATCAGCCGCCCAATTTGGTACTTACTAAAGACAATGATATTAATTGTGTAAAAGCTGTAACAACGTTGCATGCCAATGGTGGTGCAAAATATTACTGGTATCCCACACAAACGCTGCAATATGCGGCTACTGCTAATCCTATTGCCACACCATCTACCACTACGATATATCACGTAAAAAGTTATAGTGATCAAGGCTGTTATGGCGAAGATTCGATACTTGTAACCGTATCTAATACGCCATCTGATGTTGGCTACCAAATGCCATCTGCCTTTACACCCAATGGTGATGGTATTAATGATTGTTTTGGCGTGAAAAAATGGGGTAATGTATCGCACCTACAATTGGATATTTATAATCGCTTTGGTGAACGTATTTTCAGCGGTTATGATAGTAATGCCTGCTGGGACGGTACGTATAAAGGCGTTGCACAGCCATTAGGCACTTACGTGTACCAAGTGGTTGCAACCACTAACTGTGGTGAAGTATATAGAAAAGGTACTGTGGTGTTAATTCGATAAAATTACTAAAAATAAAAGGGTCTGACTTGTATCACAAGTCAAACCCTTTGTTGGGCAATAGCATTATACTTTTACATAGGTATCTTACAACTGGTTAATCAATTCTTTAAACAATAAGGTGAGTTTAGGTTCAGCTTCTTTAGCTGCTTGCAATACTTCTTCGTGGGTAATAATATTTTCTTCTTCGCGAATGCCTAAATCGGTAATGACACTCATAGCAAATACTTGCATTCCACAATGCACTGCTGCAATGGTTTCTTGCACCGTACTCATACCTACCGCATGGCCACCAATGGCTTTAATGAATTGGTATTCTGCTCTTGTCTCAAACGTAGGGCCGGTAACACCTGTGTATACACCTTGATGCACTTTAATGTTATTGGTGCTAGCAATCGCCAATACTTTATTAATTAAAGCTTTGCTATAAGGTTCACTCATATCAGGAAAACGTGGTCCTAAACTATCATCGTTTGGCCCAAGTAGTGGGTTAATTTGGAAGAAACTAATATGGTCGTTAATTATCATTAAATCGCCTACGTTAAAATCTGGATGTACACCACCTGCTGCATTAGAAAGTAATAAGGTGTCTACACCAAGCATTTTCATTACACGCACAGGGTAAGTAACTTGTAAGGGATTGTAACCTTCGTAAAAGTGAAAGCGACCGCTCATTACCAATACTTTTTTGCCAGCCAATTCGCCTAGTATTAATTTACCACCATGACCTTGTACGGTACTCACAGGAAAATGTGGGATATCGCTATAGGCAATTTCTTTTTCAATAATTATTTCGGTTGAAAAATTGCCCAACCCGCTGCCCAATATGATACCTATTTTGGCTTCGTTGGTAAATTGAGATTTGATATAAATAACAGTTTCTTGTAATTGCTCTAATAATACACTCATACGTAATGGTTTAATCTTTCAAATATAGGGTTCGTAAGCATTGCAGTTATGTGCAACAGAAATTAATGTTCTAAAATTAAATGGCTATCAGCATTTAATAAATGGAATAAATAGGGGCATAAAAAAAGACCGTGTATAAACACGGCCTCTTTGATAAAATGTATTATAGAGTATTACTACTATGCGATACGTTTTACGTTAACGGCGTTCAAGCCTTTACGGCCTTCTTGCACGTCAAATTGAACTTTGTCATTAGCTTCGATTTGATCAATCAAACCATTAGCGTGTACAAAAGTTTCTTTGTTTGAATCATCATGCTTGATGAAACCAAATCCTTTCTCTTCGTTGAAGAACTTTACAGTTCCTGTGATTTTTGTGTCCATTTGTAAAATTGTAAATTAAAATTGAGCGGCAAACATAGGCTTATTAAGCCGAGCAGCCTAATTAAACTTTTGGACGGGAATGCAGATAACACAGATTCAGCGGATTTAAACAGATTTTTCTCACTTCATTAACATTATTACGGAGACTATCAAAAGCTGTTTAATCAATGAAAATATCAGTGATTATCATTTCCAATCAGCCTTGTCAGCGTTCCTATCAATCTTACACAATACCCAATTTATCCAATACAACTTTGGCCATTTTAAAGAATGCTTCGTGGCTATAGCCGGCTATATGTGGCGTGATTATTACGTTTGGCTGTGCAAGCAACCATTGTAATTGCTCATTTTCTTTTTCGTTATAGGTGTTTAATTTTTCATTTTCCAAAACATCTAATGCAGCAGCTTTTACCTTACCATTTTTTAACGCAGTAATGAGCGCATCGGTGTCAGTAACCTTACCACGGCAAGCCGTTAAAAAATAAGGCTGCTTTTTAAAGCTGTTGAAAAATGCGTCATTAGCATAATACTTTGTTTCAGCAGTTAAGGGCAAATGCATGCTTACCACATCGGCTTGTTCAAATATTTCTTCAAGGCTTGCTTCTTTTACATAGCTATTGCCAAAGCCAGTTTTGTATTTATCATGTGCCAACACTTGTACTTCAAATGGTGCTAATAGTTTGGTAAACTGACTACCCGTATTGCCATAACCAATAATACCTACCGTTCTGTTGAGTAATTCATCTGCACGGTTTTCGTCACGCAGCCAAAGCCCTTTTTTTACTTCTTGGTGGCTACTATTTATCTTATTCATCAAACTTAGCAGAAAGCCCAAATTATGTTCAGCCACAGCATTTCTATTGCCTTCAGGGCTACTTACACAGGTAATGCCTTTAGCTTCTGCATACGGTACATCTATTAATTCCATACCGCTACCAAGCCTGCCAATCCATTTTAGGTTAGGCGCTTTATCAAGCATCGGTGCATTAATTTTTAAGCGGGTTGTGATTATCAAACCCGTCATATCGCCAATTAATTGGCCAAGTTCTTCATAAGTAATGGCTGGTAAATAGGTTACCTCGTAGCCATTTTTCTCCAAAGTTGCTTGTAAGTAAGGATGCACTTTGGCGGTAATAATTGCTTTCATGATGTATGATTAAATGATTTGAAATTTGAAATTGGATGGCAACGCTGATGACGCTGATTCTATTGATTTAAACGGATTTTGTAGATTAAAAATCTGCGTCAATCCGCTAAATTCAGGTCATCCGTGTTCCTATCAACCTTCACGCCTGTGTTCATTTTAAACGTAAGCGCAGCAAATTTCTCAATGCTAATTTGCTCTGCACGTTGGTTAAAAAATGGGTCTTGCAATACTTCTGCTGTAAACAAGCCTTTAACCGCATTACGCAACATTTTTCTACGTTGGTTAAATGCCATTTTTACCAGTAGTATAAACTCTTTCTGGCTTTTTACGGGAAAGCTCGTTTGCTTACGCGTGAGTCTTATTACACCACTCATTACTTTTGGTGGCGGGTTAAAACTTTCTGGCGGCACGTCAAACAGGTATTCCACTTCATAAAATGCCTGAATTAAAATACTAATAATGCCATATACTTTACTACCTTCTTTGGCAGCCACACGCATGGCCACTTCTTTTTGAAACATACCAATTACCACAGGTACTTGGTCTTTCCAATCGAGAATTTTAAACAGTATTTGCGACGAAATATTGTAAGGAAAATTGCCCACCACGGTAAAATGGCCTTCAAATGGGGCGCTGATATTTAAAAAGTCGGCATTAATAATTTTACCAGCAATGGCAGGGTAGGTTTTATGCAGATACACCACTTTTTCATCATCCAATTCTATTGCTTTAAAGTGGATATTTTCAAGCGGCAGTAAATATTTGGTTAAAGCGCCAGCACCTGGCCCAACTTCTACCAAGTTAGTAAAAGGGTTCGCTTGCAAGGCTGTTACTATTTGCTTACAAATGTTTTCGTTTGTTAAAAAATGTTGCCCGAGTGATTTTTTGAGTGTGTACTGCATTGCGGCAAAAGTAACATAGTGAGATGGATTTATGACCCAATAGCTATCGGGTTTGGATTTGTAAGAGGTTTAGAGAAGGGTAGCGAATGCTCAGATAAGTACCAAAATTGTTTAGATTAGAACAGGAAAGCTAAGGCAAAGGCAGATATAACAGCGACAAGTGCACAAGAATTTATGATAAGAGCAGGTAGTGCTTAGCTAAGCACCAAAACTATTTAGATAATGGCAGCAATTGTTTAGATAACGCCGCTATGCCTGATATAAGAACAGATATAACTTAGATAAGGGCAGGTACTATTTAGATAAGCAAGCTTTTTTTTTACCACATAGACAAATAGGCACATGAGTTAAAATTGCTTGTATGTACCTAAAAATAACAACCCAAGGCTTCAGCATTGGGCAATAATAAGCGTAATATTGGCTTTAGCCAAAGCCTAATAGTATTTTGGCTGAAGCCATTCTTTAGGTGTTTCTTTTTCCCAAGGCTAAAGCCTAGGGTTATGTTAGAAAAGTTAGGTAATAAACTTAAAGTATACAATTTTACCCTGTTGTACTAGGCTTTTGGGGCTGCTTTTTTAATTTTGGAAGCTGCCGTTGTAGTGGTGTTTAAAGCCGCTTTGGTTTTGTGAAAGCTAAATAATGCGGCTTTTGATGCATCTGCAGCCATAAAACGAGCGGCTATTTTTGCCACACCAATGGTTTGTTTGTAAATAGCGTTGAGTTGTGTAATGCCTTCGGCGGTAATGGTTTTCTTAATACCTTTTTGTTTTTCTTGTGCTATGTTGCTGTCTTTGATAATGGCAGCATAGCTAATGATGGTATCTATAATGTCAGCATCGGTGCCCGCAGCAACAATTTCTTGTTTTAAAGAGGCCGACATATTGGTGGTAAAAGTGGCTAATAGTTTGGTAAGTGCTTCTTGGTCGCCCTTTTGTACTTTAGGCATTAAGCCATAGCCAAGGCTAAGCAAAACGTCTTTTTCTCGATTATCGTCTTCAAAGTCTACTTCTATTTGTGTTTTGAAATCGCCCAAAAGTGGTACAATTTCTTTCATGGCTTTGACCAATGCTTTGGTTGCTTTTTTCTGTTCTTTGACACCATTAGTACCTAAAATATTGGTAAATGCTTGGTCAATAGCGGCAGCAATGTTGTTGAAAAATGGGTCCTTCCAGCTACTACGTTTGGCAATTAAGGCCGCTTTATTGTCCTTAGCATGACCAATAATAGTAGCAGCAGCGGTCAACATGTCAACATCACTACCAGAATAAATACGAACAACTTTTAAATTAGCCATAGTTTGTAGATTTATAAAAGCTAATGTAATATATATTTTGATATATAGTATAGTTAAGATGGATTTTTTTCATAAAATTATTGGCGTAAGGAAAGCATTTGAATTATTTTCAGCCACTGTAGGTGTGGCTTTTTCGTTGTTGGTCAAAGACACAACAACGACTGTGCATCATTAAAATAGCAGTTATGTTCTTGCCTTCTTTTTTTAAGAAAAAATCTAAGCTACCATAAAAGCCACCTAAAAATTCGACAGCTTCAGTGTGTGCCGCCTATGCTGCTGCATCGTCTTACTACTGCTTGTTAAAATAAAATGTCTTTAAAATACGAAGTAGCGTTGTGCAGTGTAATTGTTCCTAGCATTATGTATGCTTGTATTGTTAACCTTTATCTTGAGAACAATTGTTACTATTGATATGATTTTTAAAAAGGATGGCATAATTTCTATGTTTTCATTAAACCGATTATTTTGTGTTTGGTCTACACATTAAACTTAAAAACTTAAAAAAATGAAAACACAAATTGTTATTGCAGCCCTTGCAGCTTTCGTTGGCATTACCTCTGTAAACGCCCAAAATAAGCCAAAGCCAGTTAAAAAGGCTCAGGATATGAACCATGATATGAAAGATATCAATAAGGATAGGGCGGATATGAAAAAAGATGCAGCAGATTATCAAAAAAATAAAGCTGCTGCTAATAAAGCTAAACAGGATATTAATAAGGATGCTGCAGATGTTAAAAAAGACAATGCTAAATTAGCGGAAGAGTACAAAGAAAGAAACGCAGATGTTAAAAAAGAGAAATATTCTGCAGCTCAAAAAGAACAAAACGAAATTAATGCATTAAAAAAAGATAAGAGTAAAGATATTGCTGATATCAACAAGGATAAGCAACAATTAAAGAAAGAAGCAGATAAGAAAAACAAAGATTTAAAGGATTACAATAAAGATAAAAAAGATGTAACTAAAGACAAGAAGGACTTGATTAAAGATGCGAAGAAATTTTAATTGACTTCCTTTTGTTAAATAAAAAAAGCGGTCCCATAATGGTGAGGCCGCTTGTTTTTTTAAAAGAAATATTTTAATTGCGAATAGGCTTTCCGCTTTTAAGTACACTTTGTATACGTTCAAGCGTTTTGCGCTCGCCACAAAGCGATAAGAAGGTTTCTCGTTCAAGGTCAAGCAAATATTGTTCGCTTACTAAAGTCATTTCGCTTAAATCGCCACCACACATCACGTACGCCAATTTGCGAGCAATTAACGCATCGTGTTCTGTAGCATAGCCACCACGCCACATACCATTGATGCCCGCCAACATAGCGCCTAAACCCAAGCGACCAAGCACTTTAATATCGGTGCGTTGTGTAGGTGTTACGTAACCTGCATCGTATATTTCAATCACCGATTTTTTAGCTTCTGCTATTCTGCGGTTGCTATTCATTACCAGCTCATCGTGGCCTTTACGTAAAATGCCCATATCAAAAGCTTCATGCGCAGAAGTAGCTACTTTGGCCGTTGCAATATCGAAGAAGCGTTTTTTAAGTGTGTTGGTATCAGGCTCGTCTTCATGCAATTCATCAGATGCACGTAATACAAACTCTTTGGTGCCCCCACCACCAGGAATTAACCCCACACCCAATTCTACCAAGCCAATATAAGTTTCTGCGGCAGCGCAAACTTTGTCAGCATGTAAGTTCATTTCGCAACCACCACCAAGCGTAAGGCCATGCGGTGCGGTAACCACAGGTACAGATGAGTAACGCACACGCATCATAGTATTTTGAAACTGACGAATTGCAAAATCTAATTCATCATATTCTTGCTCAATGGCATACATGAAAATCATGCCCACATTAGCACCTGCGCTAAAATTAGGACCATCATTAGCAATAACTAAGCCCTTGTATTTATCTTCTGCCATAGCAATGGCTTTTTGTACACCTTCTAAAACTTCGCCACCAATGCTGTTCATTTTGGTGCTCCATTCAAGGCCAAGTACATCGTTGCCTATATCGTAAAGCTTACAAGCACTGCTTTTCCAAACAAGCTTATCGCTATTATTTTTCAATACTAAAAATGCATCGCCACCAGGTATTGCTAGGTAAGTTTTAGTAGCTACATCGTAATACAAGCGTTTGCCATTTTCTACTTTGTAAAAAGAAGTGGCGCCGCTAGCCAACATATCATCTACCCAAGTAGCAACCTTCACACCATTGGCTTTCATGGCTTCAACAGTTTTGGCCACGCCTAAAACATCCCATGATTCAAAAGCTCCAATTTCCCAGCCAAAACCAGCCATCATGGCATCGTCTATACGGTACAATTCGTCGCTTATTTCTGGTATGCGGTGCGAAATGTATGAGAATAGTGAGTAGTGAAATTGACGGTAAAAGTCGCCAGCTTTATCTGTACCAGCAGCGGCTATTTTTAAGCGTTGCTGCAAATTTTCCACAGGTTTAGCAGCTTCAAGTGTGGCAAATTTGGGCTTAATGCGTGGTTGATATTCTAGTGATTTTAAGTCAAGTGTTAGTATTTCTTTGCCTGCGGCAGATTTATTTTTCTTGAAAAAACCTTGACCAGTTTTATCGCCAAGCCAGTTATTAGTCAAAATACTTTCAAGCCAAGATGGTATGGCAAAAATAGCTCTGGCTTCATCATTAGGGCAATTGTCAGCCACGCCTTTTGCCACTTTTACCAATGTATCTATACCTACCACATCGGCTGTACGAAACGTTGCAGATTTAGGACGACCAATGATAGGGCCAGTTAAAGCATCTATATCATCAATAGAAAGGCCCAAGTTATCCATTATGTGAAAAATGCTCATGATGCTGAATACGCCAATGCGATTGGCAATAAAAGCAGGTGTATCCTTACAAAGCACTGTGGTTTTACCCAAATACAAATCGCCATAATGCATTAAAAAGTCAACCACAGCAGGATCTGTATCAGGTGTAGGGATAACTTCTAATAGTTTTAAATAGCGTGGCGGATTGAAAAAGTGTGAGCCACAGAAATGCTTTTTAAAATCGTCGCTTCTGCCTTGACTTAGTAAATGAATAGGAATGCCAGACGTATTAGAAGTGACCAAAGTACCAGGCTTGCGAAATTGCTCTACTTTCTCGTAAATGTGGTGTTTAATGTCTAAACGTTCTACCACTACTTCAATAATCCAGTCAACAGTAGCAATGTCTTTAAGGTTATCATCAAAGTTGCCAGTAGTGATTTTTTTAACTACATCTTTGGTAAATACAGGGCTAGGATTACTCTTAATAGCTGTTGCTAAAGCATCGTTAACCAATTTATTTCTTTCGGCAGGTTTGGTACTTTCTTCAGCACCTTTAGCCACCATATCAAGCAGTAAAACCTGCACGCCTATACCAGCAAAATGGCAAGCAATACGACTGCCCATTACTCCACTACCAAGAACAGCTACTTTTTTAATAGAATGTTTCATATGTAAGCATTTATTTTATTTATATCTCGCAGAAACAAAGCTAAAATAAAAAATAGTTAGCTATGCAACTATTTATAGAAAAAATAAAACTTAACATTTATTACCGTTTGTCATTTCAATGTTACAACTTCCTTATTTCAACAATTTAAAAAAACCTTAAAACATTACATTTGCACATCTACAAAATTTTGTCTCTCTGACTTCTGCTGGCCATTTATTTATTTAAAAGTTGATTTTATTATATGAGTAAACAAATTATGCTAGTCGTATTGTTGATTACTACTTTCTTCTCGTGTGCATTTGCGCAAAACGATTCCGTTTTACAGCATGCATCTTTAGAAACTTGTGTTCAATATGCATTAAAGCACCAACCGTTATTGCAGCAATCTGCTATTGATGAACAAACAACGGAGTATTCTATTAAAAGTAAACTCGCAGATTGGTATCCGCAGCTTAATCTTGATTACAATGTGCAGCACAATTTTCAATTACCAACTTCTTATTTTAATAGTAATTACATAAAACAGGGGATAGACAACACATCGTCGGCACTGTTTTCGGTAACACAAACTATTTTTAATAAAGATGTATTGTTGGCAAAAAGGTCTGCAGTTGACGTTCGCAAGCAATCAAAGGAAAATACAGAAAGTGATAAAATAAATGTAGCTGTAAACGTTAGTAAAGCTTTTTACAATGTGTTGCTGTCTCAAAAGCAAATTGAGTTGTTGAATGATGATATTAAGCGGTTAGAGACAAGTTTTAAAAACGCCTATTTCCAATATCAAGGCGGCATTGTAGATAAAATTGATTATAAGCGAGCAACAATATCGTTAAACAATTCGAAAGCGCAACTAAAGAGCCAACAAGAATTGTTGAAGTCTAAAATTGCAATTTTGAAAAATGCAATGGGCTATGCGGCTGATAATAGTTTTGAATTGCAATACGATACCACGGCCATGGCCAATGAAGTAGTGCTTGATACTTTGCAAACTTTAAATTACAGTAATAGAATTGAATACCAACAGCTTGTAACCGTAAAACGCTTGCAAGAAGCAAATTTACAATACTACAAATGGAATTATTTACCGTCAGTATCTGCTTTTGGTAACTATAATTTTAATTATTTGAATACAGATTTTGGTAAATTGTATAATCAAAATTTTCCTAATTCGTTTATGGGGTTAAAGTTCTCGTTTCCTATTTTTCAAGGTAATAAAAGAGTATATCAAACAAAAGCTGCAGAGCTAGCCATTAAGCGTGTGGATTGGGATTTTGTGCAACTAAAAAATAATATTAATACGCAGTATACGCAAGCATTAACGAATTATAAAAGTAATTTGAACGATTATTATAATTTGAAAGAAAACTTAGCACTTGCCACAGAAGTATACAATACCATTCAATTACAATACAAGGCGGGTATCAAAACCTATTTGGAAGTAATCACTGCTGAAACAGATTTACGATCTGCACAAGTTAATTATACCAATGCGCTGTACAATGTTTTAGCTGCTAAAATAGATGTACAACAGGCATTAGGAACTATCAAATACTAACAATAATTATTAATATTTATATCATGAATAGCTTATTACGCAAACATCCCCTAACGTACACTATTATATTAGTATTGGCTGCCTGTGGCGCCGATAAAAGCAAAGCCCCACAAGCCCCGCCGCCAACTTTAGTATCTGTTTATGAAGTTCATACAGGCAATGCTACTTTCTACGATATTTATCCAGCAACCGTTACAGCATTAAACCAAATAGATATCAGACCACAAGTGGGCGGTTATATTACTGGTATTTATTTTACAGATGGACAACAAGTAACCAAAGGACAAAAATTATATACCATCGATGAGCAGTTATACAATGCCAATTATCAGCAAGCTGTCGCCAATTTAAATGTTTCAAAATCAAATTTGGCGAAGGCTCAGCAAGATGCAGATAGATACAATGATTTGGCTAAAAATGATGCCATTGCCAAGCAAGTATTAGACCATGCATTGGCAGATTTGCAAGCCGCCAAAATGCAATTGAAAGCGTCTGAGGCAGCGGTAAACAGTGTTCAGACGAACTTAAAATATGCCACTATTTATGCGCCTTTATCTGGCACTATTGGTATTTCGCAAGTAAAGTTGGGAACAGCCGTAACACCTGGTAATACGGTATTAAATACCGTTTCAACCGAAGATCCTATTGCGGTGGACATTGCAGTAGACCAATCATTAATTCCAAAATTTGCTAATTTGGCGGCGCAAAAATCAAGTAGTACCGATTCTACATTTACCGTAACCTTGCCTGATGGTTCTATTTATGACCAAGTTGGTAAAATTGCATTTTTAGATCGTGCCGTTGACCCACAAACTGCTACCATAAAAGCTAGGCTCATTTTTCCAAATCCTAAAAAAATATTAAAGGTTGGTGTGACTTGTAATGTACGAGTTCAAAATAAAAATGCAGCAAATACTCTATTAATCCCTTACAAAGCAGTTGTTGAGCAATTGGGCGAAAATTTTGTGTTTGTGCTAGATGGTAGTCGTGTATTACAACATAAAGTAACCTTAGGAAATAAGATAGACGATAAAATAGTGGTATTGACAGGTTTACAAGAAGGGGATAAAGTTGTAACCGAAGGTGTGCAAAAATTGAGAGATAGCTCAATGGTACAAGTTGGTAAACCCAAAGCACCTGCTTCAAAATAGTAACAATAGTAGCTAATGGCTAATAGTAAAAATGATTGAGCCATCAGCCCTACACTATTCATTCATATTATAATTAAGCAAATGGAATCATCAAATATATTTCTTCGAAGACCAGTAATGGCAATTGTCATTTCTTTGGTTATACTGTTGGTAGGTACTTTGGCTATATTAAATATGCCTATTAGCCAATATCCAGATATTACGCCACCCACCGTACAGATTACTAGCAATTTTACAGGTGCAGATGCGCAAACGGTAGAGCAAACAACGACTACTGCCATTGAATCGCAGGTAAATGGGGTACCTGGTATGGCTTATATGCAAAGCAACAGTGCTAATAATGGTCAATCAACCATTACGGCTACATTGAATATTGGCGCTGACCCCAATATTGTGGCATTAGATATTCAAAATAGAGTGGGAATTGCTACTCCAGCTTTGCCTAGTCAAGTTCAAAAACTGGGTGTTACTACTTTAAAGCGTAATCCAAGTATTTTAATGTTGGTAGCTATTTATTCGCCCAAAGGATCACACAGTATTCCATTTATGGATAATTATGCTAATATTTATCTAAAAGATATTTTATTACGTGTGCCTGGTGTGGGAGATGTATTTAGCCGTGCTGATAATTTTAGTATGCGCGTATGGTTGAAACCTGATAAAATGGCGCAGTTGGGATTAACGTCCAACGATGTACAAAATGCAATTAATGAACAAAATTTACAAGTAGCGGCAGGTTCTGTTGGTGCGGCACCGCAAAGCGCCTCTACAGCTTTTGAGTTCACCGTATTTACCAATAGTCGCCTCACTTCTGAGAAAGATTTTGGTGACATTATTATAAAATCTAGCCCACAACAAAATGCAACCGTTTATCTCAGAGATATCGCTAGAATAGAATTGGGAAAAGTGAGCTATACTAGTAATTCATTTGTTGATGGTAAGCGGTCGTCTTATCTTTTGGTATACCAAGCACCTGGTAGTAATGCCTTAACTACCGCCGAAGGTGTGTACAAGGCAATGGCCGAGCAAAAGAAATATTTTCCTAATGATGTAGATTATGTAATACCCTTTGAGTCTATTTCGGTAGTTAAAGTATCTATTGCAGATGTGGTGCAAACATTGTTGATAGCGCTATTACTGGTAACAATCGTTGTATTTCTTTTCCTTCAAAACTGGCGATCTACATTAATTCCAGTACTTGCCATCCCTGTAGCCATTGTGGGTACATTTATCTTCTTCGTGCCACTTGGTTTTACCATCAATACATTAACCATGTTTGGCTTCGTATTGGCCATTGGTATTGTGGTAGATGATGCGATTGTGGTGGTAGAAGCTGTGCAGCATTATATCGATCATGAGCATTTATCGGCTAAAGATGCCACTGCAAAAGCCTTGAAGGATATTACTGGGCCTGTTATTGCCATTGCTTTAATATTGGCAGCTGTGTTTGTACCTGTTGGTTTTATTCCTGGTATTGTGGGTAGGCTATACCAACAATTTGCTATCACTATTGCTATTTCTGTTTTGATTTCAGCTTTTATCGCATTGTCGCTTACGCCTGCATTGTGTATAATGTTATTAAAACCTCAGACGATTAGTAAAGAATCGAAAGGGTTAAATAAGTTTTTTTATGCGTTTAACGAAAGCTATCGCAAACTGAGTATTAACTATACCTTAAGTGTTAAAGGATGGATTAAACGGGCGCCATTGGTATTGGTGTTACTGGCTTGTATTATAGCAGGGGATGTTTTGTTGTTTAAAAATAAACCCACAGGTTTTATACCCACTGAAGATGATGGGCGTATTTATATTTCGTATGAAATACCTGAAGCTGGCTCAACAGTAAGGGCATTAGGCGTACTAGATAGTATGATGAAAATTACCAAAAGCGTACCAGGTGTTTTCCACGTTGCGGCTTTGGGTGGTTTAAACATCTTAACAGGCGGTTCCAAATCCAATAGTGGTACCATCTTTATGCAATTGAAACCTTGGGACGATCGTAAGGAAAAATCTGAGCAACTGATGGGTATTATTGCCGAGTTGAACAAACGTTTTGCTGCCATAAAAGAAGCCAAAATTGTGGTTATTCCACCACCTGCAATTCCTGGTCTTGGTAATGCAGGCGGCTTTAGTATTCAAATTGAACAAAAGCAGTCTAATGATGATATTAAAACTTTTGAGAAAGTAGTGAACAGTTTTGTTGCAGAGGCTAATAAACAACCTGAAATTGCTGGGGCATTCACATTTTTTAGTGCACATACCCCTGGCTATTCTGTGAATGTTGATAGAGAAAAATGCAAAAAGCTGGGTCTTAATTTATCAGATGTGTACAGTACCATGCAGATGTATATGGGTAGTACTTATATCAATCAGCTAACAATATATGGTAGAAATTTTTATGTGGTTGCCCAAGCCGATACCACTTTCCGTAATGATATCAAAAATATTGGTTCTTATTATGTAAAAAATAATATGGGGCAAATGATACCATTAAGTACCATTGTGAGCTATAAAATAACTGAAAGTGCGCCGCTGATATCGCATTTTAATATATATAGAAGTGCTGAAGTGGATGGTAATGCCAAGCAAGGTTTTAGTAGTGGGCAAGCGATTGAGGCATTGCAACGCACTGCCGCAAAAGTGCTTCCTGAGGGTTATGGTTATGAGTTTTCTGGTTTAAGTTTGCAAGAGTTGAAGTCTGGTTCTAGTGCAGTGTATATATTTGCTTTATCCATCATTTTTGTATTCTTATTTTTAGCCGCCTTGTACGAAAGTTGGTCAGTACCATTCTCAGTATTATTGGCGGTACCAGTTGGTGTATTTGGCGCTATTTTAACGCTTACTTTAATACCACGCCTAACCAATAATGTATATGCACAAATTGGCTTGATTACCTTAATTGGTTTATCTGCTAAAAATGCTATTTTGATTGTTGAGTTTGCAAAAGAACGTGTAGATAATGGTGTCCCAATTATTGCAGCTACTTTGGACGCCGTTCGATTGCGCTTAAGGCCCATTTTAATGACATCTATTGCTTTTATCTTAGGTGTTTTGCCATTGGCGTTAGCAACGGGAGCAAGTTCTGTAGCACGCAATACGATTGGGTGGACGGTACTTGGTGGTATGTTGGCTGCCACAGGATTGGCAATTTTTATTGTACCAGTATTATTCGTATTGATTTCTAAAATTGCTTATAGCAAAGAAAAATTGGCTGCATTGAAGGAAAAGGCAACCGCATTTTCCGACGACAACCATTAATACTTTAGTTAAAGTAAAAGTGCCAATCATCATAGATGATTGGCACTTTTTTTATTCATCAGCCAAATATGTTTAGCTAATACCCGCACCCGCATTTATCTCGCTTTCAGGATTTACAAAATGTAATTTTCCTTGATGGTCTTCGGCCATTAAAATCATACCGTTGCTTTCTATACCGCGCATTTTTCTTGGTGCTAAATTTACTACTACACTCACTTGTTTGCCCACAATATCTTCTGGTTTAAAGTGTAAGGCAATACCAGAAAGGATAGTTCTAGTTTCGAAGCCTAAATCAACTGAAAGCTTCAATAGTTTATCTGCTTTTTCAACCTTTTCAGCGGAAACAATGGTGCCTACACGCAGGTCAATTTTAGCAAAATCATCAAATACTATTTCAGGTTTTAAGGCTATTGTTTCTTTTTCTACAACTTCTGTTTTTTCTATTGACTGTTGACCATTGACCATTGACTTCTGCTTTAATTTTTCAAGTTGTACTTCTATTTCTTCGTTTTCTATTTTTCTAAACAATAACTGTGGCTCACGTAGGCTGTAACCAACTTTTAGTAAGTTAATATTACCTGCATTTTCCCATTCAAGCATTCTGTCTACCACCTTCATCATGTGGCATAATTTCTTGGCAGTAAATGGTAAAAATGGATGTATTAAAATAGCCAAGTTGGCAGTTAATTGCAAGCACAAATGCATACAATTATCAATTTGCTGTTGATCGGGAATTAATGGTAAGCTACCATCTTTTGGTACTTTTTTCCAAGGCTCTTTTTCTTGTAAATACTTGTTGCCTTTTCTTGCCAAATCAATCACTTCAAACAAGGCGTCTCTAAATTTATAAGCTTCTAATAAAGCTTCGATTTTAGCTGTTGCTGTTTTAATATCTATGATTAATTGCTTGTCTTTATCGTCAATAATATCATTATGAAACACAGGTACTTTGCCTTTACAAAGTTTGTGCATTAGTACAAAAGTTCTGTTGACAAAATTACCAAAAATGCTTACTAATTCGCTGTTATTCGCATCTTGAAAACCTTTCCATGTAAACTCACTATCCTTACTTTCTGGGGCAATTTGCGTTAAATAATAGCGTAATACATCAGCCATGCTTTCGCCACCATTGTCTGGTTTTACCCAATCATTAATGTAATCATCCATCTCAATACTCCAACCTCGGCTTGTACTCATTTTGTCGCCTTCTAAGTTCATAAACTCATTTGCGGGTACATTGGTAGGTAAAATATTACCATGCAATTTTAGCATGACAGGAAAAATAATGCAGTGGAAAACGATATTGTCTTTACCTATAAAATGCACAAGTTTCGTGTCCTGATCATTCCAATAAGGTGACCAGTCTTTATCGTTATTTTTTGCCCATTGTTTGGTAGCGCTGATGTAACCAATTGGCGCATCAAACCATACATACAACACTTTTCCATCAGCGCCTTCAACTGGCACTTTTATGCCCCAATCCAAATCTCTCGTTACAGCTCTTGCTTGTAAGCCACCATCAATCCAGCTTTTACATTGCCCTACCACACTCGCTCGCCAATCATTTTTGTGTTCTTCTAAAATCCATTCACGTAGAAAAGCTTCGTGACGGTCTAGCGGTAAATACCAATGTTTTGTCGCTTTTTTTACAGGCTGATTACCGCTTAAAGTGCTTACCGGATTTATCAACTGATCAGGACTAAGCGATGATCCACATTTTTCACATTGGTCGCCAAATGCATTGGGATTAGCACATACAGGGCAAGTACCTTTAATGTATCTATCGGCCAAGAAAGTGTTGCTCGCTTCATCGTAATACTGTTCACTTTCCTTTATTTCTAGGTCGTTATTGTTATTTAAAACCTTAAAAAATTCTTGCGCTGTTTCATGATGTAATGGATCTGATGTGCGGTGATAAATATCAAATTGAATACCCAAATCTTTAAAATTCTGCTCAATGATTGGGTGATATTTGTCTATAATAGCTTGCGCAGTGGTCCCTTCTTTCATGGCTTGAATAGGAATGGCCGTGCCGTGTTCATCGCTGCCGCAAACAAAAACCACATCTCTTTTTTGGGTTTTTAAATAGCGCACATAAATATCTGCGGGCAAATAAGCACCCGCCAAATGACCAATATGTTTTAAACCATTGGCATAAGGCAAAGCCGCCGTAATCAAGTATCTTTTTGGTGTCGTCATTTTTCTTTTGTAACCAGCTTTTAGTTCTTGTATAAAACTTCGTCCCGCCTAAGGCGGACAACTTGTACGTTTTGTTTACTATGCAACCAAACGAAGATTGCAAAGTTAAGCATTTGCCGTTAGCAAGAATTTTAGAAAAATAGCCAATAATAAACCAGACTACTAATTACTATGAAGAAAAAGATAACGAGCGCATCATCTTTTAAATCCTTCCATTGCCTATTTTTAAATTCTCTTTGATAAATTAACCAACCTATAAAAATGATTGGAATAGTGGCAAATCGAAGTAGAAAATAAACACTCATATTTGAAAAAATTGTCTGTAAATAAATGCTAAACCTGCCACATTAACAATTGATAATATAAATATACATGAACCGTAAGCATTTTCTAGCCACCATATTACCAGCAAGTATTGCAGCCAATGCTTTGGCGCAAACTAAGCCACATAAAAATCATCAATTTCATCCGGATAGCTATCGGGACAAAAATCCCCAATTAATGATACCGCCTTACTTAAAAACAGGCGATACCATCGGTATTACAAGTCCTGCTGGATATATTACATTAAAAGATATTGAACCCGCAGTTGCACAAATAACTAGTTGGGGTTTTCAAGTAAAAATTGGCGACACCATTGGCAAGAGAGATTTTACGTATGGCGGTACCGATGCTGAGCGTTTGCAAGACTTTCAAGCAATGCTAGATAATCATTCTATTAAAGCTATTTTGTGTGCAAGAGGTGGCTATGGTGCAGTGAGAATTATAGATAATATTGACTTTACAAACTTTCGAAAGCGCCCAAAATGGGTAATAGGTTTTAGCGATATTACGGTGTTGCATTCGCACATACACCAACAATATAATGTGGCTACCATTCACTCAAAAATGTGCAATAGCTTTCCCGATGATTGGTCGCTTGCTGATGCAGAACAAAAAGCCACCATTTTATCGATAAAAGATGCTTTACAAGGTACGCCAATGGTGTACAATGCAATTCCAACAGCAGAAAATGTGTGGGGCAAAGCAAAAGGCGTATTGGTTGGTGGTAATTTAAAAACCTTGGAAAGTCTTGCTGCAAGCACATCTGACATAGATACTGCTGGTAAAATATTATTTGTAGAAGATACGGGCGAATATTTATACAGCATCGATAGAATGTTTTGGAATTTGCAGCGCAGTGGTAAGCTTAAGCATTTGGCTGGCTTAATTGTTGGCGGTTTTAAAATAAAAGAAGATTTAGGTGGCGAGCCGTTTGGCAAAACCGTTTATGAGATAATTAAAGAAAAATTGGAAGGCTATCATTATCCCGTTTGTTTCAATTTTCCAGTAGGCCACCAGCGAAATAATTATGCGTTAAAATGTGGTATAATACATGAATTAGACGTAGCTGTAGATAAGGTAATATTTAAGGATATTATTAAATAAAAATCGCTAATGTTGCAATATGATTACGATTCCTCCATATTTAAAAAAAGGCGACACAGTAGGTATTGTGTGTCCTAGCGGTTATATGCCTGCCGAAAACGCTGAAACTTGTATTAAAACCTTAGAAGCTTGGGGCTATCGGGTGAAAATTGGTAGCACTTTGGGCCATCAATACAACTATTTTAGTGGTACAGATAAGCAACGTGTTCAAGATTTGCAACAAATGCTCAATGATAGTACTGTAAAGGCCATTTTGTGTGCAAGAGGCGGTTATGGATTGAGTAGAATTATTGACGATTTAGACTTTCAAAAATTTAAGAAAAATCCTAAGTGGATCATTGGTTTTAGCGACATTACAGTATTGCATGCCCATATTTACCAGCATTATCAAATAGCTACCATGCATGCACCTATGGCTGCTGCATTTAACGAGGGAGGGTTTCATAATCCATTCGTAGCATCTCTAAAAATGGCGCTCGAGGGCGAAACGGCTGATTATGGCAAAAATATTCATCCATTAAATAAAATAGGTAAAGGCGAGGGCGATTTAATTGGGGGAAATTTATCGATAATTGCGCATTTAATTGGCTCGCACAGTAGCTATAAAACGAGGCATAAAATTTTGTTTTTAGAAGATGTAGGTGAGTATCTGTACAATATTGATAGAATGTTCATTCAGCTAGAACGAGCAGAGATGTTTAAGCATTTAAATGGATTAATTATTGGCGGTTTTACCGATTTAAAAGATACCACCATACCTTTTGGCACAGATGTATACAACCTCATTAATCACCATGTAAAAGGTTATAAATTTCCTGTATGTTACAATTTCCCCGTAAGCCATGGTGTAGAAAATGTTGCGCTGAAAATAGGTGTCAATCACGAATTAAAAGTGTCTAAAACGGAAGTAACTTTAAAAGAAATTTGGTAAGATAATTACTGCTACTTATTTCAAAATAGAAGCAGATGTATTTTAACGATTTGCTACTATTTATTTCATTTTACATCCCTTATTTTTAACCTATTGATGTACAAGATTGTATAATATATAGGCACATTAAAAACACTAAGCCATGAAAAAAATTGTTGCAGTATTTTTCGCTATAGGATTAATAATCGGTTTGCAAGCACACGCACAACTCATAACCTATTCAGAGCCTGACCGTGATGATGCGCGTGATATTAGTTTTGAAATAATGGGTAAAATGAATGGTACTTTTCACGTGTATAAAAATTACCGTGATCAAAATTTTATTTGCTTGTTTGATAACGATATGAATCAAATAGAAAAAGTAAAACTTGACTTTTTACCAGATCGTATTTTTAATGCCGACTTTTTGCAATATCCTGGTTTTTACTATATGTTTTACCAATATCAAAAGCGCAATATTGTGTATTGTATGGCGGTAAAACTAGATGCGAAGGCGCGCAAAATTGGTGAGCCCATCCAATTAGACACAACAGAGGTAAATTATACCGCTTCAAATAAAATTTATACCGTTTTAAACAGCGAAGACAAGCAAGCGCTGATGGTACTTAAAGTAAATAACAAAAACGATAAAGTACATTATCTCACAACATCGTTGTTTAATAAAGACTTAATGCTGATTAAGAAAACGACCAATGCTATTGCCATGCCAGAGCGTAACGATGTGTTAAATGAGTTTCAATTAGATAATGATGGTGACTTGGTGTTTATCAAAACATCAGGCACGGCACAAAATGATAATATTAACAAAGTTATTTTATTACAAAAAGCTGCTACTAACGACTCTATTCAGCAAACGGACTTGCGCATTAAAGGTTTGTATTTAGATGATATCAGGGTAAAAGTGGATAATGTAAACAAGCACTACTTGGTCACATCTTTTGGTAGTAAGCAAAGGCGTGGTAATATTGACGGCTTGTATTGCTTTTTGTACGATAAAACTGACCGCAAAGAATTATTGAATACTAGTATCACATTTAGTGACGAGTTAAGAAGTGAAGCTAAGAGTGACGGAAGTACCAAAATGGCATTTAATGACTATTTTTTACATAATATCATTATGCGTAAAGATGGTGGTTTTATTATTTCTGCTGAAAGTGTTTATACTTCATCTAGAGGAAGTGGGCCGTATACTCGATGGGATAATTTTGGCTCGCCAAACAATGGGTTTATAAATAATTATTATTATAACAGCTCGGCTTTTAACATATATAATTATCCTTGGAATAGGTTTGGCTATAATACTAACATCGTAAGATATTATGCAGAAAATATTGCTGTATTATCTGTTGACCCAACTGGAAAAATGGATTGGTCGAATGTGATTAGAAAATCGCAATATGATGACAATACCGATCATTTTATTGGTTATGGTATTGTGAATACAGGTGGTGAAATTCATTTTCTATTTAACTCGCAAGAGAAAAGGCAGATGCTATTAACAGACCAAAGTATTAATCCTGAAGGACAAGTTACGAGAGCCCCTACATTAAAAAACCTTGATAAGGGCTACGATTTTATGCCAAGACAGGCAAAACAAACTGGCAGCAAACAGATTATTATGCCATGCCAATATAGAAACTACATTTGCTTTGCTAAAATAGATATGTAACCCATTTTTTAAACAGTAGGCAATAGTGGTTTCTTTATTTAAAAACAAGTCGTTTACAAGTGTATTTTGCTTGATATTATTGTGTTTTGCAGTACACGGTCATTTGTTTATCAATGTACCTACAGTGCCTGTAATGCAGGATAGTGGCGTTATTGCTTTTGTATTAATCAAGTATATTAAGTTTTTGCAGCCAACAGCTATTAGTTTATTGTACATGGCGATTGTGTTACTGCAAGCTATTCGTTTAAATATTTTGCTAAACGAATACCGGATGTTTTCGCAAACGGGTTTTACCACTGCCATGAGCTATGTTTTACTAACCGGGTTTTTCCCAGAATGGGCTAGTATTACCCCCGCATTAATTGCTAATAGTTTTGTTATTTGGATTTTTATACAATTAACCAAATTGTACAACAACCCTTCGCCTAAAAGTTTGTTGTTTAATACAGGACTCATTGTTGGTGCGGCTGTTTTATGTTATCATTCCATAGCCTTGCTATTAATCATCGTGTTTTTTGCTTTAATTATTGTACGTCCATTTGTGTTAAGCGAATGGTTTGTGCTGTTACTTGGTGTACTAATGCCATTTTATATAATTGGCGCATTATTATTTTTAAACGATAAAATAGGAATGTGGCAGAGCTTCGTGCCACGAATTCATTTCACCAAAGTATTGGTTACAAATAATATTTGGTTTTGGGTAAATGTAGGCATTGCCACTATCTTGCTGTTATTTGGTTTCATTACGCTTAATAATAATACTAATAGGATGGTCATTCAAATTAGAAAAAACTGGGGTATTATTACTGTAATGGCTTTTATTATGATACCACTGCCATTCCTTTTTATAGATGCGGGTATGGCTGCTACAGCTTTAAGTATGGTGCCTTTTGCGGCTATTATTTCTAATGTATTTGTTTATCCTAGAAAAATGTGGTGGCCAAATATCTTGTTTTTTTTGGCTTTGGCGGCGGTTATTCACAATAATTGGGTAATCATTAAAAATTAGAATTGCCTTAACTGGTATCTAATTACTTTTACAGCATCTATTATCATACACATTAATTTTTACACATGAAATTTGGCGTAGTGGTTTTTCCTGGTTCTAACTGCGATAGAGATATGCAAGATGCATTAGAACAAGACCTTGGTAAAAAAGTTGTAATGCTTTGGCACAAAGACAACGACTTAAGCATGTTTACTACAGATGATTGTATCGTACTCCCGGGCGGCTTTAGCTATGGTGATTATTTGCGCTGTGGCGCTATTGCAAGGTTCAGCCCAATGATGCAAGCTGTGATTGAATTTGCCAATAAAGGTGGTAAAGTATTGGGCGTTTGCAACGGCTTTCAAATTTTATGTGAAAGCGGTTTGCTGCCAGGTGTGTTGTTGCAAAATGCCAATCAACAATTTATTTGTAAAAATGTGTACTTACGGCACACGAATGACGCTTTAAAGGTACCTATAGCTCATGGGGAAGGTAGATATTTTGCAGATGATACCACCATCGAGGAATTGGAAGCAAATGGGCAAGTATTATTTAGATATTGTACTGAGGCTGGTGAAATAAATGCAGAGGCAAATCCTAATGGTGCTGTAAGGAATATTGCTGGCATCCGTAATAAAGCAGGTAATGTGTTTGGTATGATGCCGCATCCTGAAAGGGCTACCAACCAAACATTAGGTAATATTGATGGCAAAAGAGTGTTTGAAATTCTTGGCTTAAATTAATAAAATTTATAAATGAAAAAAATAGTATTCGCTGCGTTAATGTTTGTAGGTATTTCAACATTACATGCACAAGTAAAAAATCCCGTTCAGTGGCAATTTGAGGCTAAAAAGAAAGGTGCTGATTATGAAATTGTGTTAACCGCAACTGTGGATAAGCCTTGGCATATTTACTCTCAGAATACAGGTAAAAATGGACCAGTGCCAACGACTTTTAGTTTCAAAAAAAATCCATTGATTACCATCAGTGGTAAAGTGATAGAAACTGGTAAACTTGAAAAAGTATACGATAAAAACTTCTCTACAGACGTATTATTTTACAGTAACAAGGTGGTTTTTACACAATTGGTTAAAGTAAAAGCTGGTGTAAAAACCAATGTGAGTGGTACGGTTGAATATATGGTGTGTGATGATGAACAATGTTTGCCTCCAACTAAAAAAACATTTGACATAAAACTATTGTAATGATTACGTTACAAACACGTCATTACACAAAATGAATATCAACAAAGCATGAAAAAACAAATTGCATTACTTCTAATAATCGTATTGGTAATATGTAAAATAGGAACTGCACAGGAAACCAAACCTGTGCAGTTTAATTTTGCTGCCAAAGCGATTAACGACACCACTGTACAGCTTACCGTAGCAGCAAAAATTAGCAAAGGCTCGCAGCTATTTTCTACCAAAAAATCTAATGTCGACGATGCTTTTGTATCGGCTTTGATGCTTGACACAACTGCAAAGCCATTGGCTACACTAAAAGATACTGTAACTGAAAATGGTACGCTGCAACTAGTAAAATCAACTGATAGCAGTGTTTACAAATTATTCAGTGATACTGTATCATTTACTTATTTGGTACATGTAAAAGTTGATAGTACACTTATATTAAAAGGCTTGTTTACAGCTTTGCTAAAAAAAGGTGAGGAGTTTCCTAGCGAAGAAGAAAAATTTTCTATAAAAGTAGAAGCGGTATCTCTTAAGGCCGATATACCTAAAAAAGATGATACTTTACTAAGTGTGTTTTTGTTATGTTTTGCTACTGGCTTATTTGCCATTATCACGCCTTGCGTATTTCCTTTAATTCCTGTTACTGTTAGTTTCTTTTTAAAACGTAGTGGCTCTCGTCAAGCAGGTATCAGAAATGCAGTTATTTATTCATTGTCTATCATTGCCATTTATACAATACCTACTATTTTAATTACTTTAATTTTTGGTGATAAAGCCTTATATGTTATTTCTACTTCTGCCATTTCAAACTTATTGTTTTTTGCAATATTTATTGTTTTTGCAGCATCATTTTTCGGCGCTTTTGAGTTAACGTTACCAAACAGTTGGGCTAATAAAGCCGATCAGCAAGCTGGTAAGGGCGGTATTATCGGAATATTTTTCATGGCTTTAACATTGGTGATTGTTTCATTTTCTTGTACTGGTCCTTTGGTAGGTACGCTACTTGGTCAAACTAGCACAAAAGGCGTAAGTATTGCACCAATCTTAGGTATGTTTGGTTTTGGTTTAGGCTTGGCATTACCATTTTCTTTATTTGCATTTTTCCCTTCCATGTTACAATCATTACCCAAAAGTGGGGGTTGGTTAAATTCAGTTAAAGTAACTTTTGGGTTTATAGAATTGGCTTTGGCCATGAAGTTCTTATCTAATGTAGATTTAATTTATCATTGGCATTTACTAAACAGAGATGTGTTTTTAGTATTATGGATTGTAGTATTTGCGCTAATGGGCTTTTATTTATTGGGCAAGTTAAAATTCTCTCACGATAGTGATTTAAAGTTTATTAGTGTGCCACGTTTATTCTTTTCAATCGGGGCTTTTAGTTTCGCATTGTACTTAGTACCAGGGTTGTGGGGCGCACCTTTAAAGCCTCTGTCTGGTTTTGTGCCGCCAGCAACTACACAAGATTTTAATTTAGATAATCTAAAATATACTATTGGTAATTCTAATAATGCGACAACTTCCTCTATAGTTTCTAATGCGCACCCCCCCAAAAAATATATAGATAAATTACATGTGCCATTTGGATTAACAGCTTATTTTGATTTGGAAGAAGGTATGGCAGCTGCCAAGATTTTGCATAAACCCTTAATGCTGGATTTTACAGGACATTCTTGTGCAAATTGCCGTAAAATGGAAGAAGAAGTATGGCATAATCCTGACGTTTTGAAACGAATCAAAGAGAATTTCGTATTGGTAAGTTTGTATGTGGATGAAAGTACAGAATTGCCAGCTTCAGAACAGTATACCAATAAAAAAGGTGATAAAATTGTAACTGTCGGTGATAAAAATTTAGATTATGAGGTCACTAAGTTTGACCTAAATGCACAACCACTTTACATGTTTTTAGATATCAATGGTAATGCATTAAGCGATAAAAAATATGGTTACGATTCTGATATTCAAAAGTTTATCAATCATTTAGATGCTGTAAAAGCAGCTTTTGATAAGCAACCTTAGGCCGCTTACCTTTGCTTGGTATGCAATCAATTAATTACAAAAAGCAACTTTATATTTTACTACTGGCTACTATCATTATAAAAGTGATAGTAGCTTTTTTTGTGGAGCTTGGTAACGATGAAGTATATTATTGGACGTACGCACTACAGCCAGATTATAACCATTTCGACCATCCGCCAATGGTAGGTTTGCTAATTCGATTGACATCGCTAAACTTAATTTGGGTCAATGATGTATCGCTTCGTCTTGGTGCCATTTTTGGCTGTGCTATTTCGTCTTGGTTTATATTTTTAATCGGTAAAACCATTCGTAACGAGCGCACAGGTTGGTATGCGGCACTTATTTACAATTGTTCGGTATATGCTGGAATTATTGCTGGCTTATTTATCTTGCCCGATAGCCCACAAATGCCTTTGTACACAGCAGCTTTGTATGTAATGAGTCTTATTATTTTCCAGCAAAAAGAAAAACAGGCTAATTTATGGTTTTGGTTGGGATTACTTATTGGATTGGCTTGTTTATGCAAAGTACACGGCTTGTATTTATGGGCTGGTTTGGGCTTATTTATTTTAAGTAAACGTATTAAATGGTTGCTTAATTGGCGTTTGTATGTTGCATTTGTTATTACTTTAATTTGCTTATTACCAATCGTTTATTGGAATATTGTCAACGATTTTATAACGTATAAATTTCACGCAGAACGTGTAACGCATACTAGCCTGCAATGGGATATGTTGCTGCAAGAAATTGTGGGCGAATTTGCCTACCAAAATCCTGTCATTTTTATATTGATTATAACTGGTATCTTAATTGGTATTAAACGAAAAGTTTTGTTTACAGCTACCACTAACACCTGGCTAGTTTGTATGAGTGTACCAATGATTGTTTTGTTTTGGGGTATTGCCTTGTTCAATCCTACATTACCGCATTGGAGTGGTCCAGGTTATTTACCACTTTATTTTTTTGCAGCAATTTATCTAGAAAATATAACACAGAAAATATATCCATTAGCTATAAAAATTGCTGGCGGTTTAATAGTCGTTGTTTTACTGATTGGGGTATTAGCAATTCAATTGGTACCCACTAATTTTGGTAGTCATGATGCTAAAAATTATGGTGAATTTTGCCCTACGCTAGATATCAGTGGCTGGAAAGACTTTAGTAAAAAATTTAATGATTTAGTGAAGGAAGATATTGCTACCAAACAAATGCCCGCAAATGCACCCATTGTTGTAGGCAAATGGTTTCCGGCGGGGCACTTAGAATTTTATACAAGCAGGCTAACGGGGCAGCGCGTTTTAGGCGTTGGTCTATTACAAGATGTTCACAAATTTGCGTGGTTAAATACAATTCGGCAGCCATTGGCTATTGGTGATGATGCCTATTGTATCGTACCTTCAAATTTGCCTTTTAATGTTAATGATGCCTACGGCAAATTCTTTGCTACCATTGAGTCGCCAGTAATGATAAATCAGATGCGCAGCGGCAAAGCAGTACGTTATTTTTATGTGTATCGTTTAAAAGGTTGCAAGCAAGTGCCCGCAGCATTATTAAGTAAACACTAAATTTAAGTTTTTACAAAAATAGAAGTTACTTTACAATAGTTCTGTATATTAGCAATATAATACAACTGACATGAAGCAACCTAAACAACTTACAAAAGCCGATGAGGAATTTTGCGCCGTGGCAGGCGTAGCAGGCGTAGTACTAGCTATTGCTTGTTTATTTCAAAACTTATATATTTCACCAGGTCATTGGATTACCTTAGTTGTTACTGCCATCTTTCTATTTAGTATTACTGCTTTTGTGTTATTGGTACGTAAATCTACTGCAGCATTTCTATGCGTTTGCATCAGCGCATTATTATTGTTCAGTTATTTGATTTTACTGATTATAGCCATTTTTGTATTGCAGCTATTAATTTTTTCATGGATATTTATGATTCTTTTAGTATACAATATCACGATAGCTATCGTAATATTTGCAAAAGATATTCCTTCAAAACTGGTTTTTCGTAAGCAAACCTTATTGGCAGAAGAAGCTTACTGGAATGAAAAGTTATAAGAAGTGAATCTCAGTTATAAATTTTTATTGATAAATATCTTATTTCAGAAGTACAATAGAAATTATTTACTTTATTATTAATAATATTCATGCAAATATCTGCGCGCTTGATAATATAAAAAAGAGTAGTTTTACGTGTGCTATCAAGTTCTATAAATAACTTTTAAGTTAGTGGATTGAATTTAAGAATACTTTTGATTTTTCATAAGGCAAATCTTTTACTGTGAGCAAGCACATTAACAAAGTTTCTGCCGCCGGTTTGGTAATAGCGCTTGGTATTATCTATGGCGACATTGGTACATCACCTCTCTACGTTTTAAATTCAATTATCAACGGAAGGCATATTTCGGAAGATTTGATACTAGGTGCATTATCTTGTATTATTTGGACGCTAACATTACAAACCACCGTTAAGTATGTAATACTGACCTTGAAAGCGGATAACCGCGGCGAAGGCGGTATTTTTAGTTTATACGCCCTAGTAAGGCGTAGAAAAAAATGGCTAGTAATACCTGCTATGATTGGCGGTGCCGCCCTTTTAGCGGATGGCATTATTACACCACCAATCTCAGTAACATCTGCTGTAGAAGGGTTACGTCAATTGCCTTCTTTACACGAGATTACCACCCAAACCATTATTTTTATTGTATTAGGCATTATTACTTTTTTGTTTTTTTTACAACAATTTGGTACGGCATCAATTGGTAAAATGTTTGGGCCAATTATGATTGTTTGGTTTAGTATGCTTGCAGTACTTGGCTGTTCCCATTTATTTGACGACTTAGGTATCTTTAAAGCACTGAGCCCGCACTATGCCATTGAATTGCTGACGGTATATCCAAAAGGATTCTGGATTTTAGGTGCCGTGTTTTTATGTACCACTGGTGCCGAAGCGCTCTATAGCGATTTAGGGCATTGCGGTAGAGGTAATATCAGGATTTCATGGGTTTTTGTAAAAACCTGTTTGATACTTAACTATTTAGGACAAGGTGCTTGGTTATTAGCAAATTATCACAATCAAATTATTCCAGTAGCCCTTTTAGAGAATGGTTTCAACCCATTTTATGGTATCATGCCCCAATGGTTTAAATTAGTGGGAATCATCATAGCAACTATTGCGGCGATTATTGCTAGTCAAGCACTAATTTCTGGCTCTTTTACGCTTATTTCAGAAGCCATGCGTTTGAACCTTTGGCCTAAAATGAAAATTTCTTACCCAACAGATGAGAAAGGGCAAGTATATATACCTGGCATCAACCTGCTATTATTTTTTGGTTGTGTAGGGGTGGTTTTATTTTTCCAAAAATCATCCAATATGGAGGCAGCATATGGCTTGGCTATTACCATGTGTATGCTTAGTACATCTATCCTATTCGCTAATTTCTTAGTAAGTCATAGGGTATTACCTGTTTGGATATATTTATATCTCGCCACTTATTTTACTATTGAAATATCTTTTTTAATAGCCAATTTAGAGAAATTTCCGCATGGTGGTTATGTGACGTTAATTGTTGGCGGTGCGTTGTTTTCGGTAATGTATGTATGGTTTAGAAGTAGAAAAATTAAAAACCGCTATGTTGAATTTGTGCGTTTGCAACATTATATACCAATGTTGAAAGAACTAAGTGAAGATACCAGTATCCCTACTTATGCGACTCATTTGGTATATATGACAAGTGCGAACAATCCTAAAGAAATTGAACACAAAATCATTTATTCCATTTTAAATAGAAAGCCCAAGCGTGCCAATGTCTATTGGTTTGTGCATGTTGATGTATTAGACGATCCATATACAAGCGAATACAGTGTAGACCATATTGTAAAAGATGAAGTCATTCGTATTGAATTTAGACTGGGTTTTAGAGTAGAGCAGAAGATTACGTTGATGCTAAAACAAGTGGTTCAAAACTTAGTGTCTAACAAGGAAGTTAATATTACAAGCCGATATACCAGTTTGGAAAGAAACAATGTTGTAGGCGACTTCCAAATTATTGTGCTTGAGAAATTCTTGAGCCAAGATAACGAGTTGCCGTTTTTTGAACGTATAATTATGAAATTATATTTTTGGCTAAAAGAAATTAGCTTAAGCGAAGAACGTGGCTTTGGTTTAGATCCAAGCAATGTAATAGTAGAAAAATTTCCATTGATTGTATCAAATATACCGAGCTTCAAACTCACAAGAATTGATCATCGTTGAATCGACTCTTGAAAAAATTAAAGTGAAATAATTTTGTGGCTTAATATTATTTTATTATATCCAATTATTGAGCTACTATTCTTTTTTGTAACAATGGCTGTAAAAATATACTTAAAATTACTACTGCCAAAGCGCCTGCTACATTTAGCCATAGAAATCCAAGACCGATAATGTCATATTTATCTAATATGAATAAAGTGACTACAATTAATTCGCCCAATATAGCAGCATAAAATACGGCATTGCTTTGCACTTTTTTTAGGTAGAATGCTACTAGAAATATCCCTAAAATAACACCATAAAATAACGAGCCTAAAACATTTACAGCTTCAATTAAACTGCCGATACCTGTAGATAATTCTGCCGTTATTATGCAAAAAATACCCCAACCCAGTGTATAATATTTAGATGTTTTATAATCGCTCTCACATTGCACAATATTATTAGCATCGTATGTGTTTTGCTTTCGAAAACGCAAGTGAAAGTCAATAACAGTGCAACTTGCTAGTGCATTTAAAGCCGCCGCAATAGACCCCCAAGAGGCAATAAAAATGATAGCTATTAGTAAGCCTACCAAGCCTTTGGGTAAATAATCAACCACAAAGCGCAGAAACACATAGTTGGTATCGTTTGTATCAGATGTCGGTAGCGCTTTTTTTAATACCGATTTGTATTGCTTTTGCAAACTATTTAATTGCTTACTTGCTTGTTGCAAACTATCTTTTATCGCTATATTATTACTAACCACATACCTCGCTGTAAGGGCTTGTTGTTGGTTTTGTGCTTGGGTAAATTGTTGTTCAATAATTGCTAATTCTGATTTGTAGCTAGTTTGCTTTGCTTTGTCATCTACAGATTTATTGAAGAAAATAGGGGCTGTATTAAATTGATAAAATGTAAATAGTAACGCGCCAATTAATAAAATAAAAAATTGCATTGGTACTTTTACAAGACCATTCATCAGTAAGCCAAGCTTGCTTTCGGTATTATCTTTTGCTGTTAAATATCTACCTACTTGGCTTTGATCTGTACCAAAATAAGATAAAGCCAAAAAGAAGCCACCAATAACGCCACTGATAATATTATATCGATCTTTAAAGTCAAAGCCTTTGGCTGAAATACCCGTGGTTATTACATTCAATTTACCATTGGCGCCACTTACTTGTAGCGCTTGTTTGAAACCAATACCATTGGGCAAATAATGTACAATGTAGTAACCTGCTGCAAACATGCCTACAAATATGATGGCCATCTGCAGTTGTTGTGTGTAAGCAACAGCCCTTGCGCCGCCACTAACCGTATAAATGATGAGTAAGCCGCCCATTACAATATTGGTCCAGAAAATATCCCAACCAAGCAATGATGAAATGATGATAGAAGGCGCATAAATACTAATACCAGTAGATAACCCTCTTGACAATAAAAACAGTGAAGAGGTAAACACCCTTGTTTTAATATCAAAACGTTGTTCTAAATATTCGTAAGCCGTAAATACTTTAAGTTTGCTAAATAATGGTACAAACGTGATGCACAAAATTACCATAGCTATTGGTAAGCCAAAATAATATTGTACAAAGCGCATACCATCTGTAAACGCTTGCCCTGGCGCAGAAAGAAATGTGATAGCACTTGCTTGTGTACCCATTATACTTAACAAAACCAAGTACCAAGGCATGCTTCTATTACTTAAAAAATAACCTTCTAAGTTTTTAGACGTACGACTTTTGTACAAGCCATAACCTATAATACTTGCAAGGGTAATCGTTAGTACAATCCAATCTAATTGACTCATGCAAAATAATTTGTAAACCAAATAAAGAAGCCAATAATGGCAAAAAGCATCACAAGGGTAAATACATACCATTGTTGCCAAGTTTTAAATAGTGGTATGTTAGACATTTTTTAAGAATTTTAAACCATTTCGCATTTTATTTTCTTCTCGTACTTAGTAGCCCACTCAATAGCAAGCCAAGCGCTAATCCTATAATCAATCCAGTTTTTACATTTTTTAAAAAACTACCAATAGCGACTGCTATTAGTATCAGTATAATAGCACTTATTCCTTTCCGTTGCTGCATATGTTTTATTTTCCTTGTGCAATTAAATTAGCCATTATGCGGTAAGCACCCGGCACGCCTGCGGGCAATTGTCTAAACAATACCAAACTTACATAGGTAAAATTGCCTTTACCAAACTTAGTGGTGATTAAGCTACCATTACCTTGTTTCTCACCAGTGTCATTCATACCCAACAGTGCTTCGTAATGGCTATCTATTTGTTCAGCTTGGTAAGTACTTCTTTCTTGTATCCAGCCATCAAAATCTTTTTCAGTAATAATATTTGGATAGTTCAGTAATGCATGTTGTGGTAATAAATAATTCACTTTAGCATCTTCTTCAGTAACTCTAGAACCCGCATTCACAATAAAAGGATAAGGGCCCATTTTAATATTTTTACTACCTACAGTATTGCTTTTAGCATATTGAACAATCAAATTTCCGCCGTTTTTTACATAATTCATCAGTACATCGTATTTGTTGGTTAAATACTCATACAAATTGTAAGCTCTTACGCCTGTTACAATTGCATCGTACTGTTTTAACTTGTCTTCCGTTAAATCGTTTTCGTTTAAAAAGCTTACTTCATAGCCCATTTGTACCAATGCTTCTGCTACTTTATCGCCTGCACCTATTATATAGCCTACTTTTTTACCAACTATTTTTATATCTACGTTCACCAAGTTGGTTTTCGCCTTTGGAAAATATGTAATAGTAGGTATATGATCGTAGCTAATGGTTTTGGTATAGCCATCATAAGTACCATCATTAGTGCTTAAGCTTGCTACTTCAGTTGTATTGGTAGCTTTAGTATTTGGGGTAAATGTGCCTGCCCAATAGTTTTCTACATTGTTAAATGTGCCGTAGGTAATATTTGAGGCGCTATATTTCCAATTGTTTGAATAGTTCTGCTGAATGCGATACAGCGTGCTGTCTTTTACATTGCTTTTAAAATGTATTTGTGTAGCTACAGGCTTACCATTTAGCGACACAAAATTGTCTTTTACATAGTTTAATTCCATCTTTGGCAATATTACCAGCGGCTGGTACAATTCGCCTTTTGCTGGATCTACCACTTTGTACATTATAGGTCTTTTTATGGTAAATGGCACGCCTTCTATCATTACTGAAAAATTCACTTCAAAAGCGGCATCATTTTCAGCTTTACCTATTAATGTTTGGTCTCTCACATCGAAACTACCTTGCAGTTGAGGATTTTCTAACCAATATGGCTGCGATATTTTCTGGTTGGCAGGTACCATAATACTGCTATTAAGTTGCACATTTACATTTAAACCAACACTTAAGTTTAAACTCGTATCTACCCCTTTTGTATTTATTTTTTCTAGTACTACATTGGTTGTATTACGCTTGTTTAAAAAACTAGTTAATTTCAACACATCGCCTTGTGCTACACTATTTTGGGCAGTCGTTGCTTCTACATACAAGCCACTACAAGCTTCAATAATGTCTTGAACCTCTTGTAGTTTTTTATTACGCCAATTACTTTCAGGTAAAGATTTAATGGTTTGATATATCTGTACCAATGGCTTTACACTTAATTCTGGCTTTTCTATATTGTAAGTAGATATAATATGTTGTATTTTGGCAGCTATCACATCACCACCAGTAATTCTCCCCCAGCTAATATCTATATCATCCATTAAATCGGTTTTAGGTGCTGTACCACCAGTAGTTGTAAAATACTCAAATATTTGTCCGCGTCTTCTTGGCCGGCCTTCGCCTTGACTTTTATGCATACTTCTTGCTTCGCCGCCAAGTTCACCATAACTTTTGCCTAGCAAATTATTGTAACCACCAACATCAATTTTTAATTGATCTTCACTCGTAGTATTGGTATTACCAAAGTTGAACGTGTTCCAAAGTATGCGCTTAGCCTGCCAAGTGCTTACACCATATTTAAACTGTTCAGGAAATTTAGTTGGGTCTGCAGCGGCTTTAAATGCTTCATTAGCTAATAAAGATGACGCCGAGTGATGTCCATGCCCAGCTCTTGCATCCCCAGGAAATCGCGTAATAATCACATCTGGTTGGTATTTTCTTATCACCCAAACCACATCACTTAGTATTTTATCCTTATTCCATATCCGCAATGCCTCTTGAGGGTTTTTACTAAAACCAAATTCGTATGCTGTACTAAAATATTGTTCAGCACCATCAATTCGCCTTGCAGCTAATAGTTCTTGTGTACGTATCATGCCAAGTTCAACACCTTGTTCGCTACCTATCAAGTTTTGTCCGCCGTCACCACGGGTTAAGCTTAAGTAAGCAGTTCTATACAATTTGTCTTTGGCAAAAAATGGCAATAAACCATTGTTTTCATCATCAGGATGCGCAGCTATATATAAAACACTACCAAGTACTTGCAATTTTTTTAGCTGCATTAATATATCTGCACTGCTATAAGTAGGCGGTACTTGCGTAAATGCTTGTGCAATAGCTGTAGTTAAAAGTAATAAACTGAAGATTATTTTTTTCATCATAATAATTAATAGAATAGGTGCTAACGAAGATAAGATTACAAATGTAAGCTGCACTTGTTATACACGGAAAAGCAGTAAACGGTCTTTTTATGGTAATTTTATTGTGTGTAATTTATTTTATGTAGCAATCTTCTTTGCTACTATTAGGCTTTTGTTGCGTCACACACTGCATCGTTTGGTACGCTTTTGTACTTTCTTGCAAAAGAAAAAAATGAATATTGCGCCCAGAGAAAATTATATTTTTAGTCCACAGTGCCTTGCTAGCAAGGGTTACAGCCATTTAATAAATTATTTTAGTGGATATTTTGTGAAAAAACTTTGCTGTTATGTTTTTGCGTTCTATATTTGCACCCCGCTTGGATAAAAGGTGAGAAGTTCTTTAGGAGTTGAGATAATATGTG